>CAZOCQ010000036.1:0-10765 GCA_964578335.1 uncultured Desulfobacca sp.
AAGACCCGGAACTGAAATACGGCTTGGCGGTCACCGGGGTGGTGCATCCCGAGCGCATCTTCACCAAGGCCGGGGCCCGGGTGGGGGACCGGCTCATCCTCACCAAACCCCTGGGCACCGGCATCATCGCCACCGCCCTGAAGGGCCGGCTGGCCTCCCCGGAGGCCGAGGCCGCGGCGATTCGGGTCATGAGCGCCCTTAACCGCGCCGCAGCCTCGGCCCTGGAGGGCCTGGAAGTCCACGCGGTCACCGACATCACCGGCTTCGGCCTGCTGGGCCACGGCCTGGAAATGGCCAAGGCCTCCCGGGCCGAATTCACCCTTTACGCCGGCCGGGTGCCCCTGCTCTCCTGGGCGCGGGAGTATGCCGAAATGGGCCTGGTGCCTGGAGGCAGCCACGCCAACCGGCGTTTTTGCGAGAAGCACCTGACCGTGGACTCTGGGGTGGATGCCATAACCGCGGATCTTCTGAGTGACGCCCAGACCTCGGGGGGGTTGTTCATCGCTATCGCGGCCCAGGATAGTGAGGCTTTAATGAGCCGCCTTAATGAGGCGGGAGTCGAGGAGGCGGCCATCATCGGGGAGGTTACAGGCGCCGGCGCCGGCCGTATTCGGGTGAGACCGTAGGGCGGGAAAGCGCCGCGCCTCCCGCCATTACCTTATATGGCCTGCCTGTGACGGTCATAATGCGGCGGGCGCAGCCCGCCCGATAAATTCCTGTAGCCGCAGGCTTTAGCCTGCGCCGGCCCAGGCGAGACGCCTGGGCCACTATCAAGATAATTTTCGAAGGATTGGAGTGAACCTGGCGTGAAACCCGTGGCAGAACAACTGGCCCTGCTCAAGCAGGGCTGTCATGACATCATTAGCGAAGAAGAATTGAAGGCGCGGCTGGAGAAGGCCATCGCTGCCGGCAAACCCCTGCGGGTCAAGGCCGGCTTCGACCCCACCGCCCCGGACCTGCACCTGGGGCACACCGTGCTGATTCAAAAGCTCAAGCACTTCCAGGACCTGGGGCACCAGGTGATCTTCCTCATCGGCGACTTCACCGGCCTCATCGGCGACCCCTCCGGCAAGAGCGAGACCCGGCCGCCGCTGACCGAAGACGAGGTCAAGGCCAACGCCGCCACCTACGAGCGCCAAATTTTTAAAATCCTGGACCCGGAGAAAACCGTCATTGACTTCAACAGCCGTTGGATGAAGCCCATGGCCGCCCAGGACCTTATCCGCCTGGCGGCCCGCCACACCGTGGCCCGCATGTTGGAGCGGGAGGATTTCCATAAGCGCTACACCTCGCAAACGCCCATCAGCATCCACGAATTCCTCTATCCCCTGATCCAGGGCTACGACTCGGTGGCCCTGGAGGCCGACGTGGAGTTGGGCGGCACCGACCAGACCTTCAACCTCCTGGTGGGCCGGGATTTGCAGCGGGAGTACGGCCAGGAGCCCCAGGTGGTCATCACCCTGCCCCTGTTGGAGGGCCTGGACGGGGTCCAGAAGATGAGCAAGTCCCTGGGCAATTACGTGGGCATTGACGAACCGGCGGGGGTCATGTTCGGCAAGCTCATGTCCGTCTCCGATACTTTAATGCTGCGCTATTTCGAACTGCTCACCGACATCACCCCGACCGAACTGGCGCAATTGAAGACCGATCTGGACCAGGGGAAGAAACATCCCCGCCAGGTGAAGGAAGACCTGGCGGTGGAACTGGTGGCCCGCTATCACGGCCGCGAGGCCGCGCTGGAGGCGGCCCAGGAGTTCGCCCGCATCTTCCGGGAGAAGGGCCTGCCGGAGGAGATTGAGGAGGTGAGCCTAAAGGTCGAAGGGGCGAAGCTCTGGCTCCCCAAGCTGATGGCGGAGGCGGGGCTGGCCTCCGGCACCTCCGAGGCCCGGAGGCTCATCACCCAGGGCGGGGTCCAGGTGGACGGCGACAAGGTCACCGACGCCAACCTGGAATTGGCCGCGGGGAATTCTTATCTTTTGAAAGTGGGCAAACGGCGGTTTAAGCGGGTCAAGCTCTCGGCTTAACAAGTCCTCGAATAGAAATTATGAGCAAAAATCTGCGAAAACAGGCCCTTTGGCTATCTTACCTCACCGTGGCCTATAACCTTCTGGAGGGTTTGATCTCCATCCTGGCCGGTTGGCTGGCCGGAAGCATCGCCCTGTTGGGCTTCGGCCTGGACAGCCTGGTGGAGTCCTTCTCCGGCGGGGTGATGATCTGGCGCTTCCGGCACCGCGGCGATCTCAGCGTGGAGGAAGAGGCGCGCCTGGAAAAAAAGGCCATCCGCCTGGTGGGATACACCTTTTTCCTGCTGGCCGCCTACGTGCTTTATGAAGCGGTGAAGAAACTCCTTTTCCAGGAGGTCCCCGCCCCCAGCCTCCTGGGAATCGTCATTGCCCTGGTCTCCCTCCTCGCCATGCCGGCGCTGTTCTACGTCAAGTATCAAACCGGCAAATCCCTGGGCAGCGCCAGCCTCATGGCCGACTCCAAGCAGACCCTGGTCTGCGCCCTGCTCTCCCTGGCCCTGCTGGTCGGCCTGGGTCTGAACTATCTCTACGGCCTCTGGCAGGCGGACCCCGTTATCGGCCTGCTTATTGCCGCGGTGCTGACTCGGGAGGGTTATAAGGCCCTGAAAGAGGAGAAGCTTTGCACCTGCTGCGGCCTGCCCTGCGAGAAATGAACTATCGTCCGCGCAGCACCAATTCTCAAGCCGCCTTCAACATTTTCCGGATCACCGGGCCCGGGTCCACCAGGTGCCGGACGAACCACTCCTCGTAATCGTCGGCCCCCAAGGCCAGGGCCAGGATTTCCGAGAAGTGGAATATGGGTATCTTGGCCCTGCCGGTATTGCGGATTTCCAGGTTGAGCTGGCACATGGCGCAGGCGGTGATGAGGCAGTCAGCCTGGGCCTTTTCGGCGCTGGTGAGAATCTCCTGCACCAGGGGCGTGACCATCTCCGGATCGGTGGCCGAGAGAAACGACCCGCAGCAGCGGTATTTGAGGGCGTGGGGCACCGGCTCGGCCCCGAGGGCGGTGAGGATGTTTTCCATTTCCCCCTGGAAGTATTTTTCCTTGGCCAGCCGGGGCGGCCGGGCCAGGGTGCAGCCGTAGTAGGGCACGAACCTCAGGCCCTTCAGGCTGCGGCGGGCGTTGGCCCGGAGCCGGTCCAGGCCGTAGCGCGCCAGGACCTCCATGAAATGGATGATTTCCAGGTCCGTGGGGATGGGACGGGCCCATTTGGCTTCCAGGGCCTCCCGGGTTTCCGCATCAGCCTTCAGGCATTTCTGGGCGGAGCGCAGGTAGTGCAGACAACGGGGGCACATGGCCACCAGGGGCCGCCCCGCCGGGGCCAGCGACAGGTTCCGGGCCGCCATCCCCAGGCTCAGGTTTTTGCACATGGTCTGGGCCGAAGAGGAACCGCAGCAGTTCCAGTCCTCCAGTTCGATGAGGTTCAGACCCAGGATGCGGGCCGCCTCCATCAGGGAGTGATTGCTCTCCGCCGCGGTGGTGGCCAGGGAGCAGCCCGGAAAATAAGAAAAGTCCAGCAGCTTCAAGTCGCTCATGCCGATTCTCTCCAGTAACAGGTGAACAGGTCGGCGATTTCATGGTTGGGGTCGCGGATCCGGGAGGGAATAAGGTCCAGCTTGCGTTTGGCCAGCATCTTCAGACCCACGTCCAGGTCGCGCAGCCAGCGGCCGGTCTGCCGCTTATAACCCAGCATGATGCCGAGCTTATGGGCCCGGCCGTATTTCTCCAGGGACCTGAGCACCTCTTCGTGAAAGTCAATGATGTTGGGTTTGCCGATGGGCGCGCCTTCTTCCACCGCCATGAGGCGCAAGGTGTCCATCACCGCGGCGATATCAATGCTCATGGGGCATTGGCTGGAGCAGGTGTGGCAGCCCACGCAGATCCAAATGGTCTTGCAGGTGAGCGCTTCCCGGCGCAGGCCGAATTGCACCAGCCGGATCACCTGATTGGGGGTATAGTCCATGGCCTGCACAAAGGGACAGCCGTTGCCGCAGCTCCCGCACTGGTAGCAGCGGTTGAGGCCGGCGCCGCTGCGTTCATTGACCTCCGCCAGCAGGGAAGGATGAGCGGCGCCGGCATCCAGGGCCTCCCGGCTAACCGGATGAAGCTCCAATGGCTGAACCTGGCTCATGAGTGAACCTCTTTCTCCTGACTTTCTGGGGCTGGCAAAGAGGCGGCCCCGGAATGCTTGTCTTGGTAATTCTTGATGGCCAGGGACAAGGCCTCCGCCCCCAGATTGGAGCAGTGCATCTTGTTGGGGGGGAGGCCGCCCAGGGCCTGGGCCACCCCCTGGCGGGTGATCTGTTTGGCCTCGGCCAGCCTCTTGCCTTTGGCCAGCTCGCTCACCAGGCTGGACACGGCAATGGCCGCCACACAGCCGAAGGTTTGGAACTTCACGTCCACCAGGGTGTCGTCTTTGACCTTGATATAGAAGGTCATCATATCGCCGCACTGGGGGTTGCCCACTTCGCCCACCCCGTCGGCGTCTTCGATAACCCCGGCGTTCCGGGGATGGTTGAAATGATCCAGCACAATCTCAGAATACATGGCGCGACTCCCGGGCTGCTCCGGCCGCCTCCTGGTTTTGAGGCAGCAGGTCAGCCAGCGTAATGGTATTCAGTTTGTCAAACATGGCCTTGGCCGCCTCCTGCCAGACCAGGCGGGTGGGGCAGCAGGGCGCCCGCTCGCACACGGAGGCGCGCTCGGTGCATTCCACCAGGCTCTCCCCCTCTTCCAGCAGGGCGACAATCTCTCCCACCGTGATCTCCACCGGGGGCCTGGACAACACGTGCCCCCCCTTGGGTCCCCGCACACTTGCCACGTAGCCCGCCTTTTTCAAGGGGATGATGATCTGCTCCAGGTACTTTACCGAGATATTCTGGCGTCGGGCGATGTCTCCCAACTGCACCGGCCCCTGGTTGTAGTGCTGGGCCATGTCCAGGAGCAGCCGGGTGCCGTAGCGGCTTTTGGTGGACAGCTTCATCATCAAGCTCCTGCTTCTGCGGCCCTTTTCTGCCGCCAGACCGGGGAGAAGGAACGGAGTCGCTCCACTGCCGGGGGCAGGTGCTCCAGGACATGATGCACCTCTGCTTCCCGGTTGTCGCGATTCAGAGTAAAGACCAGGGACCCCTGGGCCACTTCCGGCTTGAGGCCGATGGCCCCGAGGACCGGGGAAGTCTTCAGCGCCTTGGAGGCGCAGGCCGAACCGGTGTTGGCATAGATCCCCCGGCTGCTCAGCAGGAAAATCAGCCCCTCGCCTTCAATGCCGGTAAAACAGAAACTGGCGTGTCCGGGCAGTCGCTTTTCCGGATGGCCGGTGAGCAGGACCTCGGGCACCTGCTGCCGGACCCCGGCGATCAATAAATCCCTCAGCTTGGTTAAATAGGCGGCCTTTTCCGGCAATTCGCTCAAGGCCAGCTCCGCCGCCCGGCCCAAGCCCACGATGCCGGGGACGTTCTCGGTGCCGCCCCGCCGGCCGTTCTCCTGAATGCCGCCGCTGAGTTGGGGCACCAGGCGCAATTTATTGCGAAAATACAAGGCCCCGATCCCCTTGGGGGCTCCCAGGGCCGGCCCGGAAATGGTCAGCAGGTCAACGCCCAAATCGTTCACCGCCACCGGCACCTGGCCCGCGGTGGCCACCGCGTCCGTATGAAAAGGGACTCCCGCGGCCCGGCAGACCGCCACCAGCTCCGGGATATCCTGGAGCGTGCCGATCTCGTTGCTGCCGTGACCGATGGACACCAGGACCGTGGCCGGGGTGAGGGCCTTCTGGAGGCGTTCGGGATCAACCCGGCCATGGCGGTCCACGGGCAGGAAAGTCACCTCGAAATCAAAGAACTTCTCCAAAAATCTGGCCGAATTGAGCACCGAGTGATGTTCGATGGCCGAAACGATCAGGTGTTTGCCCCGCTTCAGGAAAGTCGCCAGGGCCAGGCCCTTGATGGCCAGGTTGTTGGCCTCGGCCCCGGAGGAGGTGAAGATGATCTCCTCAGCGCGGGCGCCGATGAGCCGGGCCACCTTTTCCCGCTGTTCCTCCATGACCGCTTTGATCTCCGACCCGAGGTCATATACCGCCGAGGGATTGCCGAACCGTTCCGTAAAGAAAGGCAGCATGGCCTCCAGAACTTCGGGGCGCACCGGCGTGGCCGCGGCGTGATCCATATAGGCACGTTTCATGGCCGTTCCTCAGGATTGCTTCTTAATGTAGAGCTTATAACAGTCATCGCAGGCATCTTCGCAGATGCCCAGGAATTCCTGTCCGTGTTTGGCGCACCAGGCCGGGATGTCCTCCAGGGCGCCGTCGTAATCGGTTAAAATTTCCAGCACCTGGCCTTGCTCCAGGTCTTTGATTAAATCCATGGGCTCCAGCAGGTGCATGGGGCAGGCCCGATACACCAGGTCAGCCGTGGCGTCCGCTTTACATTCGGTCAGGAACCGCATCTTTCTCTCCTCCGTGGAGGTGGCAACAATATACTTATTAGTTATATATTAAATAACTATACTATAAAGTCAAGAGGCCCTGCGTAAAAAACTCGCGCCACCGGAGGGGCATTTATTTGACAATATGCGGTTATGCGGTTATAAAAACTTATGAAACAGGAAGACCGGCAGCTCATACCAAGTTGCTTTCAAACAGGCAATTTCTCGTGGCACAGATTGCTGATGCCCAAGCGCAGGCTGAAGCCTGCGGCTACATTTTTATTACCTTTATGATCGCAACTTGGTATCAAGTTGCTGGCGGAGTTCCTCGGTTCCCGCCCGGAAGCCCAGGCCCCGCGACAATGGCCGGCGGCCACCGGACCGCGCCAAGACGCCGCCGGGCGTCCACACTCCTGAGGGTTGGCCCCAATATTTTTTCATTTCTTATCTTGACTTATTCGTATATCCGGTTATATAGAAACATTATGAGGGCAGAGACGCGAGGCTTTCAATCTCTGTCAGACGTGCTTAATTAATCGGTTACACGGATATCAAGATGATCTCCAATTCTTCATAAGGAAGGAAACCCATGAGATTTTTCCGTCACTATGTTATCGGCTTGACCTTTCTGTTAATGGGATGGCTGGTCGCCGGGCAGCCGGGACCCGCCCTGGCGCCGGCTTCGGCTTGGGCCGCGGGCAAGCCGGCGCTCTATGAATTCGGGGCGGGTTACTGCGCCTCCTGCAAGGATATGGAAAAGGTCATGGCGGAGTTGAAGACCAGCCACAGCGACCAGATGGAATTCCGCATGGTCTATGTGGATAAGGATAAGCCCCTGTTTGAGCAATACAAGATCATGCTCATTCCCACCCAGGTCTTCCTGGACGCCTCCGGCAAAGAAGTGGACCGGCACATCGGGCCGTTAACCAAGGAAGAAGTGCTGAAAAAACTTAAAGAACTGAAGTTGATCGGCAAATAAGGAGAGGAAAGCATGGGATGGAGCGAATCCCTGGGGCAGGTGATGCAGACCCGCCCGGTGCCGGCTTAGGGGGCCTCTTACCTGGGCGGGGTGATCGCCACCGCCAGTCCCTGCATCCTGGCCAGCATTCCCCTGGTCATCGGCTTCGTGGGCGGCTATGCCGGGGGCAACAAAAAGCAGGCCTTTTTCTACTCCCTCACCTTTGTGGTGGGCCTGGCCGCGGTCATGTCCATCCTGGGGGCCATGGCCGCCCCGATGGGCACCATGTTCGGCGACGTGGGGACCTACTGGTATTTTGTGGTGGCCGTGATCCTCATCGTCATGGGACTCCAGTTGTCCGGCCTCATCAATTTGAAGCTGGGGGGCAATGCCCAGAGATTTCTGCCCCGGCGCACCGGCCTGGCGGGGACCTTGATCCTGGGGGCGCTCTTCGGCCTGGTGCTGTCTCCTTGCGCCTCTCCGGTGCTGGCGGTGATCCTGACCCTGGCCGCGGTCCAGGGCCACGTGGCCTACGGCAGCACCCTGATCTTTGCCTACGCCCTGGGACAGGGGACCCTGATCCTGCTGGCCGGCACCTTCACCGGGGTGATCGAGAGCTACCCGCAATCCAAAAGCGCCCAGGTGGGCGCCCTGCTGCAAAAAGCGGCGGGCGGCCTGATTTTCCTGGCCGGCTGCTATATCCTGTTCCAGGGGATCAGGAATTATTGGTGAGGAGGAAATCAAGCTTGAAAGATCAAGATATCAAGGAAGTCGTCAAAGACCGTTACGGCAAGATCGCCCGGGGGGAGCAGACCTTCTGCTGTCCTACCTGCGGGCCGACCACTGCCGATCAGTGCCTGGCGGTGGGCTATACCCCCGAAGACCTGGCCCTGGTCCCGGAGATGGCGATTTTAGGGGTGGGCTGCGGCAACCCCACGGCGCTGGCGGACCTCAAAGTCGGCGAGACCGTCCTGGACCTGGGTTCGGGCGCCGGCATTGACGTCTTTCTGGCGGCCCAAAAGGTGGGGAAAAACGGCCTGGTCATCGGCGTGGACCTGACCGCGGACATGGTGGCGCGCGGCCGCCAACTGGCCCAGGAACACGGCTTCGACAACGTGGAGTTCCGTCAGGGCGACATTGAACGGCTCCCGGTGGCTTCGGCCACGGTGGACCTCATCATCAGCAATTGCGTGATCAACCTGACCCCGGACAAGCTGGCGAGCTTCCAAGAGATTTATCGGGTCTTGAAGCCCGGCGGCCGCATCCTGATCGCCGACCTGGTGACCGCCGGCGAACTGCCGCCGGACGTACGGGCCAGCGCCGCGGCCTGGGCCGACTGCCTGGCCGGAGCCATGGCCAAGGGAGCCTATCTGGAAACCATCCGGAGCGCCGGTTTTGGGGAAGTGAGCGTGGTTTCCGAGTCTCCCTATGAGGCCCCGGGAATGGACGAACGCTTGCAGGGAAAGATCATCAGCGTGAAGGTGCGCGCTTTTAAGGTTTGATGACCGCATGGAGCTGCCGAAACCGCTGGGGCCATTGGACGGGAATTGTTGTGCCTGCGGGGTAATTGGGCGGGAGCGAGGAACTTGCCCCAGCGCCCCCAGCGCCTCGAGGCGGCCTGCCGCCCTGAGTGGAGCCGGTCAATCCGCTTGTCAGCGTCCCCGTCAATCTGTTATGATGGGAAAAACGGCGGTTCCCTGGGAGCAATGGCCAAAAAGCAGAAAACCGGCAAAGAGAAAAGCCCCCCGCCCCCGGAGCGGGCGGCGCCCGACCGCACCCGGCAATATGAGGCCCTGATCTTCTTCACCGGCGCGGTGACCCTGGCCCTGGAGGTCCTGGCTTCCCGAATCATGACCCCCTATTTCGGGGTCAGCCTCTATATCTGGGCCGGCATCCTGTCCATCACCCTGATCTTTCTGGCCCTGGGCTATCAAATCGGCGGCCAGATTTCCCGAAGCCGGGAGAAAGAGGGCCTGCAAGTTTTATTGCTGGCCGCGCCCCTGTTGGGGGCCCTGGCCGTGGTCCTGGCCACCGCGGTTTACCCCGCGGTCTTTCCCCTGCTGACCACTATCAATCTGATCCTGGCCAGCTTCCTGGGCGGCACCATCCTGCTGGCCCTGCCCCTGGTGGTGCTGTCGGCCATGAACCCGCTGCTCATCGCCTATGCCCGGGACTCCCGGGCCGGCGGCGACGCCGGCGCCGGCCGCATCTTTTTCATCAGCACGGTGGGATCGGTGGCCGGGGTCCTGCTGACCGCCTTCCTGATCATCCCCTATCTCACCAATTTCCGGGCCTTGCTGTGGCTCAGCCTGGGACTGGGGCTGCTGGCCGGGGGCCTGGCCTTGGTTAATGGGGAAATTTCCGGGCGACTCAAAAGAGTGCTGCTGGGTGGTTGCGTGCTCGTGGCGCTGTTAAGCGCCGGCCTGTTGGCGGGGCAGCGGGCGTATTTCCGGCTGCTGGCCGGCCTGAGCGACATCGGCAAGAATTTCGAGGTGCTGGCCGAATATACTTCGGTGTTCGGCAACATCAAGGTCCTGGCCGTGCGTCCCGAGAATCCGGAGCGGCCCTCGGCCACCGCCTACCTGCAGGACGGCATTATTCAAAATATGGTGACCGCCGACGGCGCGGTGCTGGACCACACCGAGTTCATGATCCGGCTGAGCCAGACCTATGCCCCCGAGGCCCAAAACGCCCTGGTGCTGGGCATGGCCGCCGGCATCATTCCCCAGCATCTGCAGCGGCGGGGGCTGAAAGTCACCGCGGTGGAGATCAATCCCAACTCCCTGCAGGCGGCCCAGGAGTATTTCAACTTCGACGCCCGGGCCGTGGAAGTCCATATCGAAGACGCCCGCACCTTTGTCCGGCGGCACCCGGGCGCCTACGACCTGGTGGTCTCCGACCTGTTCCACGGCGACTGCACCCCCGACTACCTGCTGACCCTGGAATTTTTCCGGGAATTGCGGGCCTGCCTGCGGCCCGAGGGGGTGGTGATCATCAATACTTATTTCGATCCCAACAACGAAACGGCCAATGAAACCATCATGGCCACGGTGGTTGCGGCCTTTCCCCACACTCTGGAGTTGCGCTCCCCCTCCTCCGCCGGTCTGGTGAGCAGCGCCTGCCTGCTGGCGGCCAACCGCCCGCTCGATCCCGAAGTGGCCATCGCCTCGGCCGACCCCGGCTCCATGCCGTCCAAGGATTATCAAACCCTGAAGGCCGCCCGGCGGGTCGATGTGGAGAAGCTGAAAAACATCCCGCCGGTGACCGACGACCGCAACATCTTCTCCATCCTCTTCGCCGGCAGCCAGTTGCGCTACCGCAGCCAGTTCAATCAACTGCCGCCCAACCTGCTGGTCAATTAAG
>CAZOCQ010000036.1:10865-16523 GCA_964578335.1 uncultured Desulfobacca sp.
GTTTTCGGTTAAGCTAGCGATACCTTTGAAAGAATCCCTCCTTGTTGTCATCCTGAGTGCAGCGAAGGATCTCGTATCTGAAATTTAGCCCTTGACCGCGCCCGCCAACTTCTCCAGGCCCTCCCGGTTCTCCACGTTGAAGAAGCGTTCCTTGGGTTCGTCGGGCAGGATTTTGCGCACCAGGCCGGTGAGCACGTTTTTAGGCCCCACCTCCACCCAGGTGTCAAGGCCCGCGGCCTTGAGATTGAAGATGAGTTCGGCCCAGCGCACCGGCGCGGTGAGCTGCCCGGACATGCGCTGGCGCAGCAATTCCGGGTTGGTCTCCGGGGCCGCGGTGGCGTTGAGATGGATGGGCAGTTGCGGAGCCTGAAATTTCAGCTTTTCCAGGCAGGCGGTGAAGTCCGCGGTGGCGTTTTCCATCAGGGGCGAGTGCCAGGCCCCGGAGACTTTGAGCGGCACCACCCGGGCGCCCTCCGCCTTGGCGGCGTTGCCGGCCTTGGCCACCATTTCCGGGGCGCCGGAGATCACCGTCTGCTCCGGGGTGTTGAAATTGGCCAGGGCCAGGGGCCCTTCCTTGGCCAGAGGGCGCACCAGCCCCTTCAGTTTTTCCGGGGTCAGGCCGATGACCGCGGCCATGGCGCCGGGATATTTCCGGGCCTCCCGGTGCATCAGGCGGCCCCGCTCGGCCACCGCGGCCAGCGCGTCGGCGGCGTTCAGCACCCCGGCGGCGTACAGGGCGCTGTATTCCCCCAGGCTGTGGCCGCAGACCGCCTTGGGGGTAACGCCCGCGGCCTTGAGGGCCTCATAAAGACAGAGGTTGACCACGGTGACCGCGGGCTGCAGGTTCACCGTCTCGGTAAGTTCCTCCATGGGACCCTCAAAACAGAGGCGCCTCAGGGGCAGGCCGGTGGTCTTTTCAGCCAGCCGGAAGAGTTCCTGGGCCTTGGGGTCGGCCTCAAAGATCTCCCGGCCCATGCCCACGTACTGGGACCCCTGGCCGGGGAAAATGAAGGCTATCTGGGACATGTGCACCTCGGTAAAGTAGTATAGCTGGACAGCCTAATTTATCTCATACCGGGGCGGGCCAGTGCAATGATTATGGCAGCCCCAGTCCTTAGCGTGACACCCCAAATCCCCCTAATACCAAGTTGCGGTCAAAGAGATAATGGACCTGGAGCCGCCGGCCTTGCCGTGAAAATGTAGGACAGCCGCCCCCGGCTGTCCGGACAGGCGAGGGCGCCTGTCCTACATTTACTCATCTGACGGCAACTTGGTATAAATCCCCCTTTGTTAAAGGGGGACTTTAAAACCCCCCTTTGAAAAAGGGGGGTAGGGGGGATTTTAATTCGCGTGGTTAACACTTCATGGCTGCCTTTCCTCAGGAAATAATCGCCGCCCGCAAGGCCCGGGCTGCGGCGGTGACGTCGGCCGCGGCGGTGACCGCGCTCATCACCGCCGGGTGCCGGGCGCCCTGGGCCACCACCCGGGCGATGTTGTCCTGGTTGATGCCGCCCATGGTGCTCCAGGGAATGGTAAGCTGCGGGGCGATGCCGGCGATGGCCTCCGGCCCCAGGGAAACCGCCTGGGGTTTGGTGGCGGTGGGGAAGATCGGGCCGATATTGACGTAACCGGCGCCGGCCTCCTGGGCCGCCAGGGCCTCCTCCAGGGAATGGGTGGAGGCGCCGATGATGAGGTCCGGGGCAATGCTGCGGGCCGCGGCCACCGGCAGGTCGGTCTGCCCCAGGTGGACGCCGTCGGCCCCCGCGGCCAGGGCGATATCCACCCGGTCGTCAATAATCAGCAAGGCCCCGGCGGCCGCGGTGCGCCGGCGGAATTCCCGCGCCAACTCATAATAGGCCCGGCCGTCCAGGTCCTTTTCCCGGCACTGCACCAGGCGCACCCCGGCGGCCAACACCTGATCCAGAACCTCCAAAGAGGCGCGGCCGGCGCAAAAAGCTTCGGTAATCACCACGTAGAGGTCGGCCGCCTCAAAGGCCGCCAGGCGTTGGGCCAGGGTCATCAGCCGCCCCCCACCAGGCGCACCAGTTCCAGGACGTCGCCGTCGGCCAGCCGGGTGTCCCGGAAGGCCTCCCGGTCCACGATCTCCCGGTTACGCTCCACTACGGTGCCCTGGGGATGGAGGCCCAATTCTTCCAGGAGGCCCCACACCGTGGCCGCGGCCACCTCCCGTTCCTGGCCGTTGATGATTAATTTCATGGAAATATCTCCCGACTCGGTTAGTTCAAAGTTCGAGGTTCAAAGTTAAAGCCATCGCTTGCCGTCGCACAAACTTTGAACCTTGAACTTGGAACTTTGAACTATTCTATAAAAGCTCGGTCGAAGTCTTTCCACACCGGGTCGTAGCCCGCCCGGCGGATGGCCGCGGCCACTTCGGCCGGGCTGCGGCGGTCCTCGATCTCGAACTGCTCCAGCGCGGCGTCGTGGTCCAGATGGGCGTAACCGCCGGGCCGGGTGGAAGAGCCGGCGCTCATCATGGTCACCCCCAGGGGGATGAGGCGGTCCCTTAAGTTAGCGCTCTCCCGGGTGGAGAGGTTGAAGCCTACTTCCGGTAAAAATATTCGCAAAGCCAGCATCAGTTGCACCAGCTCCCGGTCAGTGGGGAGGTGCGGCACCCGGAAGCGCTCCGGGGCGTGGCGCAGCCGGGGAAAGGAGATGGACACCGCGCTCTGCCAGCACTCCTTCTGGAGCCGGCGGGCGTGCAGGCCCATCCAGAAGCCGTCGGCCCACCAGTGATACAGCCCCAGGAGCGCCCCGATGCTGAGCCGCCGCACCCCGGCCCGGCCGGCCCGAGCAATGGCCTCCAGGCGGTAGTCGTAATCGCGCTTGCGGCCCCGGCGATGCACCTGCTCATAGGTCTCCCGGTGGTAGGTCTCCATGTAGAGGGTGACCCCTTCCAGCCCCTTCTCCACCAGGAGGCGGTAATCGGCCTCCTCCAGGGCATAGACCTCCACCGCCACGGAGGCGAAGTATTTCCGGGCGAGGGCCACGGCCTCGGCCAGATATGACGGCGGCGCCACCTTGGGGGCCTCGCCGGTGAGCAGCAGGATGTTCTGAAAGCCGTGGCCGGTTAGGATCTCGCATTCCCGGCGGATTTCCGCCATGGTCAGGGTGCGGCGCTCGCCGACGCCCCCGGATTGCAGGGCATAGTGGCAGTAGAGGCAGTCGGAGTAACAGAGGTTGGAGAGATAAATGGGGGCGTAAAGCCCGATGGTGCGCCCGAAGTGCCGCCGGGTGAGGCGGTGCGCGGCCTGGGCCATCTCCTCCAGAAAGGGCGCCGCCGCGGGCGACAGCAGGGCCGCCAGATCTTCCGGGAACAACTGCTCCCGGCGCAGGGCCCGCTTAACATCGTCCGGCCCGGCCCGGTCCATGACCTCCCGCAGCCTGGCCTCGGGCCAGTCCGTCAGTATTTTGGCGAAAGCGGAATTTTTTGATTCGGTTTTCATCGGCAAAATCTTGCTATCGCAGGCTTCCAGCCTGCGCCCAACGCAGGCTAAAGCCTGCGGCTACTTTTCTTCCTGAGAATGGTCCTCTCTTGCAGGGCGCGTCTCACACCCCGAACTCGGTGCGCCCGGATCAACCGGCTCCTCGCGCTGGCAGGAAAACAGCACCCACTGAAACGGGCCGACATGGGCCGAGAGGCTGCCGGTGAAGGGGCTGTCCAGCGAGTAGATGAGATAGAAGGCCAGGCCCACCACCGCGGAGAGGCCCAGGAGCAGCGCCGCCCAGACCGCGAAGGATTTGGCGACAAACAGGCCGTGAAACGCAAAGAGCACCAGGGCGCCGGCTATGAGGAGCGGCCAGAGGGCCGCGGCATAGCCGCCGCCGGCGCTTTGCAGCCGTCTCCGGCGGGCGTCCAGCCAGTTGGTCAGCAAGACCAGGGCCTGTTCGAACACCGCGGTTTCCCGGGCGTTGGCCGGTTCGAGAAGTTGGACGGCGTGAATCACGGCCTCGGCGGACTCGTAACTAAGCTCCATGGGCTTTAGCGCCCCTCGGGCCACGGCCGCCAGCGCCTGCCATTCGCCGATCACTTCCGTGGCGTAGGACACCGCCACGGCGCGCACCTGCCTGGTATGCTCCGAAGGAAAGGCGTCAACGATATGCACCAGTCCCAGGAGGGCGTCCGCTTCGGCATGGACCGAGGCCGCGGCGGCGCTGAAGTTCTGCCAGGTCCCCGACACCGCAAAGGCGAGCAGGATGGCGTAGATGGTGCCCAGTACTTCATAGGCGGACGAAGTCAGGTCGGGGTCCGCCGCCAGTCGCTGCAGGTCAAACAGGGTCCGGGTGGCCAGCGCCGCGGCAAAGGCCGCGGCCACCGTGGCGCCGACGATCACCACGATTTGCAGCTTTTCGGGCAATGATAACAGCAAAGGGCGGATTTTGGGCATCTCTGGGACGACCTCTTAATTGCTCACCCGCAGGCAACTCCTGCCTTTTCCTGCCGGATTGCCCGGCTCCTGGATTCAGGAATTAGCCTCAATCAAACCCACGATTTCATATAGGTTATATTCGCCGCTCTTGCCGGGGAGGGTGAGGCGGACCTGTTGGCCCAGGCGGACTTTGTCTTTGACCAGGGCGTAGGTCTCTTCGGAGATGAGAAACCGGGTGCCGGCTTTCTTGTTGGCGGCCTCGATGCGGGAGGCCAGGTTCACCGTGTCGCCGATGACCGTTACCTTTTTATGCCCAGGCGCGCCGATCTTGCCTGCCACCACCTGCCCGTAATGGAGTCCGACGCGAATCTGAAAACTCTTGTGATACAGTTCCTCAAAATAGGGCTCGAGTTTTTGCACCGCCTCAACCAGCCCCAAGCCCGCAGTGACCGCCCGGATGGCCCCTTCCGCCGGATCGTCGGCCTCAAAGAGGGCCATGAAACCGTCGCCCATATAATTATTGATGGTCCCGCCGTGGCGGGCGATCACCTCGCCCACCTGCTTGAAATAGACGTTCAGGGCGTGGATGACATCGTAATGCAGCAAGCTCTCCGCAAAGGGGGTGAAGCCCCGGATATCGGCAAAGAGGATCAGGATATACTTCTCCTCTCCGATGGAACAAGGCTCCACGCCTTCCACGTAGAGGCTGGTAACGTCCACGTCTTCCAGCAGATCGGTGACCAGGCGGCGGAGTTTGACCTTGCCGGTGACCGTGGTCTGGCAGGCCAGCCGCACCTGGGGCGCCAGCCGCAGCAGGTCGGCGATGGCCTGCTCTTCGGGGTTGCGCGGGGCGCAGTTTTCCAGGCCCTCCAGAATAATGACCCGGCAGGTGGAGCAGCGGGCCGTGCCGCCGCAAAAAGAGGCATGACGGATACCGGCCCGGTGGGCCGCCTGGAGAATGGTCTCCCCGTCGTTGGCGTGAATCTTTAGGTTATCGGGGAAAAAATGAATCAGGGGCATGGTTAATTCCGTTTTCGGTTTTCGGTTTTCGGTTAAAAGATTTTAATTATCCGTTCAGAGGCTCTTGCAAAAAGCCTGTTTGTCATCCTGAGCGCAGCGAAGGATCTCGTATTTCGGGCCTACTCCGAAAATGGTTTGCGCTCTTTAATCGATAGTCCATCCAAGGCGAAATGGGTTAACTCCCTCCCCCTTGAGGGGGGAGGGCTGGGGTCAATGCTGTTGAATTAAGGGTTAATCATAGAAGAAATTA
>CAZOCQ010000036.1:16533-18940 GCA_964578335.1 uncultured Desulfobacca sp.
TCTGATGTGCGCCATCGAAAGGCGGTCGCCACCCTCCCCCTAACCCCCTCAAGGGAGGGCATCGGCGTTTATCGGCGGTTTCTTTTCCATTTCGGCTACTCCAAAAAGCCGGTTAAGGGCGACGAAGCCGCGGCGGCCTCCCGCTGGGGACCCAGGCCGGCCAGGTAGGCCAGGCGGCCGGCCTCCACCCCCAGGGCGAAGGCCCTCGCCATGGCGGCGTGGTCGGCGGCGTCGGCCAGGGCGGTGTTGACCAAGACGGCGTCGGCCCCCATTTCCATGGCCTCGGCGGCGTGGCTGGGCGCGCCCAGGCCGGCGTCCACCACCACCGGCACCGTGGCCTGCTCAATAATGATGCGGATCATGTCCCGGGTGCGGACCCCCCGGTTGCTGCCGATGGGCGCGCCCAGGGGCATGACCGTGGCGCAGCCCAGCTCCTCCAGGCGCTTGGCCAGGATGGGGTCGGCCTGGATGTAGGGCAGGACCACAAAACCTTCCTTAATCAGCATTTCCGCGGCCTTCAGGGTTTCCACCGGGTCGGGCAGCAGATACTTGGGCTCAGGCGTCAGCTCCAGCTTCACCCAGTCAGGTAAGCCCATGGCCCGGGCCATCCGGGCCAGGCGCACGGCTTCCTCACTGGTGCGGGCCCCGGAGGTGTTGGGCAGGATCAGGTGTTTCTTGGGGTCCAGCACCGGCAGGATGCTGTCGGCTTCGGGCCGGCCCAAATCCACCCGGCGCAGGGCCACGGTGACGATTTCCGCCTTTGAGGCTTCTAAAGCGGCTTTTAGGGCCGCGGCGGAGGGAAACTTGCCGGTGCCCACCAGGAGGCGGGAGCGGAAGGCGCGGCCGGCGATGATTAGAGGGTCGTTTGACATCAGTTTTCGGTTTTCGGTTTTCGGTTTTCGGTTATTCCTGAATTTATGACGCTGCCACAAAGGGGGCAGTCGGGCCGCTTAGGGCGGTCCACGGATTGGAAGCGCCCCGCCAGGCCGTCATAGGCCAGAAGGCGGCGGGTCAGGTCCGAGCCCCGGCCCAATAAAATTTTCAGGGTCTCCACCGCCTGGAGGCAGCCCAGGGTTCCGGCCACCGCGCCCAGGATGCCGATCTCGGTGGAGGGGGGCACGGCCGCCGCCGGGGGCGTCTCCGGCGCCAGGCAGCGGTAGCAGGGATTCTCCGCCCCGGGCCTTTGCACCAGCAATTGCCCGTGCCAGCCGGTGGCCGCGGCGGACACCAGGGGAATTCTCTGCCGCCAGCAATACTCCGCCAGCAGGAAGCGGGCAGGAAAATTGTCGCTGGCGTCCAGCGCCACTTCGAAACCCGGCAACACCGCGCCGATATTGTCCGGGGTCAGCCGCAGCTCAAAGGTCTCCACCCGGCAGTGGGGATTCAGGGCCGCCAGGGATTCGGCCGCCGAGGCCGTCTTGGGCCGTCCCAGGTCATTGGTGCGGTGCAGAATCTGCCGCTGGAGGTTGGACAAGTCCACCGCGTCGCCGTCCACCACCCCCAGATGCCCGACGCCGGCCGCGGCCAGATAAAACAGGGCGGCGGAGCCCAGCCCCCCGGCGCCCACCACCAGGACCCGGGCGGCCCGCCAGCGGGCCTGGCCTTCCCAGCCCACTCCGGCCAGCAGGGCGTTGCGTCCATAGCGCTCCATTTCCGAGGGGGAAAAATCTCCCTTGGGGTCGGTCTGCATCGGAGTTCCTGACTCGGAGGCCGCTCGGCCGGTAAATTCTTCCTTATTTAACTATCTTATTAAAATTATCAACTTCCGCAAGTCATCAAATGCCAGTGATCGGTGCAGGGGTTCAATAAACCACGAAAAGTCATAAATCCAGGATCGTCGGTGACCGCCGCCTATTCTCAGTCCTCAGTCCTCATAACTGTTCCCAAGGCCTTGCCTTGACAGACTTTCGCCATTTAGTTAACCTTCATTGAGCTTAGGAGGACGATAGTGGAATACGAGGCCGTCATCGGGCTGGAGATTCACGCCGAACTGCTCACCGCCAGCAAGATCTTCTGCGGCTGCGCCACCACCTTCGGGGCCCCGCCCAACACCCAGGTGTGCGAGGTCTGCCTGGGCATGCCCGGGTCGCTGCCGGTATTGAATAAGAAAGCCCTGGAATACGCCCTGAAGATGGCCCTGGCCACCGGTTGCCGGATCAACCCGGAGTCGGTCTTCGCCCGGAAGAACTATTTCTATCCCGACCTGCCCAAGGGTTATCAAATCTCCCAATACGAGGCGCCCCTGGCGGAACACGGCTGCCTGGATATTAAAGTGAACGGCCAGGTGAAACGCATCGGCATCACCCGCATCCATATGGAGGAGGACGCCGGCAAACTGATCCACAGCGAAAGCCGGCCGGTGAGCTTCGTGGACTTCAACCGCACCGGGGTGCCGCTCATCGAGATC
>CAZOCQ010000037.1:0-18931 GCA_964578335.1 uncultured Desulfobacca sp.
GCCCGCCATGAGGATGGCCAGGACCGTCAGCGCCGCGAAGGCCAGGATGAGAAGCACCCCGACGTTCATGTCCCGGATGATGAGGGTCTGGGAAAAGGGAATCACCAGAAAGGACAGCAGCACCGGGAGAAAGATGACGATGGGCGCGGCCAGATACACCGGCCGGTCCACGTCCTTGGGGGTGATGAGTTCCTTGCCCAGGAGCTTCAGGGCGTCGGCGATGGTCTGGATGGCCCCGTGCCAGCCCACTTCCATGGGGCCGGGGCGGAGCTGCATGTGGGCCGAGACCTTGCGCTCCATCCAGATGAGAAACAGGGCGTTCACCGACACCAGGGCGATAACCGCAATGAGGCCGATGAGCATGCGCCCGACTTCCGTTCCCAAGAATTGCGCCAGTTGTTCCATAATTAATACCGGTTTTCAGTTTTCGGGTTTCGGTTTTCGGTTAAGGGCATCTTATTCCAGGGCGGTTGTGGCTCACTGGCCACTGACCCCTGCCTTTAACGGTCGATTTCCGGGACCACCACGTCCACGGAGCCGAGGATGGCCACCAGGTCGGCCACCAAGGTGTCCACGGCCATCTCCGGCAGGATGCTGAGATTGCCGAAGCTTGGGACCCGGAGCTTGATCCGGTAGGGTTTGACGTCCCCCTGGCTGACGATGTAGCAGCCGAATTCGCCCCGGGCGGTCTCCACGGCTTGATAGACCTCGCCCGCGGCGGGTTTCAGCCGCTTGGGCACCTTTTCCGCCATGATGGGGCCGTTGGGGAGCTTGTCCAGGGCCTGCTCGATGATGCGCATGCTCTGTTCCATCTCTCTCATGCGCACCAGGTAGCGGTCCATGATGTCGCCGGTCTCGCCGATGGGGATCTCGAATTCGAAGTCCGGGTAGGCCGAATAGGGCTCGCTCTTGCGGATGTCGTAAGGGATGCCGCTGCCCCGCACCATGGGGCCGGTGAGCCCGTACTTGATGCACTGCTCCTTGGTGATGAAGCCCACGTCCTTGGCCCGGTTGATGAAGATGACGTTCTTGGTCACCAGGTTGTCGTAGTCCGCCCAGCGGCTCCGCAACCGCTTGATGAAGGCCCGGGCCCCGGCGATGAAGGTGTCGTCAATATCCTGGGGCACCCCGCCGAAGCGGTAGAAGCAGTAGGTGAGGCGGGAGCCGGTGATGCGGTCCAGCAGGTCCAGGATGTTTTCCCGGTCATCGAAGGAATAGAGGATGGGGGTGAAGGCCCCCAGGTCCAGGAGATAGGCGCCCACCCAGAGCAGGTGGGAGGAGATGCGGTTGAATTCGCTCAGGATCACCCGGATGTATTCGGCCCGCTCGGGCACGGTGAGGCCGACGAGTTTTTCCACCGCCATGCAGTAGCCCTGATTGAAGGCCAGGGCGTGGAGGTAATCCACCCGGCCCATGTTGGGCAGGAACTGCTGGTAGTTGCGGTTTTCGGCCATGTGCTCGTGGGCCCGGTGGCCGTAGCCGATGACCGGCTCGGCCTTGGTGATGTACTCGCCGTCCATCTCCAGGAGCACCCGCAGGACCCCGTGGGTGCTGGGATGCTGCGGACCCAGGTTGAGGGTATAGGTCTTTTCTTCTATGCCTAACTCAATCATTGGCCGCCTCGGCTCCAAAGTCTTTCAATAAGGGGTGAAAATCGGCATCCTCCGGCAGCAGAATGCGCTTCAGGTTGGGGTGGCCGGCGAACTTGATGCCGAACAGGTCGTAAACCTCCCGCTCATACCAATCCGCCGCCGGGTACACCGCGCAAATGGTGGGCGCCTGGGCCTCTTTGGGGAGGGAGGCGTGCACCACGGTGCGGCACAACTCGAAGAAGCTGGCGAAGTGATAGACCAATGAGAAGGATTCCCGCAGGTCCAGGGCGGTGAGGGACTCCAGGAAGCACTCCTGCTCCAGCATGGCCTGGGCCACCGCCGGCATTTGGGCCGGCTTGGCCGTCACCTCCAGGTGACAGCCGGTCTTGGCGTAGTCGCCGTCGGCCACCTGTTCCAGACCCAGGGGGGCCAGCGCCTTTTTGAGCTTATCCTTTAACATTTCTGAACTTCCTGAGACGACCACGCTTGGTGATCTTCTCTTCGAGGACGAGGATGGATTCGAGGACGGCTTCCGGCCGGGGCGGGCAGCCGGGGATATAGACATCCACCGGGATGATCAGGTCGGCGCCGGGGACGATGGCGTATTGGCCTTCATACATGAAGGGGCCGCCGGAGATGGCGCAGTTGCCCATGGCGATGACCCACTTGGGGGCCGCCATCTGCTCATAGAGCCGGACCACCGCGGGGGCCATCTTCTTGGAGATGGTGCCGGCCACGATCATCAGGTCGCACTGCCGCGGAGAGGGGCGAAAGACCCCGGCCCCGAAGCGGTCCATGTCGAACCTGGCCATGCCCGCGGCCATCATTTCGATGGCGCAGCAGGCCAACCCGAAGGTCATGGGCCACAGCGAATTGGCCCGGCACAGGTTGAGTACCTCTTCCAGTATCCCTAACTTGATTAGGGGGTCACCTGTTTTCGTTTCCAACTGAAGACTCCTCTGCACCAGGCGTAAACCAGGACCAGGGACAGGATGCCGATGAAGATGGTGATTTCAATGAAGTCCAGCCAGGCGTAGCCCTTGCCGTAGGCCAGCAGCACCGGGAAGAGGAAGAGCACGTCCACGTCGAAGGCCAGAAACAGCAGGGCGAACAGATAATAGACCACCGCCACCTGTATCCAGGCGCTGCCGATGATGGGCATGCCGCACTCGTAAATGGCGTCCCGGGCGGCGCCGTAACTGCGGGGGGCAATCAAAAAGGCCAGGACTATGGGACCCAGGGCGAATAAGGCGGCCGCCACCAGGTAAACCAGGACAAACGAGAAATCGCTCAAGGCTTGCGGAATTTCCAACGCCGACTCCTTGTGCTTTTTGGTACAACCTCAGGAGTTTATACCTTACGCCGGAAAACATAGTCAAGGAGTTTTTTGTCGCGCAAATAAAATTCTTCCCGGCCCCCAAGCTATTGGCCAGGAACCGTAAAATTCAATGGGATTTTAGGATTTTTCAAAAAAATGCGAACATGCCCTAATTTTTTGGGGGAGGGCAACCAGCTATCCTGAAGGTGTCAGTTGCCTGAAGTAAGTTGCCAGTAACAGCCAACCAAGGAGAAATGGTGCGTCCTACCGCAGCAAAATTATCCATTAAATCGGTCGGTGGCCCGGGCTTGCCAGCCTGTGCCGGTGCAGGGTGGGCCCTGTGCACCGACCGCTGGCGGGCGAGACGCCCGCTACGAACTTATCAGACCATTGGCGCTTTTTTTTAATTAATTTAAATTTAACTTGCAAATAAATATATTTTTTGAGGGAAAATCTTAGCCAAAATTTAATAATCAAAGAGGAGCTTCTCCATGAAACGGCTGTTCCTCCTGATTGTTTGTCTGCTCCTGCTCTCCGGGCCGGCCGGCGCTTTGACCATCGAAGGCATCACCTTGTATGGCGGCAATGTCTCCGGGGGCAACTGGTATTCTAACGGTCAGACCTGGGACACCATCCCCAATAACGGCATATGGGCCGTGGGGGTCAGCGGCACGGCCAACGGCGCCCTGCTCAATCAGAGCAACACCGCCATCACCGGTCTGGACTACGGCAATTATTGGTTGTATTCCTACACTACCGACCTGGGCGCCAATCCCAGGCTCACCGTCAAGCTTTCCGACGATTCCACTCTTGAGGCAATTTTTACTAAGAGCGGTTCCTCCGGGACGGAAAACGAATGGAGCCGGTGGTCAGGGAGCCTGCTGCTCACCTTGGGCTGGGCGGAGGGCACGGCCGATAAGGTGAGAAGCGGCGAAGGTACAGGTTGGAACATTCCCGACGGCAGTTATGATACCTATCTGCAAACGGGCATCAATGCCGTCCCCTTGCCGGGTGCGGTTTGGCTGTTGGGCTCGGGACTGCTGGGGCTGGCGGCCCTGAGGCGGAAAATTTGCTAGCGGCTTAAGCGCTTTCCCCGCAAAATTAAAGGCAGAGTGGCCTACCACCCTGCCTTTCAAGTTTTACCGAGAAAGTTCGTTATCCTATGGCGAATCTTGTATTCGCCCCGGTCCACTCAGTCCTCAAATAATGAAGCCCATGACAAAATAATAGATCCCCCAGCCTCCCATAATCAGTCCCACCAACCACAAAAGCTTCTTTTTGATCAAAGCCCCCACCGCCGAGCACATGATGGCGATTTGCAGCAGCATGACCGCCACGGCGAAGTTGCCGTTCTTGGTCTTATAGACCTCCTGTTCCTTGATGATGTCCTCGGCCCCCTGCTTGATCTCCTTTTTCTCCTTGTCATAGCGGGCGATCTCACCTTCGTATTCCTTGATCTTGGCCGTCAGGAAATTATGGGCCTTGGGGTTTTTGGTCTCCAGCAGCCTAACAGAGGTCAGGATGTCCCGGTTGATGGCATAGCTGTGCTCTTTAATGCTCTTGGCCTGGTAAAAAGCCCACTGGTTGGCTTCCCGGGTGGTGGCCAACTGCACCTTGGTGGAGTAGCTGGAGGCCCGGAGCGAAGCGATGGCCGCCAGGACCGCCAGGATAGTAGTGGTCAGGGCGACCAATTGAATCCAGGTTTCTTTCTTTTCTTCCGCCATGTTAACTCCTCAGGGATAGCTTGCAGCTTTCAGCACAGACAGTATGCCTGATTTTAACTGGGGGGGCAATGGCAAAGGCGGCGCGACGCCACCGGGCAGGTTTAAGGTTGAGGTTTCAGCTTTCAGGTTTTGGGTTTCAGCAAAAATCCGAGGCTGGGGCTTAAAAGGGAGGGAAAGGCCGGCAGGGGGCGCAGCAGGCGCTGGCCAGGAGCGAGGACCAGACGTCTGGGCAAAAATTGTAGGGGCGGTTCTGGAACCGCCCCTGCGCGCCCCCATGCCCAAATGCGGTTATAGCGGCAAATTACTCAAATACGCATCATCCGGTGAAGGCGCACCTATCCTCTCAGGTCCAGGGAGGACCCGGTCCTTTTTCTTCGGCGATGTACCTCCCCATGACCTGGGTGACGAAGTCCCGGGTCTCCCGGATGGCCGGCACCTGGTAGCCGCAGTCAATCACCCGCTGGAAGCCGGCGTTATAGCCGGCCAAGGCAAGTGGGAGGGAGCCTCCGAAGGAATCGAGGAGCAGGCGCAGATAACGGCTGCCCCCCAGGATGTTCTCCCGGGGATTGAAAGGCTCCCGCACCCCCAAAAAGTCAGCGGTGCCGGGCATGAGCTGCATCAGGCCCATGGCCCCCTTGGGGGACACGGCCCCGACGCAGAAATTCGATTCCACCTTGATCACCGCTTTAATCAGGCTGGGCGGCAACCGGTTGATCATGGCGGCCTCGGCTATCAGGGGCTCCAACTCCGCCGGAGCGAGCGTCCCCCCCAGGGGCGGCCCCCGTTCCAGGGGCGCCGCGGGAACCGCATTGGTGATCTGTAAGCGGCCCTTTGAGTCTCTGAGGGCGATGATGTTGGTCCCAGACCCAGGGATTGCGGAGAGAGGAGCGGCGGGGGAGGCGCGGGTGATTCCGGACGGGGCCGCGGCCCGCGGGGCCTCGGGCTGAGGCGTCCCGGGAATCAGGCCGGCCAGGCGCGGCGGCACCGGCACTCCCTCCGGCCAGGGGTATTCCGCCATCTTGATGTGCCAGACCCCCTGCTTATCGCGCCAACGCCGAATGCCGCCGGCGGTGCTTGCGGCGTCCGGGGGCGGCGCCTTCCGGGATTGCCTGGAGGCCAGCTTTATCCCCTCTCCGCTCCAGGCGGCCGGCTTAAAAGCATCGGCGGCCCAATCCTCCAGGGCGCGGCGCGGCCGGTTAGGGGCGACTTCCCGGCGGGCCCAGGCCGGCGGACGTTCCAACTCCAGCGGGGGCGGCACCTCTTCCTCAACCACATTGCTGATATGGATGACCCCTTGGCGGTCGCGGTGACGCCGGATGGGATTAACGCCCTCGTGGGCCGCCCTTTTTGCCGGCCCCGGTTGGGTCCGCCATGACGCCGGTTCAGGATCCCCCGGACTGAAGGAGGCCGGCTGCCAGGGCAGAGCCTGGTCAGGAGCGAGCGGTAATTTCTCCGGCCGAGAACGTGGTCTTTCGGCTTTTAAGGTTACCGGCCCGGAGTCGGCGGCTTCCGGCCCCAGGTTGCTGATGCGCCAAACCCCGGCGGCGTCCCGGTAGCTGCGCAGGCCGCCGGCGGTAACGGTTTCAATCGGAGTGGCGGCGGCGGCCCGCAACTCCTGCGTTGAAGGCTGGAAGGTTCCGGCCACCTCGCCGGCCGCTTTCTGGAGAGGCTGCTGCCAGGCATCGGCGGTGGGGGCCGGCGGGGAGACTGTTTGAGATGATTCCTGAAGCCGCCGCGCCTCGGATGGGGCACCCGGCGGAGATTGCGCTGACGGCGCCGAGGCTGGGACAGGTTCCGGAGTTTTCAAGGCCGCCACGGGTTCGGGGGCTGCGGCCCCGCGGGGAGCCGGCGCTTGACGCGGCGGCACGTTGCTGATATGGATGACGCCCCGGCTGTCGGTATAGCGCTGAATGCCCGCGGCGGCCGGGCCGGCCAGAAACAGCCAAACCAGCAGGGCCGCCGCCAAGAATCCGAGTCGCCGGGACATAATCACCTTGATTAATTAGATAATTATGTAGTTGGGGTTAACTTTTCCTCCAAATTAATTTTCCCCAAAGACATGCTAAAGGATGACTCAGTAAATGTCAAGCTGCCTAAAAATCATTAAGATTTGCACTTGAAGGATATCTGTTGGAATTTCTTTAATAAAACCGGACCCAGACTAAAATAGAGCGGCTTTTGCATTTCAAATAATTCAAAAAAAATAGATTATCTACATAATCTTGCCATTAGGCCTGACCAAAATAACTAATACACGGCTAACCATTACCGCTTGAGCGGGGAATAATTCTTTACGGAAGGTATCTTACGCATTGGGGCTTAAGCTAATCGGCAGATCTAGGTATATTTACCTATCCAATTTTTGAAAATATGAGTAATTATACCTATTTACATAATGATTTTTTATGCTTAGTTATTGGTAAACTCATATAGTTGGAGGGTTTGGCTTGCTAGTCTAATCATATTTGTTCACATTGGGGTCTGTACAAAGGGGGTGAAACATGTTCAGGAAGAGCATCTTAGTTATGGGAGTCATGGCGCTCCTGTTAGCAGGAGCAGGATTGCCCTCCGGGGTCTGGGCGAGCTTCCAGGTCCCGCAAACCGCGTTGGACGGCACGACCGTGCCCAAATACCAAACCCCGCTGCCGCATTTCGCCGGGGCCCGGGTGGCGGCCGGCAACGCCTTGGCGATTTCTTATCGCGAGTTCCAGCAAAAGGTGTTGCCCGACAGTTTTTATGCCGGGCTGCCGGCCAGCATCACCCCTTACAGCGGCCCCGGTCCGGCCATTACGTTCAACCCCCAGCTCGGCACCTACGTTTGGGGCTATGGAGTGGGGGGAGCGGCCCAGAATTATCCGGGCTTCACGGTGGAAGCTCAAAAGGGAACCGCGACCGCGGTGACCTATACCAACAATCTGGGGACTGCCGGAGCTTTCCCGATCCTGCAGCGCTACCTGACGGTGGACCAGACCCTCATGTGGGCCAATCCCTTGAACCTGCCGGAGGACAGCCCGGACAGGTTCAACCCTTATTCCGGCCCCCACCCGGTGGTGCCCCATTTACACGGCGGCGAGGTGCGGTCGGACTCCGACGGCGGCCCGGACTCCTGGTGGACCCCCGGGGGCGAAGGGACTTTTTTCACCCCGCCGGCAGCCGGGGGGATCAGAGGCCCCGGTTTTTTCACGAGTGTTTATACCTACCCCAACTCCCAGGAAGCCACCACCCTTTGGTTTCACGACCACGTCCTGGGGGTCACCCGCACCAACGTCTATGCCGGCCTGGCGGCCTTCTGGCTCATCCGGGACCAATTTGACACCGGGATTCCCGGCGCCGGGCTCAATCTCCCCGCCGGCCCCCAGGAAATCGAGCTCGTTTTCCAAGATCGCCAGTTCGACACTTTCGGCCAGTGGCTCTTTCCTGATGGCTACCCGGCCGGGTTAACCGGGGATCCCCCGAACCCCTCAATCCATCCTTTCTGGAGCCCGGAGTCTTTCGGCGATGTCATTGTGGTCAACGGCAGGTCCTGGCCTTATCTCCAGGTGGAGCCCCGGCGTTACCGCTTCCGCCTGCTGAACGGCTCCAATACCCGCGCCTATCAGATTCGCCTGGAGAATAAAGCCATCGGCACCCCCGGTCCACCCATCTATGTCATCGGCACCGACGGGGGGCTGCTGGATGCGCCCGCCATTACTTCCAGCACCCCGTCAAACCGCCTGGTTATTTCTCCAGGGGAGCGTTACGATCTGATCATCGACTTTGCGAATTTCGCCGGGCAAAGCCTCACTATACTCAATACCGCCAACTCGCCGTTCCCGGACGGCCCCATTGTCCCGGACCCGCTGGGCACCGCAGAAATAATGCAATTTCAGGTATCCTTGCCGTTGGTGGGGACGGATACATCTTTCAACCCGGCGGCTCCCGGAGCCACCCTCCGGGGCGGCGCCGGTCAGCCCCCGGCCATTGTGCGGCTGACTGACGGCGCCGGAGGCCCCGCCGTAACCGTTAACCGAAAACGACAAATAGTCATCCGAGAGGTGTTTGGTCTAGGCGGCCCTCGCGAGGTCCTGGTTAACAACACCAGATTTAACGGACTGCGGGAAGGGTCAGGGACCCCGGTTACAGACTCCAATAAGGTGGGCGTCAACTACGTGACCGAATTGCCCCAGATAGGTTCATCGGAAATATGGGAGATTATCAACCTGACCAATAATGCCCACCCCATGCACCTGCACCTGGTGCAGTTCCAGTTGATGAACCGGCAGGAAATCAACGACACCGCGTATTCTGCGGCGTGGAGAGACACCTTTCCCGGGGGAGGCGGGGTTATTGACGGCTATGGCCCGCCCATGGACTATAATACCGTGAACGCCGACGGCGCCATCGGCGGCAACCCGGCGGTCAGCCCCTTCCATATAGGTCCCATCGAGACGGCGTTCCCGTATGAAAACGGTTGGAAGGACACCATCACCGCGTATCCCGGCAAAGTCACCCGGATTATCGCGCGCTGGGCGCCCCAGGATTTACCCGTCAATGGCGTCAGACCCGGTCAGAACCTGTTCCCTTTTAACCCCACCTACGGCCCGGGCTACGTGTGGCATTGCCACATCATCGACCACGAAGACAACGAGATGATGCGGCCTTACATCCCCACCAGAAACGCTAACAATACTTTTTCCCAGTTTGGCGCCGAAACCCCGGCCGTCATGGAGCTTTTACTCTTTGCCGATCCCTGAGGATAATCAGGTGCATTGAGTTGGCACCCCGAACATAACCTGACAGGACCGTGAGGCGGTAAGGCGAAGCGCTTTCCCGCCTCATTATTTAGGTCTAGTTAAAGAAGGCTTCGATGCGGGACACCATTTCCGGGGCCCGGATGGTGGCCAGGGAGTGGTAGAGGCCGCCCATGAGGCGGCTCAGTTCCGGCAGGCAGCCCAGGTCCAGGCAGGGGGCGAAGGCCTCGGTGTCTAAGATCAGGGAGTTGACCCTCAGGGACTTGATCTGGGCCGAGAGTTGCTTCACTTCGTCCATGGGGCGTCCGCCCGCAAGGCTGATATTGGCCCGGCCGTCGGTGATGAGCACCAGGAGAAAGGCGTCTTGGGGGCGCCGGGTTTTTTCCCGTTGCAGCACCTCGGCGGCCAGCTTCAGGGCGTGGGGCAGGGGCGTCTTGCCGCCGGTGGGGAGAGCGGCCAGGCGCCGCCGGGCTGTCTCGACGCTGCGGGTGAAGGGCAGGATCAGCCGCGCCTCGGCGCCCCGGAAGACGATGAGGCCCACCCGTTCGCGCTTCTGGTAGGCGTCGTTCAGCAGCGACAGGATGGCCGCCTTGGTTTCGGTCATCCGCACGTCGGCCCCCATGGAGCCGGAGGCGTCCACCACGAAGAGGATGTGGCGGCCGATGCGCTTTTCCCGGACCTTGAAGCGCAGGTCCGGCTCAGTGATGGCCAGGGCCAGGTTGCCTCGCTCCCGCACGTTCTGAAAGGGGGCCGCGGCCCGCAGGGTGGCGTCCAGGGCCAGGTCGGGCGGACCGGATTTGACCGGGGTGGGCCGCACGTAGCGCCCGGTGCGGTCGTCGCTTTTGGCCCGGGTGCGGCTGCCCGGGGCCTTCTGGGTCCGGCGCTCCGGGGCCAGTTCCAGGGGCCGCACCGCAAAGGGCGCGGCAGGCGCCGCGGTCACTTCGCCGATAAGCTGCGCCTCCTCCGGCTCCCCGGCGCCCCCGCTGGGTTCCGGGGCAGGCTGCAAACGCCGCTGCTCCAGTTCTTCCCGATGCTTGCGGAAGGTCTCCTCCAGCTTGGTTTGGTCCATTTCGGTATCGCTGAAGGGCTGGCGCCGCAGGCGGTGCGGCAGGACCAGGGCCGCGGCTTCCCGGACGTCGGCTTCGGTCACTTCATCGCGGCCGGCCGCCAAAGTCAGGGCCACCTTGAGCATGTAGATGTCGGCCCGGTGGCCGTCCACCCCCTGGTCCAGGCAGATGGCGGTGATGAGTCGCAGGATGTCCTCCCCGTAACCCACCAGGGGCAATTTTTCCCGAGCCGTCAGGATGGCCTGGCGCAGCACCTGCTGCTCCTCCTGCCAACTGGCCGCAAAACCCTCGGGGTCGGCCTCGAAGGCCAGGCGCCGCTGCACCACTTCGATGCGGGCCGGGAGATGGTGCAGGCCGCTCACTTCCACGCAGAGGCCGAAGCGGTCCAGGAGTTGGGGGCGCAACTCTCCTTCCTCCGGATTCATGGTGCCCACCAGGATGAAGCGGGCCGGATGGGAAAAGGAGATGCCCTCCCGCTCCACCACGTTGACCCCCATGGCGGCCGCGTCCAGCAGCACGTCCACCAGGTGGTCGTCCAGCAGGTTGACTTCGTCCACGTACAGGATGCCCCGGTTGGCCGCGGCCAAAAGACCTGGTTCAAAATGCTTCTCGCCGCTCTTGAGGGCCTTCTCCAGGTCAATGGTGCCCAGGAGCCGGTCTTCGGTGGTGCCCAGGGGCAGGTCCACCACCGGCATGGGCCGGTATTGCCGGGGCAGGACTTCCCCCTGGCCCCGGCGCCGCCGGCAGGAATCGCACATCAGTTCCAGGTTTTCGGTGTCGCAATTAAAAGGGCAGCCGGCCACCATGAGGATGGGGGGAAGGAGGTCCGCCAGGGCCCGGGCCGCGGTGGACTTGGCGGTGCCCTTTTCGCCGCGGATCAAGACTCCGCCGATGAGGGGGTTGACCGCGTTGAGGATCAGGGCCTTTTTAAGACGTTCCTGCCCGACCAGAGCGGCGAAGGGATAAACGGGGCGCTTAGGGGTCATGGAGGAATATTATCGGCTTTTAAGGGCAATGGCAAGGGCTTCAACTCTCTGCGGCAGTGGCGCATTTCCCTAACGCAGAGTGAGGGCAAGATATTCTGTGCTAATACTTATTGACAATTTGGTTACTTAGGTTAAAATTTAGATTATCACAAAGGCACAAAGAGGTTGGCGCCATGGATATCAGGGACTATTGCGATTCCATGTACACGGAGTTGACCTGGCTGAAGGCCCGGCTTTACGACATCCTGCGGGTCATCGAGGAATTGCCGGGGGAAGCCCGGGCCCGGATCAGGCCCCAGACCGACGAATTGAGCCTGCTGGTGGGCGATATGAGCCGGAGAATCGACCGGCTCATGCAGGAATGTCCGGCCGATTGGAGCAGGGCCAAGTTGGAGAGCGAAGCCAGTCGGGAAGGACTTGGTTAGACGCAGGTTAGTGGCCCGGCGCCTCACCAAGAGCACAGGCTGGAAGCCTGCGCCACCTTCTGCGTCCGCTCTGTAATGATTGATATGAACAGCCGAGGGCGGCTGTTCCACGCCAACTTTCGGCTTGCGGAGCAAAAACAAGGGGCAGGGGGGTTACCCTGCCCCTTGGCATTTTTTCTCAAACCAACGGCCGGCCACCCTATTTGGCGGGGGGCGGAGCCGGCTGGGGCTTGGCTTCAGGTGGAGCCTTGGGTTCGGGCTTGGGCTGAGGGGCCGCCGGAGTCATGGGCTTGGCCGGTTCCTGGGGCTTTTTCGGCTCTCCGGGCTTGGGCGGCGCAGCCGGGGCGCCCCCGGCCGGCGGACCCGGCGGGGCTTGCGCCTTCTCCTCCCCTTGCAGGTCCTTGACCACTTCCTTGACTATCTGGGGCATGAGGTCGGCCGTATAAGACCCCATTTTCGGACGAATGGCTTTACCTTCCGGTGAACCGTAGAAATTGGTCATGGCCTGTATTTCATTGGCGGTAAAGTGTTTCACCAGGGTGTCCTGGGTGACGCGGTAGGCGAACTCCTGCAGGCTCTTGCGGCCCATGACCTCTTTAAACAAGGCCCGCTTATTCTCCGGCAAGGTCGGCAGCGCCCTTTCGGTAAAGTCTTGCAGCATCTCTTGGGGGGGCACCACTTCCAAATATTTTTTGGCCGCGGCCTGGCGATTCTCCTTGTTGTCGGGCAGCGCCGCGGCGGTGGTGGGGGCCTGCTGTTGCCCGCAGGCCGAGGTGAGCAGGGCCAAAGTTAGCAGTACCAGGAACGCTTTCAGTTTAACCAAGATGGAACCTCCGTGAACAGTTAATGAATTCAAGGGCCTTTGCTAAACGGTCCATTATTACCCTCAACCAGAGTGTTGGAGAGCCCGGGCGCCGGGGGCGCTATTTCTTTCCCGGAGGAGCCTGAGGCCCGCTTTTTTTCGGGGTTGCCGGGGGACTCTGGGTCTTGGGTGCTTCCTTGGCCCCCGCCTGTTTTTGGGCCGCCTCCATGGCCTGCTTCGCTTGCTGCTGAATCTGGGGGATGACTTCCCCCATATAAGTACCGAATTTTTTAAAGGCCGCTTTGCCTTCCGGCGACCCGTAGAAAGTCACCATGGCCTGGAGTTCGCCCACGGTAAAATTTTTTACCAGGCTCTCCCGGGTAATGCGGTTAGCCGCCTGCTCCATGGCCGGACTGTTCATTACCTCCAGAAAGACTTTGCGTTCGCCTTCCGGGAAGCGCGGGGCCACCGATCCCGCCATGGACTGCAGCATTTCTTTGGGCGGCATGGCCTCCAGATATTTTTGGGCCATGAGGCCGCGGTTTTCAGGATTATCCGGCAAGGTCTGGGCCGCCGGGCCGGGCCCGCTGCCCGAACAGGCCGACGCCGCCAGCAGCAGCAAAACGGCAAAAAGAAATTTCAAATTCATCTGACAGGCCCCCGAACCTGAGAATTCTTGAAAAATGATTTGTCTAACCATATGACCTGCAAGGGCAAGACGCAAGCCTTACCTGACGGTTTAGAGGATAAATCTCCGGCGGAGAAAATCCCTGACCTAGCGGGACAGGTCCACCAACTCGGGATCCAGGCCGCGGACCCCGAGGCGGAGCCGGGCCAGGGTGACCGGATAGTTGAAGCGCCGCGGCCCGGCGGAGCCAGGGTTGAGGTAAAGCACCCCGTCTTTCCGTTGAGAGTGGGGCTGGTGGGAATGTCCAAAAATCACGGCGGACAGGCCGGCGGCGGCGGGGTCCAGGTCCAGGGCGTAAAGCTCGTGCAAAACATAGAGATGGACGCCGCCCACCTCCACCACCCGGGTCAGGGGAAGCCGCCAGGCCCACTCGCCCCGGTCGGTGTTGCCCCGCACCGGGAAGACGGGCGCGATCTGTTCCAGGGCCGTCAGGATCTCCGGGCCGCCGATGTCCCCGGCATGGATGATGAGCTCCACCCCCTGCAAGGCGCGCACCGCCTGGGGCCGCAGCAAGCCATGGGTGTCGGAGATGACCCCGATTAACTGATCCGTCATGCCAGTTCACTTGGAGGCATTGCTTCAAACAAAGGGGGAAAAGGATAAATGGGAAAATGGGAAAAAGGAGAACCAAAGGCCGAAGCCTTCGCCTTTTCCCGGTTTCCCCTTTTACCCTTTCCCCCCTTGCAATTTAGCCCTTTTCTCCTTTTCCCCCGGCATGGCGCAAACCACCGGATGGCCTTCCAGGGGTCCGGGGGCGCAGATATCCTCTTCGAAGCAGGTCTTGGAAAAGTCGCCCTCCAGGAGCACCGGGTAGTCCCCGGAGAAGCAGGAGAGACAAAAGGTATCGTGATTCATCAGCGTGGCGTTCACCATGCCGTCCAGACTCAAATAACCGAGGTAGTCCAACCCCAGGAAGCCCCGAATCTGGTCAATCTCCTGCTGGGCGGCGATGAGCTCGCCTTTGCTGGAGAAATCGATGCCGTAAAAACAGGGAAAGCGGTGGGGCGGGCAACTCACCAGCATGCTGACTTCTTTGGCCCCGGCCTCCCGCAGGGACTTGACCCGGGACCGGGTGGTGGTGCCCCTAATAATGGAGTCTTCGATGACGATGATCCGTTGGCCTTTGAGGATTTCCTTGACCGGGTTGAGTTTGATACGCACCGAAAAATCCCGCATGGTCTGGGAGGGCTGGATGAAGGTGCGGCCCACGTAGTGGTTGCGGATCACCCCCATCTCGAAGGGGATGCCGGTGACCGCGGCGTAGCCCAGGGCGGCGTAGGTGCCGGAATCGGGGAAGGGCATCACCAGGTCGCCCTTGAGGTTGGGGTGCTCCCGGGCCAGGGCGGCCCCCAGGCGCTTGCGCACCAGATAAACGCTCTGGCCGAAGACCTGACTATCCGGCCGGGCGAAGTAGATAAATTCGAAGATGCAGTGCTTCGGGGGCGCCGGGGCCAGGGGACGGTGGGAATGGAGGCCGTCAGCGTCCATGACCACGATCTCGCCGGGCTCCACCTCCCGCCAGTAGTCGGCCTGCACCAGGTCCAGGGCGCAGGTCTCGGAAGCCACCACCCAGGAGCCGTTGAGCTGGCCCAGGCACAGGGGCCGGAAGCCGTAAGGGTCCCGGGCGGCGATGACCTTGTCGGCGGTGGCGAGCACCAGGGAATAGGAGCCTTTGACGTGCTCCAGGGCGTTGATCAGGGATTCCACCACGTCGGCGCCCCGGTGCCGGGCCATCAGGTGGACGATGACTTCGGTGTCCATGGTGGACTGGAAGATGGAGCCGGCCTCTTCCAACTGGCAGCGAACCTGGCGGGCGTTGGTCAGGGTGCCGTTGTGGCCGATGGCGATGGTCTGGCCGCCGTGCTGCACCACAAAGGGCTGGGCGTTGATTAACACCGTGGAGCCGGTGGTGGAGTAGCGCACGTGGCCGATGGCCAGATGTCCCGGCAGTTGGCCCAGAATATCCTGGTTGAAGACCTCAGACACCAGCCCCAGCCCCCGGTGCTGGCTCACCCGCTGACCGTCGCCGCTGACGATGCCGCAGGACTCCTGACCCCGGTGCTGCAAGGCGTAAAGCCCGAAGTAGGTGAGCCGGGCCGCCTCCGGATGGCCGTAGATGCCAAAGACGCCGCAGTGTTCTTTGGGCTTGTCGTCGGCCTGCTCTTCCCCCCTTGGTAAAAGAGGGGGCAGGGGGGATTTTCGGTTTTCGGTTTTCGGTTTTCGGTTTTCGGTTTTCACTTTAAACCCTTGCCTGAATGGCTAGAGGTTCCGGCAGCCGCAGGCCAAAGCCTGCGCCAAAAATAGCGGCACAGGCGTCTCGCCTGTGCAGATAGCCACCTTATTTCAGGGCAGCGCCATTCTGCCCTTTATATCTTCTAGATAAGCCATTTTTGCCACAAAGTCGAATATTATTTGCAGCCTGCCCGGGTTAAGCCGTCTGGGTTTGGCTTACCCGTTCCCGCTCTGCCAGGATATAGGCCAGCAGTTTCCGGGCGAAGGGGGAAAAGAGGCGGATACGCTCCAGGTCCAGGTCGGCCTGGAGGTACTGGAGCCGCAGAAAGTCGCCGTCCGGGGCGAAGTGGGGCCGGACCCCGGAAAAGAAGAAGCCGTCTCCCTCGGCGAGGTCGCAAAGATAGGGGGCGCCGCCCTGGCTCAGGGGCAAATCGAGGCCCACCACCGCAGCCCCGGCCAAGCCGCAGAGATCGCGCCGCGCCTGGTAAATCTCCGGCCAGGAATCCACCCCGATGCGGTTGACCTGGATGGCGCCGACGCCGACGGCCTTGTCAAAGTGCACCGCCACCTCACCCCGGCCGGTGGGGCCGCTGGGCTCCAGGAATGCCGCCGGCGCTCCCAGGTGGTCATAGATTTTTCCCAACATCCGCCGATGCCGGGAGGGAGCGCAGACCCGGGCCGGGCCGGGGGGCTGCAGATACTTGAAATAGAAGACCATGCTCTCCCGCTCCGGCGCGGTCTCCGGAGGCAGGCCGGGATGGAGGCTTTCCATCCCTTTAAACCGGGCTTGCCAATCCAGGAGCTTGAGGGCTGAGACCTTGAGGCCGCGGCTTTCGCTGGCCTCCTGGCTGATGGTGTGAATGGTGACCGCCTCCCCGAACAGGCCGACTAGACCCAGTCGGCTGATTTCTTCCTGGAGCCGGTCGCCTAGAAGTTTCCGCAGGCCGTGGCCGCGGTGGGCCGGGGCCACCGCCAGTTGGCCCAATTCGGCCACGGGACCCAGGTCCGGGCGCTCGATCCCGGCATGGCCTACGATCTCCCCGCTCGCCAGGACGGCCACCACGCCCACGTGCCGCCCGGTTTTCAGATCGTGGTCAAGCCGGTCGGGATAATAAAAATCCTCGTTGGTGTAGGAATAGCCGTAAACCCGGTACATCAACCGGGCCACCCCCAGGCCGTCTCCCGGCCGCAGCAGGCGGATGGTGTAATCCTGAGGACCCGTCGCGGTTTGGTCGTCCTGCTGGGTGGCCGTCCGGTGGGGCGCCGGTTCCAGGCGGCAGACCCCGGTGAGGTATTTCGTCAGGCGCAGCTCGTTGCCTTCCAGGCCGTGGTTGAGCCAGCGCACTTCGTCGGCGCAGTGGTGGATCAGGTCCAGGCCATGACGGCGCCGGCAGAGGCGAGCTTCCCCCGCGGTGGCGGCGGGCTCGCCGCGGTCGTCGTGGGGCAGGCCCCGGTCGCGCAGCGACAGGGTCAGGGCGGTCGGGGTCAACTCCCCCAGCAGGGTATAGGCCCCGGCGTCCTCGGCGTCGAAGTCGCAGTCAATACAGTGCCGGCAGGCCTCCCAGACCCCCTGGGCCAGGGACCTGGCCTCCTCCGCCGGCAGCCCGGCCAGCTTCGCCAGGCCGTGGACATAGTCCCGCACCAGCGGCAACAACCGTTCATCGGCGGGCAGTTTCAATTCGGTGTGGATGGCGTCGGGCATGGGAATAGGCGGCCAATATTGAAATCAAGGAAAAACCTAAGGAAAAATGGTGGCACAGGCGTCCCGCCTGTGCCCAGAATATTCTATTCTCCCAAGGCCTCAATGGCCGTGTTTGTAAACGTCGCCTCTGGGCCCAATTTCATAAACCACCACTAATTTTTTCGCCTCATCAACTTCATACATAATCCGCCAACCGCCTGCCTTATAACGATAATCGTTGGCATATCCTTTTAGCTTTTTGATATTTCGATGAGCCTTGGGATCATCTTCCAATTGCTTAAAACATTTTTCTAATCCAGTTCTCAGCTTCGGTGCTAATTTGCTATATACCTTTCTCGCTGCCTTCGTGAGCTTGACTTTATATGGCATCTTTTTCAAGCTCTTTCTTGAGGTCCCTCCAATCGACCAGGTCCCCGCTGGCGATTTCTTCTTTGCCCCGGGCAATAATAGCTCTTTCTTCTTCCGTCGGCTCCACCTCTTCCGGCTCCTGAATAAAGCGGATGTATTCCAGGACCCCTTCCAGGTCATCCTCGGAGAGGTTATTGAGGCTTTTGATAATCTCTTCGCGAATATTCATGGTCGTTCTCCTGCTCTGTTATACAATACTTTGCCGTGATCCAGGGCTTCCCGAATCAAGGGGTCCCCTTCCCCTATAGCATGGAAGCGTTGTGCGCCTTAGTGCGGACCTATTATTAGCTCCACTTGCTCAAAAAGCTCTTGAACCCGGTTAATAACCTTGGGGCGGTTGAGTAGTTCTTCCCCCTCCACCAAAGCCCCATAACGGAATTCCACGGCAAAGGCGGTATATTCGGCCAAATCCCAGAGCGGCTCCACCCTTACTTCCAGATCTTCCAGGATAGCCAGAAGCCGGGCGATGTTATGGGTCAGGGGATACTCCGCTCCCAAGGCCGCAATCCAGGCTTTGAGGGATTTTTCCACGGTCTGCTGGGCGTGGAAACCAAAGATTTCATCGGCAAAAGTCTCCGGCTCGTCCATTCCCTTAAGGGCCCGCAAATCTTTGGCGGCCATGGCCAGGAGCGCCCGGGCGTGCTCAATGTCGCTCATACACCACTTTTCCTTCCCGCAGGGCCCGGGCGATGACATGATTCCTGGTGTGCCGCCATTTCTCCACTTCTTCTTCGGTAAAGACCACCAAATCCTGGGAAACCGGAAAATGGGCTAAAAGCCGCCAAAGTCTGGCCATCTGTTGCCGGCGGGTGCTGCTGGGGCTGAAGGGCTGGTCCTGGACGATAAGGAAATCCAGGTCCGAATCAGGCCGCGAGGTTCCCCTGGCCTGGGAACCGAACAGAATTATCCGCTTGGGATTCACCGCCTCCACAATGATGGCGGACATTTCCTGGATGATTTTTTCGGTCTTGGTCTCCATATCTAATCGAGCCTAAATTTTAATCTTCCCACCATTCCAAGGCCTTATGTTGAAGTTCCATAGAAGTGTAGCGGTCCTGTAAATCCCGCAAACCGCCGCGCCAGTTCAATTTGAGCGGCGGAATGGGCTCGCCGTTCTTTTTCAGGCTCTTCAGATAGCCGGTGATCGCCTCTTTGATATTGCCCTGGGCCTCATCCCGGGTCGCCCCCTGGGAAATGCACCCAGGCAAGGCCGGACACTTGGCCACAAAGACGCCGTCTTCATCCGGTTCGATGGTT
>CAZOCQ010000038.1:0-18725 GCA_964578335.1 uncultured Desulfobacca sp.
TGGGTGGATTTCGGCGAAATCAAGCTCAGGGCCTATTTGGGCAGTGAGCAGTGAGCAGAAAACAGTGAGCAGCAGGTTGGTGCGCAGGCGCACCGGCTGGAAGCCAGCGCCACCGTTAGAAACTTTGCGAGGCAGGTCTTACTGCTCACTGCTCACTGCCTACTGCTTACTTTAAGGGGTTTCTATGGGACGCATTGAATGGGTCCGGGCGGCGCAGTTCAACTGGGTGCTGGACAACATGGGGGGCGCGCCGCTCCAGGAAGCGGTGGCGGGCAACTGGCAGGGCGCCGCGGCTGAGGTGCAAAGCGACGGCGGCCTCACCCTGACCGCCCCCAACCCCGGCGGCGGCCAGGTCTATTACGTCCGGGGGGTCTATCGGGCCGAGACCGTGTTCCCCTGGAACGGCTTCTGGGTGGAACCCATGAGCGGCGATCCCACCAATTATTACCAGGGGGGCTCTTTCAGCAACCGGGCAGGGGCCACTCTCATCACCCTGGGGACGCCGCTGCCGGCGGGGACCCCGGTACAGCTTTATTACATCTATAATACCGGGGAAACAGCCGCCAAGTATGAGCCGCTGAACAACTACCCCTGCCTCCGCCGGGCCAGCCGCGGCCGGGACGATTATACCTACGATTTCGCGGTGGATCGGCTGCTGGACCTGATGACCTTCCTCCACCTGGCCGGGCCGGCCCAGGGGAAGGATTACGGCGCCCTGATCCGTTTCCTCTGGCGGGCCTATGCCGGCCGGGCCGAATCGCGCCAAGCCCCTCTGATGCAGGATTCCTTCGAGCGGCAGCTTTGGGACCGGGGGCCGCACCTGATGTACCGCGGCGCCACTCCCGGCGGGGCCTTTACGATTTTCCAGTGTGCGGCGGCGGGCCAGGCCGGGCGGGCGCTGCACGTCAAGGCCCAGCTTCCGGCCAGCACCGACGCCGCCTGGTTCGGCTACGGCCTGGACTGGGAGCTGACGGCGCCTCCCTTCGACGGCATTGACCGCCTCAGCTTCAAATTGCAGGGACCGGCGAACACCCGGCGGCTCCATAACCTGGCCAAAACCGGCAGCGGCAGCGCCGTGCTGGTCCTTCAGGGCGACTATACCCGCCAGGAGCAGCGCACCTTCGTGGTGCAAATCGAATCCACCGGGGCGGTGGGGGAGGCCACCTTCAAGTGGTCCAAGGACGGCGGCGTCACCTGGGAGGCCGGCGGCCTGCTCAGCGGCGACCGGGAGCACCCGGTGGACCTCTGGGCCGGCCTGGCGGTGTATTGGGAAGGCGGCGCCGGCACTGATCTGGTGGCCGGGGATTACTGGACCTTCTGGGCTGGGGAGCCGGCCCTCCACCCCCGCCGGCTCCTGGTCAGCCTGAACGACTCCACCCCGGACGCCCCGGACCCCTGGGACCCGGCGCACACCTATGTCCATGCGGCGCCGGACCGGTTTGCCGAACTCACCGGATTTGAGGCGCCTTTCAGCCAGTTTTGGCGCCTGGACAATATCATTGACGACGCGGACCGGGTCTCCGCCACCTGGGGGGCCTGGTATTCGGTGAGCCAGCCGGAATTGAGCGACATCACCATAGACACCCGGGAGGTCACCGAGGTGGTGGCGGGGGAGACCTTTTACAGCCAGCGCCTGGTGACCTGGGACTTGTCGCCAAATACCACCGCGTTCGGGGTCTGGGCCGCCATTGACCCGGCCCGCTGCGACTCCAGCGGCCAGACCGAGGTGAATTTCCTCATCCGGGCGGTGGTTAGCGGGATCAGTAACCTCACCCTGCGGGTCAAGCTCAAGGACGCCCAGGGCAGCTATTTTTACCGGGATTTGACCGTGCCGGCCAACGTCTGGCAGAGGGTGAGCGTGGCCCTGGCGGATCTGCAACTGGAGTCGGGGACCCTGCCGCTGACCCATCCCTGCCAGGCCATTGATGTCGGCATCCCCGCCGCTCCTCCCAGCAACGGCGCCTTTTATCTCACCGACCTCAAGTTCGGGGAGCACCGGACCTTTGCCGGGGCCGTCCGCCTGCGCACCGTGGAATTCAAGCTGGAGCAGCAGGGGCTGGAGGAGCACGAATGGCGGCTGGACGACGTCTCCCTCAACTTGGCGGCCCCGGACCCGTATCCTTACGCCCCCCGAATGGCCATTTCGTTGACGCCTTATGGCCAGAACCCCTGGCGGGGGCCGACTCTGGTGCATTATGCCCAGCCGTTGGCCCCGCACCTGGCCGGGGCGCCGGCCCTGGCCCAAACCTACGTGAATCTGCACCGGGACGCCCAGGATGAGTTTCATAACCGCTATGGGGGCCTTAAAGGCCCCATTATGCCGGTGCATACCCGCAATGACGTGGAGAACATCCCCCTGTGCGGTTGCGAGGACTTCGGCAAATTCACCTGGTGGCCCAAATACCGTAATTACGGAAAAGTCTCCGCCGTCTGGCACTTCAACGAATCCCTGAAAGACGCGGTCAACGCCTATACCCTGTTCTGGAGTTCCGGCAACCCCTCCTATGAGGCCGGCATCTGTCAGCCGGGAAACACCGCCCTGGTCCTGGACGGCTCGGCGCATGGCAGCCTGGCCAGCAACGGTAATCTAGAACCAGGCCTGACTGACTTCTCCCTGACCGTCATCATCAAAGGTTCCCCCCAGGCTTCCGGTTATCAATGGCTGCTGGACAAAATGGGGTCTGACGGTTGGGTGATCCAAAGCAAGGGAATTGGCGACGACGACTTGCAACTCAAGGTGACCACCTCGGCCGGCGACTCCTACTCGGACATTACCGACGTCCTTGACGGCAACTGGCATATGCTCACCTGGATCGTGTCATTCACCGACAGTAAAATCTACAAGGTGAAAGACCAAACCCTCCTGGGTTACGATACCTTTCTTCCGGGGACCGGCCTCACCAACACCGCCTACCTGAACATCGGCAGCGGCGGGATATTCTCGCTGGACTTATTCAAGTATGAGCGCCGGGCCGCGCCGGCGGCGGAATACGAAAACCTTTGGGACATCATCAGAAACGGCTCCCGTTTCAACAGCGACCGGCTGACCGGCAATTCCTGCGTCACCGGTCTCTGGCATTTCAACAAGGCCCTTACCGATTCATCCGGGAAGGGCCATACCCTGAGTTTTGAAGGAGGGGGCAGCCCGTTATATCCCGGGGGCCAGGCCGTAACCCTGGACGGCAGCCATTATCTGAACCATGCCGATCATGCCGACCTGAACATGGGGAGCGGTGATTTCACCCTGGAAGTGGTGTTTCGGCGCAGCCAGATCAGTTTGGGCTATAACGCCCGCCTGGTGAGCAAACGCTCCGGGGCCCCGGACCGCGGCTATGAGCTGTTCATTCATTCCGGCAACCACGTGGGCCTGATCCTGGCCGACAGCAGCGGTTGGAGCACCGTCTATCCGGCCGTCACTCTCCATATTAACGACACCGCCAACTTTCATTACCTGGGGGTGTCGGTGGACCGGGACGGCCAGGTGACCTTTTGCCTGGACGGAGTCGTCAGCGCCGGAACCGCGGTGCGCCCCGGCGACCTGGATAATTCCTCCGTCTTTAACATTGGCAAGTATTCCTCCGGGTCCAGTTATTACTTCAAAGGCGCCGTTGATTTAGTCCGAATCCATAAGGGAAAAGCCCTGAGCGCAGCCGAATTACAAGCCAACTGGCAGAAAATTCAGTGGCAACCCAATAATTCCGCCTACCCGGAGGTGGGCTGCGGCCTGGGGCAATATTGGGCCTTCATGCGTCTGGCGCAATATTATTTCATCACCGGGGACCCCCAGGCCTGGGAGCCTCTGGACCATTGGCTCACCTGGCTCGAGACCTACGCCGCGGCCGACGGGCCCGGCTGGAAATTTCCCGCCCGGTTTTCCGAATACGGCTTCGGCTATGGGACCTACGACGCAGGGCAGACCGCGGCCGTGGCCCTGGGCTGCCTTTACGCCTATCTGCGCCGGGGCGACCCCCGGGCCGCGGTCCTGGCCCGCAAGGTCCTGGATGACTTGGGGGCCAACCGCTGGGACCCGGATTACGGCGGCTATCGGAGCGACCGCCACTACGGCTGGCTGAACGGGCTGGTATTGCAGGCCTTCGGGCTGGCGGTCAACGGCGCCGCCGGCCAGCGTTATCGCTTCACAACCCAGACTGCGGATCAAGCTCATTTTGAGACCCTGTTCAACTGGATCATGGCTCATGCCGGTGATGACAAGCCCAACGTGGTCAACGCCGACCTGATCCCCTTCACCTACAGCGAGGCCGGGGACCTGTGGGACTATGCCCCCCATTATCTGGCCGCGGGCCAAATGACCACCCTGGAGGCGGTGGTCCTGATGCTGGGCGGCGCCCTGGAATACGGCAAACTCCACGGGGATTGGGATTGGTTCAACCGCCTGCTGGCCTTCATGGTGGCGGACAACCTGGTGGTTTTGGAGCAATCGCAGCTCCGCCGCCTCACCGCGGCCTGCGACCAGGCCGGGGCGGCCAACCTGGTGCGGCTGCGTTACGCCGACCATGACCGGGACGCCGGCAAATACTGCGAGGTCCGGGATCCGGCGGCCCTCGCGGCCTGGGGCGAGCAGGCCGTGGACCTGGATTTTCGTTACGGCTCCCCGGTGATCCTGGAGGACCCGGCCTTGGCGCAGCTTCTGGCGGACCGCCTGCTTCAGCGCCTGGGGCCGCCGCAGGAAGCGGCCGAAGCGGAGACCTGGCTGGAGGGCGCCAGGATCGAGTTGGGCGATACGGTGGCCGTGTCCTCCGATTTTCACGGCTGGGACCGGGAGGAATTCACCGTGTCGGGCAAAAACCTGGACCTGGGACGCCGGCGGATGAGCCTGAAGCTGAGCCGGCCCTTGGACTTCGTGGATGCCTGGGCGGTGGAGGCGGCGGGCAGCGCCCACGACGCCTGGGCCATTGACCAGGACAGCGGCTATGACGAGTCCTGGGCTTACCGGGCTTTGGTCAATTAGGGACGTGCGGCTTAAATAATATGACAATTAATTTGCCTGTGCTTGCAAGATTGGTTTAAAGTCCCCCTTTCCTAAAGGGGGATTTAGGGGGATTATCGGGAGCTTACTATAATCCCCCCTGACCCCCCTTTAGAAAAGGGGGGAAAGCCGCTTCTCCAGGGTGGCTCTAATTGGTGAAATTGACCATTAGTTCGGTGGCCTGGCGTCCAGGCGGGAAGAATAACCCCCGCCTGGACGCCGAGGACGCCAAGAGGAGAAATCATGGGTTTGCTTGACCTTCCCCAAGCCAAATGGGGCAGCGGCACCGGCCGCCAGGTGATCTTGAAAAGCGACTTCCAAAAGATCGAGCAGGGGCTGCTGGAGAGTTTTGAGCTCAGCGGCGCCCCGGGCCTGGAATACGTGGACCAAGCCACGGTGGCGGTCCCGGCCACGGCGGATTGCCCGGCCCGGGTGATGCTCTGCGGCTATCCCTCGCCCTTGCACCCCGGCCAGTGGCTGGACGCGGGACTGAGCGACGGCCGCTGCCGGGAGAACGCCGCGCCGGCGACGCTGAACCTGGCCGCGGCCGGGAGCCGCTGGGGCAGCGAAAAGTCCTCCCAATGGTACGCGGTGTACGCCCTGGCCGGGGCCGACGACGTTATCTTTACCCTCAAGGCCATGCCGGCGCTGCGGGCGGCCTCCCAGGAGGGGCAGACCATCAGCCTGCGCAACACCGCCAACACCGCCAACATCGGTTACGGCTGGGCCGCCGGGGAGCTGGTGGGCGCCAGGCTCCTGGCCTGCCACGGCGCCTCCCGGGGGCTGGTGCGGGCCATCACCGATCATAACACCGACGACGGCGCCGGCGGGACCATCACCTACGGCGGGGCCGCCCTGAGCCTGGCCCCGGGGGATTGGCTGGCGGTGCTGCCCAACACCAATTTCCGCTACCTGGGCATGATCTTCAATGACGCCGACGGCCACCTGGCGCCGTTTTACCAGGAAGGGGACCGCACCGCCTGGAGGACGCCCCGGCTGCTCAGCAGCGGGGCGCTCAACGGCTACACCCTGACGGACCTGGCGCTGGCGGCGCCGCCCACGGCCCGGGAACTGACCGGGATGGCCCAGGCGATGTCGGGCTACGACCTGAAGCTGGCGGTCTCCTATGACGGCAGCGCCGCGGCCCTGCTATTGCACGGCGCCCCGCCGGCCTACGACTTTCAGGGGGTGCGGGGGGCCCTGCCCTTCTCCTGCCGGGCGCCGGCGGGCCACCGGCTTTACCTGAATAACGACAATACCGCCAATCAGACGGTGAAAATTACCGGGTGGAGGGAATGACCATGCTGGAGGGCAAAAAGACCTACCTTTCCGCTCTAATTTTGGGGCTGGCCGCGGTGGTCCGGGCCTTGGGCTGGGTCTCGCAGGAGCAGTATGAGCTCATCCTGGGGCTGGCCGGCTCCCTGGGGCTGGCCGCCCTGCGGGCCGGAGTGGCCAGGCAGTGAGCAGTGAGCAGTAGCCAGTGGCCAGTAGCCAGTGAAAAGCTAGTAATGCGAAGCACTTTCCCCCGCTCCCCCAACGGGTGAGAGGGGAAAGGCTTTCATGCTTTGTGGGTGAGCCGCAGGCCCCTGCATGACTGCTCACTGAAAGAGAAAGTCAATCGATGAGCTACCAAGACCTGGGAGAACACGTGGGGACGCTGGTCACCCTGCTGGGGATCTTCGCCGGGGTGAGCGGCCTCCTGCTGTGGCGCATGCTGGTGCGCATGGAGCGGAAGCTGGACGAACTGGCCCAGCACTTCTTCGCCTGCCGGGAGGAGTTGCCGGAGCGCTTTGTGTCCCGGTATGAACATGAGGCGGAGCACCAGGGTCTCTGGGAGGCATTGAACTACCATGAACACAATTTTCAGGGACGGGTGGTGCGCTGAGGCGGAGATCGAGGCAGAGGGAGAATAACCGTGAAGCAGAATTTTAATAAGGTACTGGCTTTGCTATTGGTTCTGGGCGGCCTGGACGGCTGCTGCGCCAATCCCGGAGTGTTGGCCCGGATTGACGCCTCCATGAAAACTGTCCAACAGGCTTATTATGATTTCTCCGGCCAGTCGAAACTGGACACCGCCAGCGCCGACGCCTTTGTGGCTTTGGGAGGAGCGGCGGCGGACGCGGCCCTGGCTTTGGGGGGAACCCTGCAAAGTCAGTGGTGCCCTGACCCGGCGGCGGCCGAGCAGTTGGCCGTCCGGGTTAAGGCCCTGCCCCTGGTGGCGGGGCCGGGGAAGTGACCCCGAGGTCTCCACAACTGAGTCGATTTAAGCATTAATGTAAGCGTTGCCATCCCGGATATCCCGCCGCCCCGCCGCTCTACCGGTTGACTGTTGCCGGTTTTTTTGATAGGCATGAGCTTATTTGGGAACGGCGGCGGGGATGAACCTGTTAGATTTGGGAATTTTGGTCCTGCTCGGTCTGGTGACCGTCAGGGGCTATTATCGGGGGCTGTTCCAGGAACTGGCGGTGCTGGTGGGGGTGGTGGGGGGCGTGGTGGCCGCGGCCCACGCCTACCTGTGGCTGGCGGCGCTGCTGGGGCGCTGGATCAGCGAGCCCCAATATGCCCGGATCGTCGCCTTCGCCGCCATCCTGGTGGCCGTTTACTGGCTCACCCGGCTGGCGGCCCACTTTCTGCAACGCCTCCTGTACCACCTCTATCTCGATTTTTTCGAGCGCCTGCTGGGGGCGGCCTTCGCCCTGGCCAAGGGGGCGCTGCTCATCGGCTTCTCCCTGATGTTTCTCGGCCTGGTCCTGCCCCGAGATTCCCGCCTCTTTAAAGAATCCCGCACCGCCCCCAAGCTCATCAGTCTCTCCCGCCAATCCCTGGAACTGCTGCCCCCGGAGTTTAAACAGCGAGTCCTGGAGACCTTGCAGAAATGGCAAAAGCGCGGCAAACAGAATGCCCAGAAGACCCTGGGGGGCAAGGCCCTGGGGTCGGTGTCCGAATTGGGCCGGCAACTGGAAGGAGTGGGCCGGGCCGTTAATCGGTGAACAGTGGCCAGTGGTCAGTGGCCAGTAAGTGAAAATGATTTGGTAGCGCAGGCTTCGTAGCGGCGGGCGTCCCGCCCGCCGGGTAGGGTGCGTGCCACGCACCAATAAAAAAACTTACCACAATTAGAAAGAAAAGATGAAAACCTTCAGCAAACTGCTTTTGCTCACCTTATTTCTTGGTCTTCTGGTTGTGGCCTCCTCGGCTTCGGCCGGGGAAGTCGGGGAGGTCTCCTGCGCCACCCCGGCTTGCGGTTACAAAGAGACCCTGAATATCGGCGGCACCATGCGGACACCGGCGATTACCGTATACTGTCCGGCCGACAAGAAATTTATCCGGATCAAACTGAAAAGCCATGCTGACTACCATAAACCCCCGACCAGCTCCGACTGTCCGGGACCGGTGGAGCCGATTCGAAGTGGTAACCAAATTGCCAGGATTCCCTGCCCCAAGTGCGGCAACATGACCCTGCAATATAAGCTTATGTTAAAAAAAGACTAAACGACTGCCAAGCCTGGCGTAGAAGAAAACGGCGGGAGGCGCGGCGCTTTCCCGCTCACGGGCTATTAAGGCGCCCAAGCCGAGCTTGGGCCAAAACAAGCGCTCCCCGGCTGGAGCTGGGGAGCGAGGAAAGCAGGCACATACCATGTCCAGCAACACGAAAATCGTCCTGGCCTATTCCGGGGGGCTGGATACTTCGGTCATCCTCAAGTGGCTCAAGGAAACCCATAAGTGTAAGATCGTGGCCTTTTGCGCCGACATCGGCCAGGGCGACGACCTGGCCGAAGTGGCGCAGAAAGCCCAGGCCACCGGCGCCGACGAGGTCTTCGTGGAGGACCTGAAGGAGGAGTTCGTCCGGGACTTCGTCTGGCCCATGTTCCGGGCCAACGCCCTCTACGAGGGGGCCTATCTGCTGGGCACCTCCATCGCCCGGCCCCTGATCGCCCAGGCCCAGGTGGAGGTGGCCCGGAAGACCGGGGCCGACGCGGTGAGCCACGGCGCCACCGGCAAGGGCAACGACCAGGTGCGCTTCGAACTCACTTACATGGCCCTGGCCCCGCACTTGCAAATCATCGTGCCCTGGCGGGAATGGGACCTGCAAGGGCGGGCCGACTGCGTGGCCTACGCCAAAAAACACGGCATCCCGGTGCCGGTGACCAAGGAGAAACCCTACTCCAGCGACGCCAACCTGCTGCACGTCAGCTTCGAGGGCGGCATCCTGGAGGACCCCTGGGCCGAGCCGCCGGACGATATGTTCGTGCTCACCAGGTCGCCCCAGGAGGCCCCGGATAGGCCGCAATATGTGGAGATCGACTTCGAGGCCGGCGACCCGGTGGCGGTGGACGGGAAGCGCCTCAGTCCGGCGGCCCTGCTGGGCCGGCTGAACGAGATCGGCGGCGCCCACGGGGTGGGCCGGGTGGACCTGGTGGAAAACCGCTACGTGGGCCTCAAGTCCCGGGGGGTCTATGAAACTCCGGGCGGCACTATTCTGCGGGCGGCGCACCTGGCGGTGGAATCCATCACCCTGGACCGGGAAGTGCTGCACCTCAGGGACAGCCTCAGCCCCCGCTACGCCGAGCTGGTCTATTACGGCTACTGGTTCGCGCCGGAGCGGCTGGCCCTGCAAAAGCTGGTTGACGAAGCCCAGCAGCCGGTGACCGGCACCGCCCGGCTGAAGCTCTATAAGGGCAACGTTACCGTGGTGGGGCGGAAGGCCCCCAAATCCCTGTACCGTCCCGACCTGGTGACCTTTGAGGCCGGGGGCGACTTCCGGCAGGCGGACGCCACCGGGTTTATCCGCCTCAACGCCCTGCGGCTGAAGATTCGGGCGAAACTTGAGGGCAAGTAGGTGCGTCTTACGCACCATGTTCAACTTTGAACCTTCCTTGAACTTTGAACTCGGAGATTGACCATGGCCCACAAACCCTGGGGCGGACGCTTCGCCGGGGATACCGACCGGACGGTGGAGGACTTCACCACCTCCCTGAGCTTCGACCGGCGCCTCTACCGGCAGGACCTCGCCGGCTCCATGGCCCACGCCCGGATGCTGGCCCGCCAGGGGGTCCTGACCCCGGCGGAGGCCGAAGAGCTCGTCCGGGGCCTCAAGGAAATCCAGGGCGAGATCGAGGCCGGCCAATTTGACTTCGACCCGGCCCTGGAAGACATCCACATGGCCATCGAGACCCGGCTCACCGCCAAGGTGGGCGAAGTGGGGCGCAAGCTCCACACCGCCCGCAGCCGCAACGACCAGGTGGCCCTGGACGTGCGCCTCTATCTGGCGGAGGAAGTGGAGGCCTTGGCAGCCGCCCTCACCGGACTGCGGCGGGCCGGCCTCAGGCTGGCGCGACATCATCTCGACACCATCCTGCCGGGCTACACCCATCTGCAACGGGCCCAGCCCATCCTGTTGGCCCACCATTTTATGGCCTACGACGAGATGTGGCGGCGGGATATCATGCGCCTGACGGAATCTTTGGCCCGCATCCGGGTCTCGCCTCTGGGGGCCGCGGCCCTGGCCGGCACCACCTTCCCCCTGGACCCGCAGTTCACCGCGGACCAACTGGGTTTCCCGGAGGTCTTTCGCAACAGCCTGGACGCGGTGAGCGACCGGGATTTTTTGCTGGAATTTCTGGCCCATGCCGCTATAATCATGGTCCATTTGAGCCGCCTCTCCGAGGAGCTTATCCTCTGGTCGGCGGCGGAGTTCGGTTTTGTGGTGCTGCCCGACGCCTACGCCACCGGCTCCTCCATCATGCCGCAAAAGAAAAACCCCGACGTGCCGGAGCTGATCCGGGGTAAATGCGGCCGGGTGGCGGGTCATCTCATGGGGCTGTTGATGACGGTCAAGGGCCTGCCGCTGGCCTACAACCGCGACTTGCAGGAGGACAAGGAGCCGCTGTTCGACACGGTGGACACGGTCAAGGCCGCGGTGCGGCTCATGGCCGGGCTGCTGGAGCAGTTGGAGGTGCGGCCGGAGCGCATGGCCGCGGCCCTCAAGGGCGGCTTCCTCACCGCCACCGACATGGCGGATTACCTGGTCACCCGGGGCCTGCCCTTCCGCACCGCCCATGAGCAGGTGGGCCTGACGGTGCGCCATGCCGAGGAACAAGGCAAAGAATTGTGGGAATTGAGCGTGGAAGAAATCCAGAGATTCGCGCCTCTGGCCCAGGCCGACCTGTTCGACTGGCTGAAGATCGAAAACTCCGTGGCCCGGCGGCAATCACCCGGCGGCACCGCCCCGGAACGGGTGCGCGAGGCCCTGGCCCGGGCCGAAGCGGAACTGGGACTGAACCTGGATGAACAAGAGATGTAACAGGGGGCAGGGGTTAGGGGTTAGGGGTTAGGTGTAATAACAATAGAGATTAGCATACAAGTAATTAAATGTAGCCGCAGGCTTTAGCCTGCGCCCAGCGTTCGAAAAATGTATGTTAACCTTAGCCGTCAATACAGTTAGGGGTTAGGGGCCAGTAAATGAAATCCGGTAGCGCAGGCTTCCAGCCGGTGCTCTTTTAGATCGTGGGGCGGGAGTCTCGCCCGCCATTTGGGAGCCTACATATGGATATGACAAGTGTAGAGAAAGATCTTAAACGACGAATAAATGAATCAAGGGAATGGCTAAAATTAAATAAATTAGATTCGATTTCGGGGTTAAAAATTAGAACGTTCCCTTGCAATATTAAGCCAATTAGATTTCTTGATGACCCGCATTGGAAGGAAAGACATGGAATTAGGTTCCGACTAGAATTTGTTACGCCCAGTGGCACATTTGAATCATTTGACATATTGATAATACCCAAGTTTATAAAAAAAACTTTGAATTTATCAATTGACGAATGGTATAGAGATTGGCTCTTAAAGCATTAAATAACAAATATGTCGCCAAAATATTCAAATTTATGAAGGAAATATGATTAAAAATTGTTGTTCTTATTTTGCACAGGCGAGACGCCTGTGCCACCAAAACTAAAATTGCATGAATCTTTTACCGAAAACCGGAAACCGAAAACCGAAAACCTGGGCCGGCGCTTTCTTCCTGATCCTAACCCTCGTTCTCCTGATCCCGGCCTGCGGCAAAAAGCTGATGCCGCTGCCGCCGGACAAGGTCCTGCCGGCGCCGGTGCGGGAGTTCAAGCTGACCCAGGAAGGCGACTCCCTGGTCCTGACCTGGCTGCTGCCCCGGGTCAATCTGCTGGGGCAGCCCCTGACTCAGGTGCAAGGCTGCCGGGTCTATCGCGCCGAGGTGCGGGGGGTGGATCCCGATACCCCCTGCCCCAGCAGCGGTTACGTGCTTTACGCCGACATTGACCTGGCCTACCCCAAGCAGGGCGAGGCGCGGGGCGAAGCCCTGGTGTTCCAGGACCGGGAGTTGACTCCGGACCACCGCTATTACTACCGGGTGGCGGCCTACGACCAGGACGGCTATCTGGGGGGTTGGTCCCCCACCCTGAACCACGTCTGGGGCTGGCTGCCCCTGGCCCCTCGGGACTTCCAGGCCGTGGCCGGCGACCGGGCGGTGCAGTTGTCCTGGAGCCCGGTGACCAAGCTGAGCAACGGCGCCACCGTCCGGGACCTGGCGGGCTATCTGGTCTGGCGCCGGGAAGGCCGCGGCCCCTGGATTAAACTGCGGCCCGAACCGGTAATGCAGACGGCTTATCAGGATGTGGCGGTGTTGAACGAAGTTGAATATAATTATAAGGTTCAGGCGGTGCGCCGCCTGGGGGGCGAGCTGCTGGCCGGCCTGGATTCTCCCCTGCTCCCGGCCAAGCCCCTGAAGCTGACGGCGCCGCCGCCCCTGCTGGGTCTGGTGGGCGTGGCCACCGCCAAAGGGGTGGAACTGCACTGGGAGGCCAGCCCCGTGGCCGACCTGGCGGGCTACCGGGTTTACCGCCGGGGGCCGGGGGAGGAAAAGGCCGTGCGACTGACCCCGGACTTATTGAGCAAACCGTATTTTGTGGATAACCGGGTACAAAAAGGCCGGACCTACTACTATTTTGTCACCGCGGTGGACAACAGCCCCCGGGCCAACGAGAGTTTGCCGTCGGAGGAGGCGGCGATTACTTATTAAAATGATTCACCACAGAGACACAGAGAGCACAGAGGAAAGATTCAGGGGTTAGGGATTAGGGGCCAGGGGCAAGTGAACCCTCTCCCTAATCCCTAATCCCTAACCCCTGATCCCTATTTGCTCTGTGTCCTCTGTGCCTCTGTGGTTCAAAGGTTTTCTAATGCACCACTTCAACTACCAGGCAGGTGAACTCTACTGCGAAAATGTTCCGGTGCGGCGGATCGCCGAAAAGGTGGGCACGCCGTTCTATCTTTACAGCGCCGCCACCCTGGGGCACCACTTCCGGGTCTTCCAGGCCTCCTTCCAGGGCTTTCCCCATATCGTCTGTTTCGCGGTGAAGGCCAACGGCAACCTGGCCATCCTGCGGCTCTTCGGGAAGCTGGGGGCCGGGGCCGATATCGTCTCCGGCGGGGAACTCCACCGGGCTTTGAGCGCGGGGATGGATCCGGGCCGCATCGTGTACTCCGGAGTGGGAAAAAGGGAAGACGAAATCCGGGCCGCCTTGAAGGCCGGCATCCTGCTGTTCAATATGGAATCCTCCCAGGAACTGGAGGCCATCAACCGCATCGCCGGACGAATGAAGAAAAAGGCCCCGGTGGCCCTGCGCATCAACCCGGACATTGACGCCCGGACCCATCCCTACATCTCCACCGGGCTGAAAAAGAACAAGTTCGGCATCAATATCGAACGGGCTTTGGAGGACTATCGCCGGGCCCAGGAGCTGCCCCACCTGGAGGTCATGGGGGCAGCCTGCCACATCGGCTCCCAGATCACCGAAGTGGAGCCCTTCGTGGCGGCCCTGGAGCGCCTCAAGGAATTGATCGAGCGCCTCAAGGGCCAGGGCATCGGCATCCGCTACCTGGACCTGGGCGGCGGCCTGGGCATCCAGTACGACCAGGAAGCGCCGCCGCATCCTAAGGAATACGGCGGCCGGCTGCTGCAGCACCTCCAGGGTCTGGACGTCACCCTGATCCTGGAGCCGGGGCGGGTGCTGGTGGGCAACGCCGGCATCCTGGTGACCAAGGTGCTCTACACCAAGGAGAGCGACACCAAACATTTCATCATCGTGGACGCGGGCATGAACGACCTGGCCCGCCCCAGCCTCTACGGCTCCTACCACGGCATCTGCCCGGTGGCGCAGCAGTCCCGGCCTCTGGTGACCGCCTCCCTGGTGGGGCCCATCTGCGAATCCGGCGATTTCCTGGCCAAGGACCGCAAGCTGCCGGACTTCCAGCCGGGGGAGCTGGTGGCGGTGATGAGCGCCGGGGCCTACGGCTTTTCCATGAGTTCCAATTACAACGCCCGGCCCCGGGTGGCGGAAATCTTGGTGCACGACCGGGATTTTTATGTTATCAGAAAACGGGAGACTTACCGCCAACTTACCTGGGGGGAGGCCATCCCGGAGTTTTTGAAATAGGCGGAAATGTAGAACAGCCGCCCTCGGCTGTTCTTGTCTGGTTCCCAAGCTCCTGCTTGGAAACCCGTTTTGGCGCAAAGCTCCTGCTTTGCCAATCACTTCAAGTAATAAGGTGTCCAAGCAGAGCTTGGACCAAAAATATCGTTCCCAAGCTGGAGCTTGGGAACGAGTTCAAATCATTATGCACATACCCTTCTACAAAATGCACGGCGGCGGCAACGATTTCGTGCTCATCGACCACCGGGCGCAATTCCTCCCGGAGGCCGAACAGCCCTCCTTTGCCCGGCGGGTCTGCCAGCGCCAGGTGGGCATCGGCGCCGACGGCCTGATCCTCATCGAAGGCTCGGATAAGGCCGATTTCCGCTGGCGGTTTTACAACGCCGACGGCTCCGAGCCGGAGATGTGCGGCAACGGCGGGCGCTGCGCCGCCCGTTTTGCGGTCATGCAGGGTATTGCCCCGGAAACCTTATCGTTTGAAACCCTGGCCGGCATCATCCACGCCGAAGTCAACGGCCGCCGGGTGAAGCTGGCGATGGCCGGGGTGGGGGACCTGAACCTGAACCAGACCGTCCCCCTGGACGAAGCCAATGTGCAGGCCCATTTCATCCGGGTGGGGGTGCCCCACCTGGTGGTGCCGGTGGACGACCTGGAGGCCGCGCCGGTAACCGAGTGGGGCCGGCTGCTGCGCTTCCACCAGATGTTTCAGCCGGCCGGCACCAACGTCAATTTCGTGCGCTTCACCGGGCCGCAGGAGCTGGCCATCCGCACCTACGAACGCGGGGTGGAGGACGAGACCCTGGCCTGCGGCACCGGCTCGGTGGCCGCCGCTCTGGTGGGGGCCTGTCTGGGAAAACTGGACTCGCCGGTGGCCGTGCACACCCGGGGCGGCGAAATCCTCAACGTCCACTTCAAGCCCCAGGCCGGGGCTTGCAGTGATATCTACCTGGAAGGCGACGCCCTGGTGGTCTGCCAGGGCGAACTTTGGAGCGAGGAACTCAAGTAAGGAGGTTGTACCCATGTTAAAGGGAGCCATCACCGCCATCGTCACTCCCTTCAAGAACGGGCAGTTCGACGAAGAGGCCTACCGGGCCCTGATCGAGCGCCAGATCTCAGAGGGCATCCATGGCATCGTGCCCTGCGGCACCACCGGGGAATCCCCCACCCTGTCCCACGCCGAACACAAACGGGTGGTGGAGACCTGCATTGACCAGGTGAAAAAACGGGTACCGGTGATCGCCGGGGCCGGCTCCAACAGCACCGCCGAGTCCGTGGAACTGACCAAGCACGCCGAGGCCGCCGGCGCGGACTATGCCCTGTTGATTACTCCTTACTACAATAAACCGACCCAGGAAGGGCTTTATCAGCACTATAAAACCATCGCCTCCCAGACCAAGATCCCCCAGGTGGTCTATAACGTGCCGGGGCGCACCAGCGTCAACCTGCTGCCGGAGACCATGGCTCGCCTGGCGGAGATTCCCAACGTGGTGGGCCTCAAGGACGCCACCGGGGACCTGAAGCAGGGGGCCAAGACCCTGGAGTTGTGCGGCGACAAAATCGCCGTACTCTCCGGCGACGACTTCACTACATTTCCATTGCTCTGCGTGGGCGGGATGGGGGTGATTTCGGTGGTCTCCAACGTGGTCCCGGCCGACATGGCCGGCATGTGCAACGCCTTCTTCCAAGGCGACCTGGAGGGCGCCAAAAAGCTGCACTACAAGATGTGGCCGCTGACCGAAGCCATGTTCTATGAGACCAACCCGGCCCCGGTGAAGACCGCCATGAAGCTGCTGGGGATGATCACCGGCGAAGTGCGGCAGCCCCTGTGTCCCATGAGTAAGGCCAACGAGGACAAGCTGCGCAGCGTGATGCAGAAGTATGGGTTGATTAAGTGATAGTTCAAGGTTCAAGGTTCAAAGTTCAAAGGAATAACCGGTAGCGCGGGCCTCCGTGCCCGCCATCCTTATATTTTCTGGATTATTCGTAAGTTGTGAGGGTTTTCACTTTGAACCTTGAACTTTGAACTTTGAACTTTGAACTCAAGGAGCATCTTATGATCAAAGCCATCGTTTCCGGCCCGGCCGGGCGCATGGGCGGGCGGATCATTCATATGATCGAAGCGGCGGAAGGGATTGCACTGGCCGGGGCCTTTGAACGGCCGGACCACCCCGCGGTGGGCAAGGACGTGGGGGAGGTGGCGGGGCTGCCCCCCAAGGGCCTGAAGGTGGCCGGTTCCCTGGCCGAAATCCTGGGCCAGGGGGACGTGGTCATCGAATTCACCCACCCGGAACCTTCGCTGGCCCACCTGCGGGAAGTGACCGCGGCCAACAAGGCCATGGTCCTGGGGACCACCGGCTTTTCGCCGCCCCAGGTGGCCGAGATCCACGCCCTGGGGGCCCGGACCCGCCTGGTCTTCGCCCCCAACATGAGCGTCGGGGTCAACCTGATGTTCAAGGTGGTGGGCGACATTGCTAAAGTTTTGCAGGAGGGCTACGACGTGGAGATCGTCGAGGCCCACCACCGCCTCAAGAAAGACGCGCCCAGCGGCACCGCCATCAAGCTGGCCCAGGTCATCGCCCACGGCCTGGGCCGGCAACTGGAGCAAGTGGGGGTGTACGCCCGCCACGGCATCATCGGCCAGCGCACCGACGCCGAGATCGGCCTCCAGACGGTGCGGGCCGGGGATATCGTGGGCGAACACACCGTGCTCTTCGGCGGCATCGGCGAGCGCCTGGAGATCATCCACCGGGCCCACAGCCGGGACAATTTCGCCAAGGGCGCGGTGCGGGCCGCCCAGTGGGTGGTGAAGCAGCCGCCGGCCTGCTATGATATGCAGGATGTGCTGGGGCTGAAGTAATCAGGGGTCAGGGATTAGGGGCCAGGGGTTAGTTATAGGGTGGCTCGTGGCCGCCGCAATTTGCCGGCACGGCGTCAGGGAGGTTTTAAAGTCCCCCTTTCCTAAAGGGGGATTTAGGGGGATATCCTCTGGTTCCCAAGCTCCTGCTTGGGAACCCACCTTTCCGGCAAAGCTCTGCTTTGCCATGGCTGATTTAAGGAATATTAGGGTGGCCCGCGGCCGTCGAAATCCATCGGGATGGCTTGGGAAGAGGTTTTGAAGTCCCCCTTTCCTAAAGGGGGATTTAGAGGGATTATAAGAAGCTCATGATAATCCTCCTTGCCCCCCTTTAGAAAAGGGGGGTAATGATTTTATCCTGTCCTTCGAAAGGCGCGTCTCACGCGCCGAAAATGGGGCGTAAAAACGCACCCTACGGTAAAACTCATTTCCCAAGCAGAGCTTGGGTCAAAATTGGCGTTCCCAAGCAGGAGCTTGGGAACGAGGTGGTTTGCTGGGGTTGAAATAAATGCGCATCGTCCGCTTTGACATGCAGGGCCGCACCGGTTACGGCCTCCTGGAAGGTGAAAAGATCAACGTTCTCTGGGGCGCGCCCTATGACGGCGGCCTGGCCAACACCACCGGCGAAGTCCTCTCCCTGCCGGAGGTCGCCCTGTTGGCGCCTTGTGAGCCCACGAAGATCGTGGCCATCGGCCTGAATTACCGGGACCACGCCGCCGAATTCGGCAACCCCATTCCCGAAGAACCGCTGATTTTTATGAAGCCCGCCAGCGCGGTGATCGGCCCGGACGAGGACATCGTCTATCCGGGAATGAGCCGGCGGGTGGACTACGAAGCCGAGCTGGCGGTGGTCATCGGCAAAATGGCCCGAAACATCAAGGAAGAGAACTTCCGGGACTACGTCCTGGGCTACGCCTGCTTCAATGACGTCACCGCCCGAGACCTGCAAAAGAAGGATGGCCAGTGGACCCGCGCCAAGGGTTTCGATACCTTCGCGCCGCTGGGGCCCTGGATTGAGACGGAGATCGCCGACCCGGGCAATCTCACGGTGGAGGCCTATCTGAACGGCGAGCGCCGGCAGCACTCCAACACCGGCAATCTCATTTTCCCGGTGGCCACCCTAATCTCCTTCATCTCCCGCATCATGACCCTGCTGCCCGGGGACGTCATCGCCACCGGCACCCCCTCGGGGGTCGGTCCCATGCGGGTGGGCGACGTGGTGGAGATCAAAGTGGAGGGCATTGGGACCTTGAGAAACCGCCTGGTAAGCGGTTTTTGACGGGTGCTTCATTTTTAGGGTCCAGGGGTTAGGGATTAGTAATCAGGAAGGTTTTCTGTCCCTGGCCCCTAATCCCTAACCTCTGCACTTAAGGAAAGGTAGAATAAATGGCAGATTTTTTCAAACCCGCGGCGCGGC
>CAZOCQ010000039.1:0-18589 GCA_964578335.1 uncultured Desulfobacca sp.
CTGCGGCGGCACCCACGCCGAACGCACCGGCGACCTGGGCTTTTGTAAGATTACTTCCGAGGCCTCGGTGGCCGCGGGCATCCGGCGCATCGAGGCGGTCTGCGGCCCGGAGGCGGTGGCGCTCACCCAGGAACTGGGCCGGGAACTGGACCAGGCCGCCGGCCTGCTCAAGGGCAGCCGGGCCGACCTGGTGAACCGCCTGGAGAAGACCCTGAAGCGCCAGAAGGAACTGGAAAAGGAAGTCGAGACTCTCAAAAGCCGCATGGCCGCGGCCGCGGCCGGGGACCTGCTGGACCAGGTGCGGGAGATCGAGGGCGTCAAGGTCCTGGCCCTGAAGGTGGAGGCCGCCGACCCCAAGGGCCTGCGGGACTTCGCGGTGAAACTCCAGCAACGCCTCAAGAGCGGCATCGTGGTCCTGGGCGCCGCGGCCGGGGAGAAAGCCATGCTCATCGCCTTGGTTTCCAAGGACCTGACCAAACGCTTCCCCGCCGGGGAGATCATCAAGGCCATCGCCCCCGCCGTAGGCGGCAGCGGCGGCGGCAAACCCGACCTGGCCCAGGCCGGCGGCCCGGATGTGGCGGGGATACCTAAGGCCCTGGAACAGGCTTATGAGGTGGTATCCAAGAAGGCGAAGGGGTAAAAGGTAGGGTGCGCGCACTGCGCACCATTCCTGGTTCCCAAGCTCCGGCTTGGGAACCGGCTTGGGCGCAAAGCTCCTGCTTGGCGAAATCGCCGTCAATTTGAGGTGGTAAATTAATTGCCAAGCTGGAGCTTGGCGGCCAATGTGCGTCCCCAAGCCGGAGCTTGGGGACGAGGGAATATTTGTCATGCTGAGCGCCGCGAAGCATCTCGTATTTATTGAGTGTCAAGGACAGGAGAACCCATGCAAACATATAGGTTCAGCGTCTTGATTGAACGGGATGAGGACGGCTATTTGGTGGCCACCGTCCCGGCCCTGAAAAGCTGTTACACCCAGGCCAAAACTATGGAGGAACTTCTGCCGCGCATCAGAGAGGTCATCGAGCTTTGTCTCAAGGAAGAAAAGCCGGTGCCCATGGTTTTTGAAGCGGTGCAGCAGATTGAGATTACGGCATGAGCCGCCTGCCCACCATCGGCGCCGGCCTGATGGTCAAATTTCTGCAAGAAATTGGCTTCAAACAGAGCCGCCAACACGGAAGTCATATTTTTTTCCGGCACCAAAATGGTAGATCGGCCACCGTTCCTTATCATAAGGGTGAGGATCTGGGCCGTGGTCTTACCAATAAAATCCTACACGATATTGATGTATCCCGGGATATGTTCTTGGCTTGGCTTGCAAAAAATAAGGGGTGATCGCCTTCTCCAAAGTTGATGGCAGCTCATAGGGCGGCACACGGCCCCAAGATTCGGCGGGCACAGCCCGCCCTATATAGCCTCAAGAATGAGTTGTACCGAGTTGTGACATGACCCAAAAATTCACCGCGGTAATCGCCGAAGAAGAGAACTGGTATGTGGCCCATTGCGTGGAATTGGGCGTGGTGAGCCAGGGCAGGACCATCGCAGCGGCCAAGGCCAACCTTAAGGAAGCCGTGGAATTCTATCTGGAAAGCTTTGGGGATTAAGGTTGTAGTTAATCGGTGGCACAGGCGTCCCGCCTGTGCCGGCGCAGGCTAAAGCCTGCGGCTACAAAAACCTATTGAATACGAAATAGAAATGCGGCGGGCACAGCCCGCCTTATATGGACTTGATCTTTCCGCTTGTGAGAGGATAGCCATGAGCAAATTCAAAGAGAATTTCGTCATTGATGATAAAGGCAATCCAATTGGGGTCCTGCTCGATATTGCCGAATATCGGAAGATGTTGGAAGAACTTGAAGAACTGGAATCCATCCGGGCCTACGATGCCGCCAAGGCTGCCAAGGATGAAGCCATTCCCTTGGAGCAGGCCATCGCCGAAATCGAACAGGGGCGCTGATGCCGTATGCTATTTCTATTCTGCGGCGGGCGCAGAAAGAATTAACCCAATTGCCTCCCGGCGCCTACGAACAGGTGCGTGACGCCCTTTTCTCCCTTGCTCATGAACCCAGGCCGCCGGGTTGTATCAAGCTGACCGCCCGCAATGGCTGGCGCACCAGAATAGGCGATTATCGGATAGTTTACGAGATAGAGGAAGGTATTAATTCTCAACATCGGCCACAGGCGAGATATTTACCGGTAACCTTGGAATTCTCATGAAATGGTGCGACCTCTCCTGCGAGCACGCCTCCTTCCCCAAGGAGTCAGCCGTGGACGGGGCCGGGTCCTGCCGGACCTTTGCGGCCCTCTATTGCGCCAAGCTTTCCCGGCTGGTGCACAAGCATGCCCCCTGTCCCTGCGCTGAGCCTGACGCGGCCGCGGCCGGACCCCGCAACGCCTCGCAGGACCCGCCGGTCCGATAAGGCATCATTCCTCTGACCTAGAAAATCTCCTGGAATAACCGGGCCAAGGCCTCGGCCGGGAAAGCGCCCCCTTTTTCACCAAATTATTGTATAATGGCTGAAAATTTTCCCCAAGGCGAGGGTTCTCCATGATCGGACTGTATATCGTGCTGGGTCTGGTGGCGCTGGTAGTGCTGGGGGCGATAGCCATCTACAACAAGCTGGTGACCAACAAAAACCTGGTGGCCGAGGGCTGGTCCGGCATTGACGTGCAGCTCAAGCGCCGGGCCGACCTGATCCCCAACCTGGTCGAGACCGTGAAGGGCTACATGGGTCATGAGCGGGGGGTGCTGGAGAAGGTCACCGAGATGCGCTCCCAGACCCTCAAGGCCACCGGGGTGGCCGCCAAGGCCCAGGCCGAAGGGGCCCTGGGCGCGGCCCTGGGCAACCTCTTCGCGGTGGCGGAGAATTACCCCGACCTGAAGGCCAGCCAGAATTTTATGGAGCTGCAACGGTCCCTATCCGATATTGAGGAGCAGCTGCAACTGGCCCGGCGCTATTACAACGGCGCCGCCCGCAATCTCAACATCCTCATCCAGTCGTTCCCCAGCAACCTGATCGCCAACACCTTCCAGTTTACCCCGGCGGAATACTTCGAAATCGCCGACGCCGCCGACCGGGCCGTGCCCAAGGTCAGCTTCTAATTGTGATGAAAGCAGGCAGGAAAATACCAAAGTCAGTTATCGCCGCGGTGCTCTTGGCGGCGCTGGCCCTGGCGCTGCCCGGCCGGCTTGAGGCCGCCCGCCCGCAGCCGGGGTCCCGGCAAATCCTCTATTTCGACAGCCTCATCCAGGTGCACCCCGACTCCTCCATGACGGTGACCGAGACCATCACCTACGAAACCGGCGTCCGGCGCCGCGGCATTGTCCGGGAATTTCCCACCACCTACCGCGACGCCCAGGGCCGCACCGTCACCGTGGGCTTTCAGGTCTTGGAGGTTACCCGCGACGGCCATCCCGAGCCTTACCATATTAAAACCGTCAAAAATGGCGAGAAGATCTTCGTCGGCAAAAAAGACCATTTCCTTTCCCCCGGAGTCTATACCTACACCATCAAGTACCGCACCGACCGGCAACTCGGTTTCTTTGAGAAGCACGATGAACTCTACTGGAACGTCACCGGCCACGGCTGGGAGTTTCCCATCCAGGCGGCGGAGGCCCGGGTGCTGCTGCCGCCGGGCGGCCGGGTGTTGAAATACGCGGCCTACACCGGCCGCCAGGGGGACAAGGGCCGGGACTTCACGGTCCAGCCCGGCGCCGCGGAAATCCAGTTTAAAACCACCCGCCCCCTGTATCCGGGCCAGGGGCTGACGGTGGTGGTGGCCTGGCCCAAAGGGGTGGTCCAGGCGCCCACGGGCCTGGATAAAACCGGCTATTGGCTTAGGGACAACCTGAGCAGCGCCATCGGAATCCTGGGTCTGGTCCTGATCCTGGGCTATTACCTGGTGATTTGGTTCAGAGTCGGCCGCGACCCGGCCAAGGGCACCATTATTCCCCTCTTTGCCCCCCCCAAGGATTTTTCCCCGGCCGGGGTGCGCTTCCTGAATAACCAGGGTTTCGACAACAAGGTGATGGCCGCGGCGGTGGTGGACATGGCGGTAAAGGGCTACCTCACCATCGAAGAGGGAGAGGAAGGCAGTCTGTTCACCAGCCGCACCTACACCCTGCGGAAGAAACGCGACTCCTATGACAATCTCTCCCCGGAGGAGATGCGGGCCGCGGCGAGCCTGTTTGCTGGCCGTTCCGCCATTGAACTGAAGAGCGAGAACCACAGCGCCATTAAAAGCGCCCTGGACGCGGTGAAAGAAAGCCTGCGGGCCAAAATGGAAAGGGTCCTTTTCGTCACCAACCTGAATTACTTCTTGATGGGCGCGGGGCTCACTGTGGCGGCGCTGGCCCTCATTGTCTTGACCTCGCAAAGCACGGGGGAAGCCGTGGGGTCGTCCCTGTGGCTCAGTATCTGGACGGTGGGCTGCGCCTTCCTGGCGGTGCTGGTTTACCGGAGATGGGTGGCGGTCCGGGGCGGCGGCTTCGGTAAAGTCTTGGCCGCCATTGTCGTAACCCTGTTTGCCTTGCCCTTTTTTGTCTTTGAGGTCGTGGGCTTCGGTCTCTTCGGTTGGGTCATCTCGCCGGTGGCCGCCGCCGCCTTTGCCGGCATGGTCTTTGTCAACCCGATGTTCTATTATCTGCTCAAGGCCCCGACCCTGGCGGGCCGCAAGCTCATGGACCAGATCGAGGGCTTCAAGCTCTTCCTGTCGGTGGCGGAAAAGGAGCGCCTCAACCTGCTCAACCCGCCGGAGCGCACTCCGGAGCTTTTCGAAAAATTCCTGCCCTATGCCCTCGCCCTGGACGTGGAGGTCCAGTGGACCGAACAGTTCGCCGAGGTCATGGCCCAGGCGGAAGCCGCGGGCGCGGCCTATACCCCCGTCTGGTATTCGGGGAGGTCTTGGGATAGTCACTCTTATACCGATTTTAGCTCCGGTCTGGGCAGCAGCTTCTCCAGCGCCATCTCCTCTTCGTCCTCGGCGCCCGGCTCCGGTTCGGGCTTTAGCGACGGCGGCGGCTTCTCCGGGGGCGGCGGCGGCGGGGGCGGCGGCGGCGACTGGTAATTACCGTTCGCGATCCAAACGTATTTTTTCCGTAGCGAATCTTGTTTTCGCCCTGGACCGCTGGGTGAACACCAGGTCCGCCCCTGCTCAAGAATATGCGTTTTCAGGAGGTTCTATCCGGCCTTGCACGAATACGGTTTGATGGAAAACGTCATCGCGGCCATTAAGGCGGAGTTGCAAAAATCCGGGGAGACCCCGGCCGGCTCCAATCTTACGGTCACCCTCAAGGTGGGGGCGTTGGAGATGCACTCGGAAGAAGCCAGCCGGCAGGCCTTTGAGGTCTTGATCCAGGGCACCCCCCTGGAGGGGGCCCGCCTCCATCTGATTGTTTTGCCGGTGAGCCTGGCCTGCCCCCAGTGCGGCTTTCAAGGGCCATTGCCCATGGGCGCGGCGGACCCCCACGACGCCCTGCCCGTGGCGGAGTGCCCCCAATGCGGCGCGGTGGCCCCGGTCCAGGGCGGCCGGGGGGTGGAGTCCATCGAACTGAAGTGGGATTGAGGCAGTAGGGGTGAACCTTGTGTTCGTTCAGTTTCCAGGGGGCGGGCCATGCCTGCCGAATGGCGGCGGCTATTCGGTCATCCCCCAAACAAGGACACCCCGGCTCGGACGGCGGCCTGGCGCAAGAGTTCGTCATTGGTGGCCAAGGAAAAACCCCGCCGCATAGCCAGGTGAAGATAGCTGGCGTCATAGGTGGAGAGCCCTTGCTCCCGGGCCAGCGCCAGGATTTCTCCCCATATCCGTTCCGGCCTTTCCGGCTCCACGACGATGGGAAGTTGCCGGAGCAAGGCCAGAAATTGCACGGTAGCCGCTTGATTGAGCCGACCGCGCCGTTCCGCCACCAGCAGGGCGTTGCCCACTTCCAGCGGCCAGACGGCCGGGACATGGGCCTTGGCCTCAGCCAGAGAATCCAAGACCAAATCAGGGTAGCCGTCTTCCTCGTCTTCAAAGGCCCAGGCCAGGGCCACCGAGGCATCCAAGACCAAGGCCGGCGGCGGCATCAGGGGCGGCCCTCCGCAATCAGCTCCCGTAAGGATAATCCCGCCAATTTGCGCCCCCGGCGGAAGTCTTTGATGGCGGCAATGGCTGCCTGGGGGTCCAGTGGCCGGGGGCCGGCGACCGGAACCAGGGCCGCCACCGGAACCCCGTGTTTGGTGATAATAATCTCCTCCCCTTTGGCTGCCTCGTCAATCAATTGAGAGAGCCGGGTCTTGGCCTCATAAGCCCCCACTTGCTGCATGCCTCCTCCTTTTAGACCAGTCTAAGACTAGTATAAGAGAAACAGTGCCAATGTCAAGAAGGCCGCATTATTATTGGGATCGGCGAGCCCCCTATGCGCCAGCTTTGAGTAGCGCCATAATCTTCTCGCAGGCCACCTCCACGGCCCGCTGCATGGCGGCGGTGAGACCCGGGGCCACCTCTTCGGGGATGAATTCCGTCTGTCCCACGATGATCTTGACCTCCATGCCGCTGTGATCCTTGAGCTCTTGCAGCATGTTCACCGTGGGGAACTGGTGCAGGGAAAAATCCGAGACCTTGGTTTCCGGGATGCCCTCCACCGGAATCTCGAAGACTTCGCCGGGCCGGCGGTCCGGGTATTCCACCGCGTCGACGATGATTAGTTGTTGCGGCTTGTGCTCGCTCAGGATCAGATCAAACAGAATATCCCGGATGCTGGTGCCCACGTCCAGAGCCAGGACGCCGTCGGGCAGGGCATAGTTCCGGTTGAGGCGCGCGATCACCGCCGGGCCGAAACCGTCGTCGCCCCAGAGGATGTTGCCGCAGCCGAAGATGAGGACGGAGTTTTCAAAGAGTCTTTTTGTCATATTTTTTAGCTTTCAGCCTCAGCAGTCAGCAAAGATGGATTATGAACAGCTGGGGGCGGCTGCCTCAAAATTTCCCCCCTTTGACAAAGGGGGGACAGGGGGGGATTTATGAAACCACTTGAAAATCCCCCTAAATCCCCCTTTTTCAAAGGGGGACTTTAAAACCATATTATTTGCCTGAGCCTTTGCCGGCCGCGGCCATCTGCACCATGAGGATGTTGCTCTTGATCAAATCCTCCAGGTTTTCTTCGCCGAATTTGTCGGTGCTCTGGCGAAACGCGGCGCAAACCCCGTCCACGTTACAGACTCGGTTTAAAGTGATCTTGTAGCCCTGGGCCTGGGGCAAGGCCAGTTTCAGTTGCGCCAGGGCCTGGTCATATTTCCCCTGCTTGACGGAAATGGCCGCCAGGTTGTTCAAGGCGATGGGGTGGTCGGCGTGCTTCCTCAGGATGTCTTCATAGACCTTCTGGGCCTGGTCAAATTTGCCCTGTTCCAGCAGATCGTAACCGGCGTTGATTTGGGCGGCCAGGTCGGCGTTGCCCTGGGCCGGGGCGGGGGCCACAGTGGCCAGGAGCAGGGCCAGCCACAGCAGCATGAAAAGAAAAAGCGTCCTTCTCATTCAAGTTTCCTCAAATAGAGAATTTTTTCCTGCTGCTTCGAAAAGTTCGTTCCGGTAGCGCAGGCTTCCAGCCTGCATCAAAGGTTTGGCGGGCACGGAGGCCCGCTCTACCAAACTTTTTCATAATTTGCGGGTGGGCCAAAGGCCCATGAAGAGCTGCTCTAAAAATGTAGCCCCGGCGCCCTCGCCGGGAAATGAACCACCGAGGGCGGCGGTGCTACATTTTCATGGTTTTGGGTGTTCCCTTGGAACATGACCGGCTCGTTCCCAAGTTGTACTTGGGAACGCCGGTAGGTCCCAAACTGAGCTTGGGGAAGCAAAGCCCAGCTTTGCAACCAGATGGAAAGTACCAGGTTTGCCCTTACCCATCCTATCAAAATTTGGGGCCACAAAATATTTAATTTAATATCTTGTGGCCCTAAAACATTTTTTAGCTGACAGCTTTTGGTGCGCGGTGCGCACCCTACGTGCTGCGGATGCAGCATAGCGCAGGCGGGACGCCTGTGCCACCAGCGACTTTAAGTCCTCAGCGTCTCGATCACGTTGCCGTCCGCGTCGCTGATGGTCATTTCCACGGCCAGACCGCCATCCAGGCGGTGAGTGGCGCAGGACAGTCACGGGTCGTAGGCGCGTATGGCCATTTCCACCTTGTTCAAGGCGCCGGCGTCATACTGGCCTTCCTTGATGCAGAGTTTTGCCGCCTGATTCACCGACAGGTTGATGGCGGCGTTGTTGTGGGTGGTGCCGACGATCAGGTTGACCTTGGTGATGAGGCCCTGGTCGTCGCACTCGTAGTCGTGAATCAGGGTGCCGCGCGGCGCCTCGACGCAGCCCACGCCCCGGCCGGCCTTGGGTTCGGCCTTGGCCCGGATGTCGGGACTGGTGATCTCCGGGTCGTTCAGGAGCTCCACCGCGGTCTCCGCCGCCTGCAACAATTCAATGAGGCGGGCGTAGTGATAGAGCAGGGTGAAGTGGGCCGGGCGCCCGAACGCGGCCCGGAATTCCTCCAGCTCCTTTTGCGCCAGGGGGGTGGCCATCTTGTCGGCCACGTTGATGCGGGCCAGGCAGTTGGTGCGATATACCCCGGTGGGATTGTCCAGGCTCAGGTTCAACTGGCCCCACTTCTTGGCGTAGGGGAATTTTTGATAGGACCAGGGTTCCACCCATTCGCCCAGGTAGTCGGTGTACTGTTCGTAAGTGAAGTCGTCATAGGAGCCGTCAGGCTTCATGAGGCGCAGGTGGCCGTCATAGAAATCCAGGGCGCCGTCGGCGGTGACCGTGCCCAGGTAGCCCACCTCGATGACGCCCAGATTCTTAATGGCGTCCAGGTACTTGGGGAAGACGTTGTCCTTGGCGAACTTCATGGAGAACTTGCAGAACTCCAGGAGTTCATTGGCTTGGGGCAGCATCTCCTGGCGCTCGGCTTCGGTCATGGGCTTGCTCACCCCGCCGGGGAGCGACAGAGTGGGGTGGATGGCCCGGCCGGCGAAGTGCTCCAGGATGCTGGCCCCCATCTGGCGCATCTTCACCACTTGCTTGGCAATGTCCGGGGCGGCGCCGACGATGCCCACGACGTTGCGCACCGAGTAGTCGGCGTCGGGGCCGATGACGAAGTCCGGGGCCGCCAGGAAGTAAAAGTGCAGGATTTTGTCACTGATATAGGCGATGCTCTGCATCAGGCGGCGCAGCTTCACCGCCGCCGGCGGCGGAGTGACGCCGAAGCAGGCGTCGCCGGCCTTGCTGGAAGCCAGGTGATGGGCCCAGGGACAGATGCCGCAGATGTGGCAGACGATGCGGGGCATTTCCTCGACGGGCCGGCCCTCGCAGAATTTTTCGAAGCCGCGCAGCGCCTGGACGTGGACCTTGGTGTCGGCGACGTTGCCGGCGTCATCCAGATGGATGGCCACCTTGGCGTGGCCTTCGATCCGGGTGATGGGCTGAATATTGATGACTTTTCCCATGCTGATCACCCCCTACTTTCCCGGCCGGGCCGGGATGGCCGTCAGGTAGCCGTGCCCGCCGATATAACGGTTCATAATGGCCCGCCGATCCACCAGGGTCTTGGGGTCCAGGCCCACCGAAGTGAGGGCGCCCATCATGTCCACCATGGGCTTGGCGCCTTTGCGGATGGGACCGAAGCAGCCCCGGCAGGGAGTGCGGGCCTGGATGCAGCGGGGCACCCCGGCTTTGCCGTTGCAACCCGCCAGGGTCACCGGGCCCATGCAGAAGATGCCCTGCTCATTGAGGCAGCGCATCTTGTCAATGCCCTCTTCCGGGTTGAATTCGGCGTTGGCGGTCATCCGTTTGATGGGGCCGCCGCCGGATTTCTTCTCCCGGATCACCGGGCAGGTGTCGCAGACGCTCCGTTCCGGCAGCTTCCATTCGGTCTTGCCGGCCAACAGGGCGCCGACGGCGTCGGCGATCCAGTCCGGGTGCGGCGGACATCCTGGGATGGCGATGTCCACTTTGGTCACTTCGTCCAGGGCCTGGCAGGTGGCGGTCCATTTGGGGACGTTGGGGTCCTCCGGGTTGGGGGAGGGATTGGTGGTGACGCAGCCGCGGAAGACCTTGTCGAAGATCTCCGCCTCCTTGAACATGTTGGCCTGGGCCGGCACGCCGCCGTAACAGGCGCAACTGCCCAGGGCGATGAGGATTTTGGTCTTTTTGCGCATCTCCTCCAGCACGTGCTTGTGTTCGGTGTTGCGCACCCCGCCGGAGACGATGCCCACCACCGCCTCGGGGATTTCCAGGTTCGTCTTATCCCCCAGTTGACCGTAATACTTGCTGTCAACCAAGGCGGGGATATGGACGAAGTTGAGTTGAGCCAGCAGGTCCAACAGCGCCTCTCCGGTGTTGAGAATGGAGATCTCACAGCCGGAACAGGCGTTCAACCACTCCGATGCGACGTTCACCGCCATCTTCTTACCTCCTCTGGTAAGGATTCATGGGCCAATTACGGAAGGAGTTCCGGCTGTCGGGCGAACCCGCCCTCACCGTTATTCTGCCGATTGCACCGCGGCCACCCGGCGGGAATAGACCAGGAACTGGCCCTCGTCTTCGAACATCAGGGTCTCGAAGCCGTCTTTCTCGTAGCCGTGCATCACCTGTTGGGCCGCTTCCTGGTTGTCGTAGGTCCCGCCGTCCCACATGAATTTTTTGTTGTTGACACTTCTGGCCAGGGGGATGGTCATTAACCTACCCTCTCGTGCTGTATGGGCTCGGCCCCAAGGCCCGCAATTGCTCGGTCATTTCGGTCATGACGTCGGCGAATTTCTGGGCCTCGGCCGAGGCGATCCATTCCAGCCGGAAGCGCTCCGGCTCCAGGCCGAAGTCCTCCAGCATCATGTCAATTCCTTCCGCTCTGCTCTGGGCCTTTTTATTACCTTCCAGGTAATGACATTCGCCCAGGTGTCAGCCGCAGACCAGGACGCCGTCGGCCCCCTTGGTGAGGGCGTCGATGACCAGGTTGGGGTGCACCATGCCGGAGCACATCACCCGGATGATGCGGCCGTTGGGCGGATACTGGAGGCGGGAGACCCCCGCCAGGTCCGCTCCGGCGTAGGAGCACCAGTTGCAGCAGAAGGCGATGATCAGCGGTTCGTATTGGTCTTCCATGTTAAAACCTCATTGGCTGTCAGCTATCAGCTTTCAGCGGTCAGCTTTTAAAACAACTCCCTTACCTGGTTCCCAAGTTGCACTTGGGAACCCATTTTGAGATGAAGCTGTGCTTCGCCTCGGCCAAGCGCAGCTTGGTGGGGGGGTGATGCAACTGTCTGTTGCAGAAGCATCGATGACGCCACCCCCTCCCCAACCCTCCCCCCTCAAGGGGGAGGGAGTTAAACCACCTGTGTAAGCCCCAGCCACCTATTGCCCGAAAATCTTTTTTCCCTCTGGTTCCCAAGTTGTACTTGGGAATCAGAGGCATACTCTATAAGAGAATCCAAGTATCTGCCCTCTTCGGTTTTGGCTGAAAGCTGAAAGCTGAAAGCTAAATCAGCCCCAGCGCCGCCTCCACCTGGGCGGACAACTGCTCCGGCGTAAATCCCGCCACGTAGATCCCCTGCTTGGGACAGGTGGCCATGCAGGAGCCGCAGCCCTTGCACTGCACCGGGTTGACCTCCACCGTCTTCTTGACCCCGCCGTCCTTCATGTATTCGATCAGGGTCAGAGCCTTGAAGGGGCAGGTGTCCACGCAGAAGGCGCAGCCGTCGCAGTTTTCGTCAATGGGGTTGGAGATGATGGACGACAGCTCCAGGTAGTCCCGGGACAGCACGGTGTTGGCCCGGGAAGCGCAGGCCAGGGCCTCGGCCACCGATTCCTGCATGGGTTTGGGGTAATGGCACAACCCGGTCAGATAGATGCCCTCGGTGGAGGCCTCCACCGGCTTGATCTTGGCGTGGGCCTCGGTAAAGAAGCCCTCGGCGTTGAGCGGGATCTTGTAAAGCTCGGCCAGGGGCGCGTTCTGATGAGGAATGATGGCCGTGGCCAGGGTGAGCAGATCGGCCGTGAAGCTCACCGGCCGCTGCAAAATCTGGTCGGTCACGGTGATCTTCAGGCGGCCGTCCGCCTCCTCCACCTGGGGGGGATCGCTGACGACGTAACGGATGAAAACCACCCCCAGCTCCCGGGCCCGGGTATAGAGGGTCTCCCGTTCGCCGTAGGTGCGCATATCCCGGTAGAGGACGTAAACCTCCTTCTCCGGGTCCATCACCTTGAGTTTAATGGCGTTTTCCACCGTGTGGGCGCAGCAGACCTTGTTGCAGTAGGGCCGCTCCGGGATGCGGGAGCCGACGCACTGGATGAAGGCCACCGACTGGGCCTGTTGCAGGCGCTCGCTTTCGCCGGCGATCTCCACGTCCAGGTCCAGGGAGAGGATGACGTTGGGGTTTTCTTTGTAGAGATACATGCCCTCGGGCCGGAAGGGCACGCCGCCGATGGCCAGGATGACGATGCCGTGCTGGAGGTCTGCGCCGCTGGACAGGGTGGTGGTGAAATTGCCCACCGCCCCGGAGACGCCGGTGACGATGGAATTGAAGTGGACCGTGATCTTGTCGTTATTCAGCACCCGCTGGGCCAGGGCCTCCACTCGGGGTTTGACCAGACCGCCCCGCCAGGTGGTGTGGAGTTTCAGAGCGTTGCCTCCCAGAAGATCCTTGCGCTCCACCAGGTGCACCCGGTAGCCCTGGTCGGCCAGGGCCAGGGCCGCAGTCATGCCGGCCACCCCGCCCCCCACCACCAGGGCGGTATGGTCAATGTCCACGGTGAGGTAGTCCAGGGGCCAGAGCAGCCGGGCCTTGGCCACCGCCATGTTGGTCAGGTCCTTGGCCTTTTGGGTGGCCATCTCCGGCTCGCCCTGGTGGACCCAGGTGCACTGGTTGCGGATATTGGCCATTTCGAAGAGGTACTTGTTGAGGCCGGCACTGCGCAGCATCTCCTGGAAGATGGCCTGGTGGGTGGACGGACTGCAGGCCGCCACCACCACCCGGTTCAGGTGGTGCTCCTTGATCATCTCCACCATCTGGCTCTGGGCGTCCTGGGAGCAGGTGAAGAGGTTGGCCTGGGCGTATTCCACGTTGGGCAGGTCCTGGACGTATTCCACGATGGCCGGGACGTCGGCGATGCCGCCGATGTTAAAGCCGCAGTTGCAGACAAAGACCCCCACCCGGGCCGGCTCCCCGGTGAGATCGATTTCCGGGGGAAATTCCTTTTTCTTCAGCAGGGTGCCCCGGGCCTCCGCCAGGGGCCGGGAGGCCGCGGCCGCGGCGGCGCTGCCCTCCATCACCGACTGGGGGATGTCCTTGGGGCCGGTGAAGGCGCCGCAGGCGTAAACGCCGGGGCGGAAGCTGGAGACCGGGTCGAAGCAGACGGCTTCCATGAAGCCGTTGGGACCCAGGTCCACGTCCAGGCGCTGGGCCAGATCCAGGTTGGACTGGGGCATCACCATGCCCACGGAGAGGACCACGGCGTCAAAGATTTCGTCCCGCACTTCGCCGGCTTCGGTGACATAGCGCACCTCCAGGTCGCCGTTGCCGCCCACCTCCTGGACGCTGTGGACCCGGGAGCGGATGAGCCGGGCCCCCTGGTCCTTGATCTTGACGCAGTATTTTTCAAAGTCCTTGCGCGGGGTGCGCATATCCATGTAGAACAGGGCCATGTCCAGGTCGGGTCCGAGGTGCTCCCGGGCCACGATGGCCTGCTTCAGGGAGACCATGCAGCAGAAGTTGGAGCAGTAAGGCTTGGACTCCTTATCGAACCCCCGGGAGCCGACGCAATGAATCCAGGCGATCTTTTTAGGCTCCTGGCCGTCGGAGCGCCGCTGCACGTGACCGTGGAAAGGCCCGCCGGGACTGAGGATGCGCTCGAACTCGATGCTGGTGAAGACGTTGGGGTACTTGCCGTAGCCGTAGGCCGCCATGCCGCTGGGGTCGAAGGTCTTGAAACCGGGGGCCAGGATGACCGACCCCACCTCCAGGTTGACCTCCTGCTTTTCCTGTTCGTAGTCAATGGCCCCGGAGGCGCAGACCTGGGCGCAGACCCCGCAGTCGCCGGTTAAGAGCTTGATGCAGTTGTCGGCGTCAATCACCGGGGCGCCGGGCACGGCCTGGGGGTACATCCGGTAGATATTGCCCCGGGTGTTAAGCCCCATATTGAATTCGTTGGGCTGCGGGATGGGGGTCTTGCCGCTGATCTTGCCGAGGTCCCGGTAGTGCCCGGTGGGACAGACGAAGGAACAGGCGCCGCAGGTGCGGCAGACCGCGGAGAATTCGCCGAAGGGGGTGGTCACCTGGCGTTTGGCCCCCCGGCCCATGAGGCCGATGGCGCCCACGTGCTGCAGTTCGTGGCAGACCCGGACGCACTTGCCGCAGAGGATGCAGTCGCTGTCTCCCAGGGGGAAGCTGGGCTCCATGACCCCCAACTGCTGGGCGATTTCCCGCAGTTCGGGGACCTCGGGACACCGGGACCACAACAAATCAATAATCAGGCGGCGGCCTTCCAGGACCTCCTCGGTGTCGGTATAGACCTTGAGGCCCTCGGCCACCGGGTAGGTGCAGGACGCAGTGAGCTGGGTGCGGTTGCCCTGGGTCACCTCCACCAGGCAGAGGCGGCAGCCGCCGTAAGGCTTGATGGCCTCGTAATAGCACAGGGTGGGGATATTGGCCCCGACTTTGCGGGCCGCCTCCAGCACCGTGGTCCCTTCGGGGACTTCCACCAGCCGGTCGTTGATGGTGATACTTATCACGATTTCTTCCTCTTAAAGTGTCTATAAAAGGAAAAGCACTTAAAAAACATCAGCAAAGATTATGAAAGATTATGTGGAACAGCCGCCCTCGGCTGTTCCTCTACGGGGAGGTCTCGCCTTCAACCCATTCCCGCCATAACCAGGGATATTCATCTTCGTTATTAACCAACCTTTGCCGCACCGGATTCTGGCAAATGTAATCAACTTTCTCGACCAGTTTTTCTTCTGAACGCAAGACGTGATCAAAAGATTCAAACTGCCAGACTGGACCCCGGCGCTTCAGAGCCTTGTTAATGCTATGGGCCGATGATCCCTTAATGCCGCTCATAATTTCAGCCAAGCCAAAAGGGTTGCCCTCATCATCTTTCAGCGGGGTAAAGATCAGATGTACATGGTCAGGCATGACGACTGCCCCATGCATCTGTAATTTAACTCCGTGATCGTGCAGGCAATGTTTTAAAACCAAGGGTCTTATACCTTCAGGAAGTTCCCATCGTTTATAAGTTGCAAAAGTAACAAATAGCGGCCTATCTTCCACCTGGTAATGCGGCAAAGTGCGGCGATATTCGGATTTAGCCGGTTTTGCCTTAGGAGCAGCCTTTAAAGGAACAGCCGAGGGCGGCTGTTCCACATTCATTTTTTCCTTCGGGGTCCTCCTGATATGGTCTTCCATGTCTGGGGAAGAACCTCCCCAAAATACCGCCGGCGGCGGCTTTATTACAGCCGGGGGCGGCTGTTCTACTCCACCATAATAGCGTCAAACTTGCACTTCTCGAAGCAAGTGCCGCACTTGATGCACTTTTCCTGGACGATGCTATGGACCACTTTCTTGGCGCCGGTGATGGCCTCCGCCGGACATTTCAGCCGGCAGAGCTGGCAGCCGATGCACAGGTCTTCCACTACCTGGAAGGTAATCAGGGGCTTGCAGACCTTGGCCGGACACTTGTGCTCCCGGATGTGGGCCTCATATTCGTCGCGGAAATATTTGATGGTGGAAAGCACCGGGTTCGGCGCGGTCTGGCCCAGGCCGCACAGCGAGGTCTTCTTGATCAGGCCGGACATCTTCTCCAGCTTGCCGAGGTCGCCCTCCTGGCCCCGCCCTTCGGTGACGGCCTCCAGCATCTCCCCCAGCCGCAAAGTGCCCTCCCGGCAGGGGGTGCACTTGCCGCAGGACTCGTCCTTGGTGAAGTCAATGAAATATTTGGCCACGTTCACCATGCAATCCCGTTCGTCCATGACGATCATGCCGCCGGAGCCCATGATGGAGCCCAAGGCCCCCAGGGATTCGTAGTCCACCTGCACGTCCAGGTGCTCCGCCGGGATGCAGCCGCCCGAAGGGCCGCCGGTCTGCACCGCCTTGAAGGCCCGCCCCCCGGCGATGCCGCCGCCGATCTCGAAGATCATCTCCCGCAGGGTGATGCCTAAGGGGATCTCCACCAGGCCGGTGTTGTTCACCTTGCCCACCAGGGCGAAGACCGTGGTGCCCTTGGCGCCTTCGGTGCCGAAGGAGCCGTACCAGGCGGCGCCCCGCTTGACGATGGGCGCAATGTGGGACCAGGTCTTGACGTTGTTGATGATGGTGGGCTTGCCCCAGAGGCCGCTCTGGGCCGGAAAGGGCGGCCGCGGCCGGGGTTCGCCCACCTTGCCTTCGATGGAGGCGATGAGCGAAGTCTCTTCCCCGCAGACAAAGGCCCCGGCGCCTTCGCGGATCCTTAATTTAAAGGAAAAGTCGCTGCCGAAGATGTTATCGCCCAGCAGGCCCAGATCCTCCGCCTGGGCGATGGCGATCTTCAGGCGGTGGATGGCCAGGGGATATTCGGCCCGGCAATAGACGTAGCCCTCGGAAGCCCCGATGGCGTAGGCGCCGATGGCCATGCCCTCGAGCACCGCGTGGGGGTCGCCCTCCAGGATGCCCCGGTCCATGAAGGCCCCGGGGTCGCCTTCGTCGGCGTTGCAGATGACGTATTTCTGCTCGGCCTCGTTCTTGGCGGCGAATTCCCATTTCAGGCCGGTGGGAAAGCCGGCCCCGCCCCGGCCCCGCAGACCCGAGGCCTTGACCTCGCTGATGACCCCCTCCCGGCTCATGCCGGTGAGCACCTGGTGCAGGGCGGTGTAGCCCCCCCGGCCGATGTACTCCTCAATGCGCTCCGGGTTGATGAAGCCGCAGTTGCGCAAGGCGATCTTCACCTGCTTGCCGAAAAAGGGCACTTCGTCGTAGCGGGGAATGTCGCCGGGCAGTTCCGGCGGATGGGGGTTGGCATAGGGCCGGCTGGCGCCTTCCACCAGGAAGTCCTCCTGGTCGATGCGGCACAGGGCGTTGTCCGGGTAAATCTCGCCGTTCTTAATAGCCGTAACCAACTCCTCGGCCTTGGAGGGCGTCATGGACTGGTAGCTTACCCGCACCTGTTTGGGATAGACCACGTCCACCAGGGGTTCTTTCTGGCAGAAGCCGATGCAGCCGGTCTGCTCCAGGGCCACGTCCAACTCCAGTTCGGCGATCTTGGCCTCCAAAGCCTTCCAGACCTTGTCGGCCCCGGCGGAGATGCCGCAGGTGGCCAGCCCCACCATGATCTTGATCTTGTCGGGATAGGTGAGCTTCAGGCCCTGCGCCTTGATTTCCTGTAACTGCTCTAAGCTAATAACCTTCATAGGGCCGCCGCCTGGGTATAAGAATCGATGATTTTGGAGACCTGGCCGGGGGCCAGGCGCCCGAAGGTGTCTTCGCCCACCCGCATGGCCGGCGCCAGGGCGCAGCAGCCGATGCAGCGCACCACCTCCAGGGTGAAGAGCATGTCCTCGGTGGTCTGCCCGTGGCTGATGCCCAGCTTCCGTTCGATTTCATCCAGGAGGCGGGGCGAGCCCTTGACGAAGCAGCCGGTGCCCAGACAGACGTTGATAATGTGTTTGCCTCGGGGCGCCAGGCTGAAGGCGTTGTAAAAGCTGGCCACCCGCAGGATTTCGGTCAGGGGCGTGCTGAGCTCGCCGGCCACGTGCTCCAGGGCGGGCCGGGGCAGCCAGTTGAAGTGGCGGTTGATGTCCAGCAAAATGGGTAAGAGGTTCCCCCGCTCCTCCCGGTGGCGGTCAATGATGCCGGCCACCGCGGCCTCGTCGGTGGCCTCGGCGTAAGCGCTCCGGGCCGCGGCCTCCTCCTCCGGCAACTGCACCCGGTAGCGGATGGGACAGGCCTCCAGGCAGGCGCCGCAGCCGGTGCACTTGACCGGATCAACGTGGCGGGGCTGCTTCTCCAGCCTTACCTGAAAATTGCCCGGTTCGCCGGAGACCTCCCGCAGGTCCGTGAGGGTGTGGAGTTCGATGTTGGTGTGCTGGCCGACCTCGACCAGCTTGGGGGAGATGATTCACATGGCGCAGTCGTTGGTGGGGAAGGTCTTGTCAATCTGGGCCATGGTGCCGCCGATGGCCGAGGTCTTTTCCACCAGATGGACGTAGTAGCCCGAATTGGCCAGGTCCAGCGAAGCCTGCATGCCGGCGATGCCGCCGCCCACCACCAGAACCGACCCTAAAACTTTTTCAGACATAGGCAACCTCTTATCTGCCTGACTTTCAGAGGATCGAAGTGAACTGCCGCAGGTTGTCGGAGTGTTGTATCTTAAATTTCTTATACAACCCTTTGCGAACAAATTCCAGCGTAAAATAACTTGCGATTAGTGTGCCAGATACATGGTGACAATTTTTGCAGACATTTCCGAAGGGTTAGATTTCCAGGGCAGTCCGGAAGGGAAAAATTCCCCCAGGTCCAGGGGTATTATGCACCAATGCTCTTTTATTTGGCAAGCATTTTGAGGCCCAAGGCGAGGGCTAACCGCGCACGAGCCGCGGCACAGGC
>CAZOCQ010000040.1:0-18477 GCA_964578335.1 uncultured Desulfobacca sp.
CGACGAGGATTTCGACGCCGTCTGGCTGCAGAAACACCTATAAATTGGGACCGCTAAAATTGTGAGGTTAACAATTTACAGATGACAGCAGAGATCAACCGGCGTCTGGAGACCCTGGCCCGATTAGGGGAGGCCCTGGCCCGGCGCAAGGATGATCTGGTGGTCGCCCAAGGCGAGGACATCGGCGCGCCCTGCCGCATCGCCGCCATCGAAGTGGACCTGGCGGCGGAGCACCTCCAGTCCATGGCCGTGGAAGTGCCGTATATAGAAGGCAAATCCCCCTACGGCACCGTGGCCGCCATCTTCCCCTACGACGCCCCGCCCATCATGCTGGCCCGGGTGGGGGGCGCCGCGGTCCTGGGGGGCAACCGCTTCCGCTTTAGCTGCTCCTCCCAGACCCCCCGCAGCGCCCGGGTGCTCCAGGAAATCGCGGCCCCCTTCCCCGAAATCGAGGCGGTGACCGACATTGACAACCGGGAGTTCGGCCGCTGGTGCGTCCGGGACCCCCAGGTCCGGGTGCTGTTCATTTCCGGCGGCGGCGCGGTGGGGGAGGCTTACGCCCGGGAGGCGCAACACTTCGACAAGCTCTTCTTCGCCGGCCCCAGCGGCCTGCCGCCGGCGATTCTGTTTAAAGACGCCGAGCTTCCGGCCGCGGTGCGCTTTGTGGTGCGCCGGGCCTTCGTCAACGGCGGCCAGTACTGCACCACCCTGAAACGGGCCTATATCCACCGGGAGATTTTTGAGCCGGCGAAGCGACTCATCCTCGAGCAGATGCAAGAGATCAAGGTGGGCGACCCCCGGGACCCGGCCACCTGGATCGGCCCCCTCAAGGTGGAGCGCACCCGCCTGCTGCTGGACCGAGCCCTGGCGGCCTTGAAAGCCCCCCACTTTCTGGCGCCGTACCAGCGGAACGGCCAGTGGCAGGGGCCTTTTCTCCTGGAGACCGCCCAGGCCCCGGACGTGGAACTCTTCGGCCCCTTCCTGGCCCTGATTCCGGTGGAGAGCGACCGCGTCGCGGTGGAGACGGTGCTGAAGAGCCGCTACCCCTTCCTGGTGAGCTGGTTCGGCGCGCCGCCGCCGGGGGCCAGGGAGGCCCTGACCGAAAAATTCGGCATGACCTACGAGAACCCGGATTTCCTTTTTACTCCCTTGCGCCTGCCCTTCGGCGGCAAGGGGGCCAGCGGCTGGATCATCGAGAACCGTGACGGCCAATTGAGCAAGCGGGATGGGGCGTTTTTCTATAGTGCAGAGTTGGTGCGGGAGCAGCCGTAGGGTGCGTCTTACGCACCCTTCCTCAAATCCCCAATTTGCGGAAGGGCCTTTTTGACATGGACCCAATCCCAACGAAATATTCCAGAGGTGACAATCCGTTCACAATAGGTGAAATTCAATCCGGATATAAGCTATTAGACTTTTGGTCCTGGGCTTTTTCGGATGTATTAACAAATACAACCCGAGGAATGCTGGCTGAATTTATTATTGCCATGGCTTTGGGCATTGATCTCAAAAAACCGCGTGATGGATGGGCGAAATTTGATCTCACTTATAGAAATCATGGAATTGAAGTAAAATCAGCGGCATATCATCAAAAGTGGTACCAACGAGGCTTATCAACAATCTCATTTAATGTTTCGAAACGGAAAGGCTGGGACGGAAACACCAATAAGTTAGACACTATATCAAAAAGGCAAGCTGATATTTATGTATTAAGCCTCTTAGCTGAAAAAGACCGAGATAAAGTGAACCCTTTGAATTTAGACCAATGGCAATTTTGGGTAATAGTAACATCTTTCTTCGATAACAGGGCAAGAAGCCAACATTCGATTACATATAATTCTTTGCTGAAAGAAATCGGTGAGCCTATTTTTTATGGCCAAGTCAAGGCCGCTATTGATGAATTAATTGACAAGAAATTATATTAGCAATTGATTGCAATAAGGCTTCAAACCAAGTCGCATTAAATTGTAGGGGCGAACTTGTGTTCGCCCAGTGGCTCAGGGCGAATGCAAGATTCGCCCCTATGGAAAAAACAGTTTAATTGCATTTGAGTATCAAAAGGCTGATCTTTCAGCATCACAGGTTCTATTCATCAATATTAATAAGGCGGGTCGTGCCCACCGAATAATGGCGGCCATAGGCAGCCCTATAAAATACAGCCCGTACCACAAGTTCCTCTGGCGCTTCTCTAAACCCGTGATTTTAAATTTCTTGCTTGCAATGCCCGCGGCGAAGGGATAAATTTTATTGGATATAGTTTCGGCAGCGCCTGCCTTTGACCTGTCGTGATTTCCCGTAATTTCGCCCGACAAGGAGTCGTTTAAGATGAGTGATAAATGCCCTTCGGGAGCGGACCCGCAGACCTGCGGGGCCAACGCCTCGTCCTGCTCCGGTTGCAGTCCCTCCCCCCACCAGGAACCCTCTCAGGAAGAAAAAACCCTCACCCGGGCCTTAAAACGCATCCGCCACAAGCTGGTGGTGATGAGCGGCAAAGGCGGCGTCGGCAAGAGCAGCGTGGCCGTCTCCCTGGCCCTGTCCCTGGCCCGCCGGGGCAAAAGGGTCGGTCTCATGGACGTGGACCTGCACGGCCCCAATGTCCTGCGGATGCTGGGCCTGAAACAACCTCTGGACCTGCAGCACGCCCAGTTTCAACTGCCGCCCGACCTCTTCGACTACCTGCGGGTCATCTCCATCGAGATGCTGATGCGGGACCGGGACATGGCGGTCATCTGGCGCGGCCCCCTGAAGCACCAGTTGATCCGCCAGTTCTTAACCGAGGTGCAGTGGGACGACCTGGATTACCTGGTGGTGGACTGCCCGCCGGGCACCGGCGACGAACCCATGAGCGTGGCCCAGACCATTCCCGACGCCCAGGCCATCATCGTCAGCACCCCCCAGGAGATCTCCCTGGCGGACGTGCGTAAATCCATCAATTTCTGCCATAAGATCAACATGCCGGTCCTGGGGATCGTCGAGAATATGAGCGGCTATTACTGCCCCCACTGCCACGGGGAGATTCCGCTGTTCAAAAAGGGCGGGGGCGAGAAGACGGCTAAGGCCGCCAAGATCCCCTTCCTGGGGGCCCTGCCTTTTGACCCCCAGGTGGTGGAGGCCGCCGACCAGGGCAACCTCTTGGAGGTCAAGGACAGCCCCTTCTTCCAGGCCCTGGCCCCCATCGTTGATTGGATCCTGGAGGTGCTGCCTCTGACCCCGGTGTCCCACCGGGAGCCCGGGGTCCTGAAGTTCGCCCTGCCGGTGGACGGCGAGAAGCTTTCGGACAAGTTCGGCCACGCCGCCGGCTTCGCCCTGCTCACCGTGCGGGATGGCGCCGTCGCAGCCAGGGAAGTGGTCCCCGCCCCGGCCCACGAACCCGGAGGCATCCCGGAATGGCTGGATGAGTTGGGGGTGACCCACGTCATCGCCGCCGGCCTGGGGGACAAGGCCAAAAAGCTGCTGGTCAAGAAGGGTATTGAAGTGGTGGCCGGCGCCCCCCAGGGCGACCCGGAAGAGTTGGTGCTGCAATATCTCAAGCAGACCCTGACCACCGGGGCCAATGTCCACCCGGGCTGCGGCTCCCAGTGCACCACGGCCTAAAATTAGGGGAAAAGGGGGAAGAGGGGAAAAGGTTAAAAACCAAGTCATTCGGTTTTGCTTTTTCCCCTCTTCCCCCTTTTCCCTTTTTCCCCAATCTTTTCCTACCACTCCAGCGCCAGTAAGATGGCGTCCTCCTTGGTGTCGTCGTAGTAGCCGGGCCGGCGGCCCACTTCCTTAAAGCCGAAGGAGGCGTACAAGGTCCGGGCCGCGGCGTTGGAAGGCCGCACCTCCAGCCAGGCCACCTTGGCGCCCTGCTCCCGGGCCTGGTTCAAGGCCCGGTTGAGCAGGACCCGGGCAATGCCCCGGCGCCGCTGCTCGGGATGCACCGCCAAGTTGAGCAGGTGCATTTCGTCCGCCACGATCCACGAAACGATATAGCCCCAGAGTTGCCAGGGCGAGGGGAGGGCAGGGCCGGCCACCAGGAAGTGGCTCACCGAATGGCGCAATTCCGCCAGAAAGGTCCAGCGGGACCACGGGGTGGGGAAAGATTCCTTTTCAATGGCGAAGATGGCCTGAATATCCGTCAGGCGGGCCCTGCGGATCAGCAGCGGCGGGGTCATTTCTTGCGGTGCAGCACTTCGCTGGCCATGGTGATGCCTTTCTGACCGGACTCCTTCAGGGCCTGGGCCGCCTCTCGCAGGACGGCCTTTTGCCTGACCTGGGGCAGCTTCATGAGCATGGGCAGGTTGACCCCGGTGATGACCTCCACCTTGCCCTCCTGGAGAAAGGGCAGGGCCAGGTTGGAGGGGGTGCCGCCCAGCATGTCGGTGAGGATGATGACGCCGGTCCCGTTGTTGATCTGGGCCAGGGCCTGTTGAATCTGTTGCCGTGAAACTTCCGGAGCATCTTTGGGGTCCAGGGAAACGGCCGCCACTCCTTCGGTGCGTCCCAAAATCAGATCCCAGACGCTCATCAAGGCCTCGGCCAATTCCTTATGGGTGACGATTAAAATCCCGATCATCAATGGTCTCCTGAAATCCGCGGCATGTCGCGATGGTTGAGGGTGAAAGGCAGGCTGGCCTTGGTCAGATGCTCCGCCAGGAGGTTGGCGATCACCACCGAGCGGTGCTGGCCCCCGGTGCAGCCCACCGCCAGGGTCAGGTGGGTCTTGCCCTCCTCCTGATAGTTCGGCAGCAGATAATCCACAAAGCTGTAAAGTTGCTCCAGAAAGGCCTGGGTCTCGGGCTGGTCCAGGACATAGTTCTTGACTGCGGCATCGTTGCCGGTGAGGGCGGTCAGGCTGTCCACAAAAAAGGGGTTGGGCAGGAACCGCACGTCTATGACCATGTCGGCCTCCGGGGGCAGGCCGTTCTTGTAGGCAAAGGAGACCAGGTGCAGCCACATGCGTTGCTTGGTGGTCAGGGAGGAGAATTCTTCCTTAATCAGCTCCCGCAATTGGTGGGGATTGTAAAAGGAGGTGTCAATGATGCGTTGGGCCAGACGCCGCAAACCGGCCATGGCCTGGCGCTCCTCCCGCAGGGCCTGGGTGATGGAGTCGCGGTCCGCCAGGGGATGCTGCCGCCGGGTCTGGCTGAAGCGCCGGGTCAAGGTCTCTTCATCGGCCTCCAGGAAGATGAGGTGCAGCTTGTAGCCTTTCTTCTCCAAGCGGCGGAAGACCTGGTCGTAATTTTGCAAAAAGCCCTGGGTGCGCACGTCCATCACCAGGGCGATCTTGCGGCCGTCCTGGGAAGCGCCGGCCTGCATGGTCAGAAACGGGGGCAAGAGATTCAGGGGCAGGTTGTCGATGCAGAAATAACCGACGTCTTCCAGGGCGCGCAACACCGTGCTCTTGCCGGAACCCGACAAGCCGGTGATGATCAGAACCGGGGACCTGTCCGCCGGCGGGTTTGGGGTCTGCCTGAGGGTGGCTGGAGTGGCTGCCATTTTTCACCGATGCCGCCGCGAGACCCGGAGGGCGGCAATATCCAGGGAGAATTCGTCCCTAGAATTCAGCATCTCTTTCGGCAATCAGACGGTAAATCTCCTCGACTCCCGCGGCTTTCATGAGGTTGTCCCGGAAGCTCTGGCTCATGAGCATCCGGGAGATCTTGGCCAGGGCCTTGAGGTGCAGCCCGGCGGAATCGGCCGGGGCCAACAGCAGGAAAAAGATATGGGACGGCTTGCCGTCCATGGAGTCGAAGTCCACCCCTTTGAGGCTGCGGCCGAAGGAGAGTTTCAGCTCGGACAGTTGGGCGATCTTGCCGTGGGGGATGGCAATGTTGTCGCCGATGCCGGTGCTCCCCAGACGCTCCCGATCCAGCAGCACTTCCATGACGGTTTGCAGACTCAAGCCGTTGGTGCCTTCGATTAAGGTCTTGGAAAGTTCCTCCAGGACCCCGCGCTTGTTGGTGGCCTGCAGATCCGGCATAATCCGTTCCGGGGCCAGGAGGTCGAAGATTTTCATAAGGCCGTTGCTTCTCCTAACGCAAATCGGGCTCCACCAGGACGAGGTTGCCGTCCTGGCGCCGGTACAAGATGTTTAAACCGCCGCTGGTCACGTTGGTGAACACCAGCAGTTCGTCTCCCTTGGTTTGGATGAGTTCCACGGCGTCGTCCAGCCGCAAGGGCGACACTTCCATCTGTTTGCGGCGGACGTTGGGCCGGGCCGGGACTTCTTCCTCCGGCGCTCCCATCGCCGCGGCGGACCGGGCGCTGCGATCGCCTTTGTCCCGCTGCTTGTCCCGAAACTTCTTTAATTGCATGTCGATCTTGTCCATGACCAGGTCGATGGCGGCGTACATGTCGGTATTTTCTTCCCGGCCTTTGATGACCCGGCCGTTGCTGTCAATGGTGACGTCGGCCAGATGACGGAATTTTTCCAGGCCCAAAACCACGTGGGCCTCCACCGGCCCCTCCAAGTAGCGCTTAAATTTGCCCAAACGGTCGGTGACGTAATTCTTTAAGGCCTCGGACGGCTCTATCTGCCGGAAAGTGACGGAAATTTGCATAGGTTCCTCCCATGGAATAGCGGCGCGGGATGCGGGTTGGCTTAACTGGCATGGTCGGGGAGGCTCTTGCGCCGGAATCCGGGCTTCTTGCGTTTACTGGAGGAGAGCACTCCCAACATCCCGCGGTATTTGGCGACGGTGCGCCGGGCGATGAGGACGTCCTGCCGGCGCAGGAGGTCGGCGATCTCCTGGTCGCTCAAGGGGTTTTCGGGGTTTTCGGATTGCACCAGTTGCCGGATCTTTTCTTTGACGCTTTCCGAGGCAATCTGGTCTCCGAGGTTCATGTTAATGCCGCTGTTGAAAAAGAATTTCAGGTCAAAAACCCCCTGGGGGGTATAGACGTATTTGTTGGTGGTGACCCGGCTGATGGTGGATTCGTGCATCTGCACGTCTTCAGCCACCTGGCGCAGCGTCAGGGGGCGCAGATGGGACAGGCCGTGGTCCAGGAACTCCCGCTGGAAGCGGACGATGCTTTCGGTGACCTTGTACAGGGTCCGTTGGCGCTGGTGAATGCTGCGGATGAACCACAGGGCGTTGTCCAGGTGTTTCTGAATATAGCTCTTGACTCCTTCCGGCAGTTTGTCGGGGCCGCGCATGGCCTCCAGGTAGAAGGAATTGATCCGCAGTTTGGGGAGGCCGTCTTCATTCAGGCGGATGACGTAGTCGTCGCCCACCTTTTCCACGTGGACGTCGGGATTGATATAGTCCGCGTCCTCGCTGTCAAAGCTCCGGCCGGGCTTGGGCTCCAACTGCATGATGATCTCGCTGGCCCGAATTATCTTCTCCAGGCTGACCTTCAGGTCCCGGGCGATGGCCTGATAATTTCTATTGCCCAAGTTGGTCAGGTGGCCGTCGATGATGGCCGCCACCAGCGGGTCCGGGGTCCCCAGGAGTCTGACCTGGAGCTGCAGGCACTCTTGCAGGCTGCGGGCCGCCACCCCCGGCGGGTCGAAGCCCTGGACCACCGTCAGGATTTCTTCCACCCGGGCCGGTTCGACCTTCAGTTCGGCGGCGATCTCCTCCGCCGTGGCCCGCAGGTAGCCGTCCAGGTCCAGGTTGCCGATGATCATGGCCCCGATGGTTTCGGCCGCTTCATCCAGTTCGGCCATGCGCAACTGCCACATGAGGTGGGATTTCAAGGTGGTTTTTTGGGCGTTGAGGCTCTCGAAGGGCAGCGCCTCCCGCTCCTCATATTCGCCCATGGGGGTCGGCATGAGCCGATCTTTCAGGAAGCTGTCCCAATCCCATTCTTCCAGGGAGGACTTGGATTCGCCGTTTTCGCTGCCCGTTTCCTGGTCCGCGTCCAGGCTGCCGGTGGGGAGGGCCGCAGCCTCCTGGTCTTCCCCGGGCTTGCTTTCCGCCTGCAATTCGGCGTCTTCCAGGACCGGGTTGTTTTCCAGGACCTGCTGAATCTCCCCCTCCAGCTCCAGCCGGGAGAGCTGCAGCAGCTTGATGGCCTGCTGCAGCTTTTGGGTCATGATGAGCGATTGGGTCAGTCTCAGACTTTGGCGAATCTCTAAGGCCATAATTCTATCTTCGGTTCACACCATTATTAGGTCAGACGCCACTTTTAGCTCGGCGTGTTTTAGTTTATTATAACTTAAAGGTTTCTCCCAAGTAAATTCTTTTGGCCAGCTCGCTGTTCACCAACTTCTCCGGCGGCCCCTCCTCCAGGATCACCCCTTCGTTAAGGAGGTAAGCCCGGTCGCAGACCCCCAGGGCCTCCCGGACGTTGTGGTCCGAAACCAGCACCCCCAGGTGGCGCTCTTCCTTCAATTGCCGGATGATGTTCTGGATATCGTTGACTGCCAGGGGGTCGATGCCGGCAAAGGGTTCGTCCAGGATAATGAAATGGGGGGCGGTGACCAGGGCCCGGGTGATTTCCACCCGGCGCCGCTCGCCGCCGGAGAGGGCCGAGGCCTTTTGCTCGGCCAGATGGCTGATCTTCAGGTCGGCCAGGAGCTTGGCCAGGCGCTCCCGGCGCACCAGTTCATCCGGTTCCAGGGTCTCCAGGATGGCCATGACGTTTTCGGCCACCGTGAGCTTGCGGAACACCGAGGGCTCCTGGGGCAGGTATTGCAGCCCCAGGCGGGCCCGGCGGTAGATGGGCAGGGTGGAAATATCCTGGCCATCCAGGACAATCTTGCCGCCGTCGGGTTGCAGCAGACCCAGAATCATGAAGAAAGTGCTGGTCTTGCCGGCGCCGTTGGGACCCAGCAGACCCACCACTTCGCCGCTGTTGACCTCCAGACTGACCCCGTCCACCACCTTGCGGCCGTTATAGCTCTTGGTCAGGGATTGTATGGACAGACGGTGCATTGAGTTTCGAGTTTCGAGTTTCGAGTTTCGAGTTTCGAGTTAAGAGTTTTTAGTTTTTAGTTTTCAGTTTTCAGTTTTAGGTGCGTTTTCCGGCGAGGGCGCCGGGGCTGCACTTTTAGAGCATCCTCATGGACCTTGGCCCACTCCTAAGTTACGAAAAGATTTGAGGCGCCTGCCTTCGCCGGGGTCTGGACAGCCGGGGCAGATTGTCCTATATTTCTCCAACTTTCCAGAAAAGCCAAAAGCCAAAAGCTAAAAGCGAAAAGCTCATGTCTGAGCGCTATTGCTGCTTCTTTGGCCTGGCTGGCAGCATCCCTCGCTCCTTGCCCCCGCTTCCGCTGGCCGGGTAAAGATGGGCTTCCACCCGCTTTTGGGGCGAGCCCTCCACGCGCATCTTGCTGTCCTTGAGGTTAAAGACGATGCGCTCCCCCTTCAGGTTGTTTTCCTCCTGCCATAATTGGGGCTGGCCCACCAGCACCACTTCGTCGCGGTCTTTATAGAAGGTGGCCGTCTGGCCGGTGGCCAGGCGATCCCCCTGGACGAAGCGCACCTGGCCTTGAGCCACGATGCGGTCCAGCTTGTCGCCCCCCAGCTCTCCCAGGGGCGAGGGGGTCCCGGTCTGCTTGGCGGCGTCGGCCCCGGGCGCCGCCTGGCCTTTGGCGGCCTCGGGTCGTTTCTGGAAATAGACCCGCAACTGGTCGGCGTAGAGGATATTCTCCCCGTAGGTGGCCTTCACCTGCCCGGAAAAGATGATGACCCCGGCATTCTGGTCGGCCTCCAGCTTGGCGGCCGTGATGTGCAGGGGAAATTCGCCGCCGGACGGGGCCGGGGGCTTGGTCTCCTTCACCGGCGGCGCCCCCGGGACCGGGGCGGCCGTTAAGCAGAACAGGGCCGCCAACCATAATAGGACAGGGATCAGATGGTTTCTCAACGTCTTAACATCCCCTCTTGCACCTTAACTTCCGTCAGTCCGTGTTGGGCCAGGACCAGCTTTTTTTCCGCCAGCCAGACCCGCAGGCCCTTGCCCTGGACCCGGAGGGTCGGTTCGGTCAGGAGCACCTCTTCCGGGGCCGCCAGGATACGGCCGGCGGGATCATAAGTCGCCAGACTGGTTTGAATGCGCAAGTCGCCCCGTTCCACCTCCACCCGGCCTTTGAGGGTCAAAAACCGGCTCTTGGTCTGAAACAGGCCTTCGTCCGCCTTCACCTTGATATGCTCGCCGGGGCCGAAAAATTCCACCTTCACCCCGCTGATGCTTACTTCGTCCTTATCTTTAAGAAAATCCGCCTTTTTAGCCTCCAGCACCCAGCGTTTGTCGCCATCCTGGATCTCGGTGAGGGCGAGCCCCTGCATGCGGGCCGGAGCTGCGGCCGCCGGCGGCGGGGGCGGCGGCGGGGCCGGGCGCCTGAGTTCCGCCAGGCCCCAGCCGCCCGCGCCAATCAACGCCAGCCAAAGGACCAGCCAGCGCCGGCCCAGAAAGCGCCGCCAACCCTGCCGGCCTTGGGGTGCATAATTTTTCATGCCAATTGGGTCATTTTTTCTCGAATTATATTAATCCCGGAAAAAACTGTAAAGGCTTATTCTCGGCTTCTGGAGGCCAGGAGCGCGCCAGGAGGCGGCAGGCGGATTCCCGCCATCTCCCCCGGAGGATAGCCTTTGGCCGCTGCCGCGTTGACTGCATGAATAACTTTAATCTTTAGTTGGCGCCGCGATAATTGGTAATAAGTAAGGAGCGATTGTGAACAAGTAATAAGTGTTTGTGAATACGTAACAACAGTTTGTGAATTTGTAATAAACATTGTTACTTTTTTATCTGAATAAATTTGACAAATAGTTCGTTAGTAACATAACATGAGTTCGACACAGGAGGTTAATTAGCTATTTTGTAAAAAGAATTGCGGCTGGAATGTTTTTGCGATAACCCCTAACATGAGGAAGCAACATGGGCATTTCCCGCAGGACCTTTATTAAGGGTTTGGGCGGCGGGCTTACCGCCCTGGGCCTCTCGGACGTCATCCTGTCGTCCAGAGGGTGGGCCGGCGCGGTGCATCCCGCCAAGATCACCAAGGCCGCGGTGACCACTTCCATCTGCCCCTATTGCGGGGTGGGGTGCGGCCTGGTCGCCTATACCAAGGACGGCAAGCTGGTGGATGTGGAAGGCGACCCGGATCATCCCATCAATCAGGGATCCTTGTGCAGCAAGGGCCAGGCGGTCTTTGAGGTGGTCACCAGCCCCCGGCGTTTGAAGAAGGTGCGCTACCGGGCCCCGGGCAGCGATCACTGGGAAGAAAAACCCCTGGACTGGGCCATGCAAACCCTGGCCCAGCGCGTTAAGGCCACCAGGGATCAGAGCTTCATGGCTAAATCCCCCGCCGGGGTGACGGTGAACCGCACCGAGGCCCTGGCCTCCATCGGCGGTTCGTGCTTGAACAACGAGGAGTGCTATCTCCTGGCCAAGCTCACCCGAGCCCTGGGAATTGTATATGTAGAGACTCAAGCGCGCCTCTGACACTCCTCCACGGTGGCCTCGTTGGGGCCCACCTTCGGCAGAGGCGCCATGACCAATCACTGGAACGATCTGGCCAACAGTGACTGCGTCATGATCATCGGCTGCAACCCCGCCGAAAACCATCCCATCAGCTTCAAATGGATCACCAAGGCCCAGGAAAAAGGGGCGCCGCTCATCGTGGTGGATCCCAGATTCACCCGGTCCGCCTCCAAGGCCGACCTTTACGTGCGCCTGCGGCCCGGCACCGACATCGCCCTGATGGGCGGTTTGATCAATTACGTCCTGGAAAACAACCTTTTTCATAAAGATTATGTGGTCAATTATACCAACGCCTCATTCCTGGTTAATAAAGAGTTTGCCTCCCATGACGGCCTCTTTTCCGGTTACCAGAAAGACAAGCGGGCCTACGACCCCTCCACCTGGGATTATGAAATGGACAAAGACGGCAAACCCGTCACTGATCCGACCCTGAGCGACCCCCGCTGCGTCTTCCAACTCCTGAAGGCCTTCTATGCCCGGTATTCCCCGGAGATGGTGACGATCACCACCGGGGTACCCAAAGAGGTCTTCCTGAAGCTGGCGGCCCTCTACGGGGCCACCGGCAAGCCCGACCGGGCCGGGACCATCCTCTACGCCATGGGCGCTACCCAGCATTCCATCGGGGTGCAGATCATCCGGAGTTATTCTATCCTGCAATTACTGCTGGGCAACATGGGGGTGGCCGGCGGCGGCATCAATGCCCTGCGGGGCGAGAATAACGTCCAGGGCGCCACGGACATGGCCCTGCTCTTCCACCTGGTGCCGGGCTACATGAGTAGCCCCAATGAAGCGGCCCATCCGACCCTGAAAGATTATCTGGAGAAGGAAACCCCCAAAGCCAGCTTCTGGATCAACAAACCCAAGTTCTTCGTCAGCCTGCTCAAGGCCTATTGGGGCGACGCCGCCAAGAAAGAGAACGACTTCGCCTACGACTATCTGCCCAAGGCCGGCAAAGGTTTCCAGGGGGCGGGTTATTCCTGGATTCCCCTGTTCGAGACCATGGGCGCCGGCGGCATTAAGGGCCTAATGGTCTGGGGTATGAATCCGGCGGTGAGTTCCCCCAATCTGAGCCAGACCTATGCCGCCCTGGACAAGCTGGAGTGGCTGGCGGCCTTCGACCTGTGGGAGACGGACACCTCGGTGTTCTGGAAGCGGCCGGGGGCCAACCCCAAGGACATCAAGACCGAAGTCTTTCTGTTTCCCGCGGCGGACTCCCTGGAAAAGGAAGGCAGCGCCTCCAACAGCGGCCGCTGGATCCAGTGGCGCTACCAGGCGGTGAAGCCCCACGGCGACATCCAGAGCGACCTGTGGTACGCCAATCGCCTGGGACTGGAACTGAAAAAGCTCTACCAGGGAGACCCCAAGGCGGTCTTCCCGGACCCCATAGTCAACCTGAACTGGAACTACGGAGCCGATCCCGACGTCCACCTGGTGGCCAAAGAGATCAACGGCTACACCATGGCGGATAAAAAGCAGCTGGCCAACTTCCTGGGGCTGAAAGACGACGGCTCCACCGCCTGCGGCTGCTGGATCTATTCCGGTTATTATCCCGGTTCGGATAAAAAGGACAACAAGGCCGCGGCCCGGGGCAAGGCCGACCCCAGCGGCCTGGGGCTCTATTCCGGTTGGGCCTTTGCCTGGCCGGTGAACCGGCGCATCATTTACAACCGCTGTTCCGCCGACCCGGCGGGCCAGCCCTGGAACAAGGACCGGACCCTGGTGCGCTGGGATCCGGCGGCCAATGCCTGGAAAAATAACGACGTCCCGGATTTCGGCTGGATTAACCCGGCCACCAAGGCCCCCATTCCCCCGGAGGTTTCGGCTAAGGCTCCCTTCATCATGTTGCCGGAGACCAAGGCCCGGTTCTTTGTGCCCAAGGGGCTCTGCAAGGACGGCCCCTTCCCGGAACACTACGAGGCCCTGGAGTGCCCCTTCCATAATCCCGTGTCGAAGCAGCAGTCCAATCCGGCGGTGAAGATCTGGAAATCGGCCCATGCCAAGTTAGCCGAGATCTGCGACCCACGCTTCCCCTTCATCGCCACCACCTTCCGGGTCACCGAGCACTGGCAGGCCGGGGCCATGACCCGCAACCTGTCCTGGCAGGCGGAGATGATGCCGGAGATGTTCGTGGAGATCAGTCCCACCTTGGCTAAGGCCAAGGGCCTCAAGGCAGGCGACTGGGTCAAGGTCGCCTCCATCCGGGGCCAGGTCCTGGCCCGGGCCAACGTCACCCAGCGGGTGGCGCCGTTTTGTTGCGGCGCCGGCAACTTCCAGAGTACCGTGGAAATGGTGGCCCTGCCCTGGCACTTCGGTTTCGCCGGGCTGATCACCGGCGGACCCAACGGCAAGAATTACGCCGCCAATCAACTGGCCCCCCAGGTGGGGGACGCCAACACCATGATCCCGGAATACAAGGTATTCCTGGTGAATATCGAAAAGGTCTAGGCGAGCCGGCCTAAGGGAGAATACTGATGAGCAAAGCGATCCTGATCGATACCACCAAGTGTATCGGCTGCCGGGCCTGCCAGGTGGCGTGCAAAAGCTGGCATGATTTGCCGGGAGGCCAGGCCACCTTCAGCGAGTCCTGGTCCAACCCGAGATATCTCAGCAGCAACCAATTCACCAGGGTGATCTTCCGGGAGATACCCAAAGCTGATGGCGGGGTCAACTGGTACTTCGTCAAACGGCAGTGCATGCATTGCAACGACCCGGCCTGCGCCAGCGCCTGTCCGGTGGGGGCCTTGATCAAAATGCCGGATGGGCCGGTGGTTTACGATGACGGTAAATGCATCGGCTGCCGCTATTGCATGATGGCCTGTCCCTTTCAGGTTCCCAAGTTTGAATGGGAATCGGCGGTGCCCCTGGTGCGCAAGTGCACTTTTTGTCCCGAACGGCAGGCCCTGGGCATGAAGCCGTCCTGTGTCACCACCTGTCCCACCGGGGCCTTGTTGTACGGGGACCGGGCCGCCCTCCTGAAGGAGGCGCACCGCAGAATCGGCACCGAACCTAAGAAGTACTATCCTCAGGTTTATGGCGAGCGGATCGCCGGCGGCACTTCCAAGCTCTACCTCACCGCGGTCTCCTTCGAGGATCTGGGCCTGACCCAGAGAGGCTTCCGCACCGACCTGGGGGACGTGCCCCAAGGCATCTACGGCCGGGAGTGGATGTCCAAGGTGCCCTATGTGGCCCTGACCGTGGGCGGCTTGGCGGTGGGCCTCCATTATCTGAACAAACGCCGGGCGGAAGTCCACGCCGAAGAACGGAAGGAGGATTGAGCCATGGCTGAAAAGATCGAAAAGTGGTATCCCGGCGAAGGCAAGTTGACCCTCGGCTGGGGCATCATCTATGTCATCCTCATGTTGGGGCTGATCTCCGCCGCCGCCCGGCTCTTCCTGGGTCTGGGGGCCACCACCAACCTGAGCGACGCCTATCCCTGGGGCCTCTGGGTCAGCTTCGACATCCTGGCCGGAGTGGCCCTGGCCGGCGGCGGTTTCACCATGGCGGCGGCCATCTACATCTTCAATCTGAAGAAGTTCGAGCCCCTGCTCCGGCCCGCCAAGCTCTCGGCCTTCCTGGGGTACATGATGTTCGTGGTCGGGCTTTTCTTCGACCTGGGCCAGCCCTGGCGTATCTGGCACCCCATGGTGATGTGGAACCCCCACTCGGTCCTCTTTGAGGTGTCCTGGTGCGTCATGCTCTACACCACGGTGCTCTCCATTGACCTGTTCATCATCGGCCTGGAGCGCTACGGTAAGCAAAGCTGGATCAAGTTCTTCCGGGATATTTATCTGGTACTGGTGGTGGCCGGCATCATGCTCTCCACCCTGCACCAGTCCTCCCTGGGGGCCCTGTTCCTGCTGCTGCCCCAGAAGATGAGCAATCTCTGGGCCACCGGGGCTGTGGGACCGTTGTTTTTCGTCAGCGCCATCATCGGCGGCATGAGCGTCGTCACCCTGGAGAGCCTTATCAGCGCCCGGGTCTATAAACGCAAACCGGAAATGGACATTCTGCCGGATTTCAGCAAGGGCCTGGGCATCGCCCTGCTGGTCTATTTCGCCATGAAGGTGACGGACCTTTATGCCCGCGGCGTTACGGTCTGGGTCCTGGATAAACCCCACTTCTTCTTCTTCCTGGAGCTCTTCGGGACCGTGGCCTTGCCGGCCCTGCTCCTGGTTTTCAAGGGGGTGCGCAACAGCGAAAAGGGCCTGGCCTGGGCCGCCGGGCTGGCGGCCTTCGGGGTGGTCTTGAACCGCTTCAACGTCAGCCTTACCAGCTACGGGGGATATCGCGAGTTCAGTTACTTCCCGTCGTTTATTGAGATTATCATCACCGTCTCGCTCATCGCCCTGGGCATCGTCATCTTCGACCTGGGCCGCAAGTATCTGCCCATCTACAAGTCGGAACTCGGCGGGGAGGCGCATTAAAAGCAGGTTTTAGGTTTTAGGTTTCAGGTTTTAGGATAAAAAAATCATTGTTGGTCAGCTAAGGGCGGCCCTCGGGTCGCCCTTGGATTTGGCAGTAAAGACATTGCAGGGGCGGCTCTCGAGCCGCCCCTACGTTTAGGCTGCCAAGGCCGCTGTGGCCTTGGGTACGGTGTCTTCCGGACTCACCTTGTACCAGGCCTGAACCACCTTGCCGTTTTCATCGATGAGAAACGAGGAGCGGATGATCCCCATGGTCTTCTTGCCGTACATATTTTTCTCAGCCCAGACGCCGTAAGCCTCCGCCACCCGGTGGTCGGGATCGGACAGCAGGGGAAAGGCCAGACTGTACTTGCCGTCGAATTTTTGCTGCTTTGCCGGCGGGTCGGGGCTGATTCCCGCCACCGCCAGGCCCAGGTCGGCCAGCTCCTGCCGGGCGTCCCGGAGGCTGCAGGCCTGCCGGGTGCAGCCCGGCGTGTCCGCCTTGGGGTAGAAATAGAGCAGCAACTTCCGGCCGCGAAAATCCGAGAGTTTCACCGGGTTGCTGTTTTGGTCGGTCAATTCGAAGTCAGGGGCCTGATCCCCCGGAGCCAGTCGGGACATAATGCACCTCCTTTTATGAAAAAACTGAACAACTCGCAGCCAATCCCATATATAGTTATTATTCAAGTCAAAAGGAAGGCGGCGGTGTAAGGAAATGCACCCGCCAGGAAAGGGAGGAAAGATGAAACCGAAAGTGGGTTTTATGGGTCTGGGCATCATGGGCGCGCCCATGGCCGCCAATATCCTCAAGGCCGGCTATCCCCTGATGGTTTACAACCGCACCGCGGCCAAGGCGGAGCCGTTAGCCCAGTTGGGGGCTCGGGTGGCCGCCACTCCCAAGGAACTGGCCCAGGACGTCAAGATCATCATCGCCATGGTCACCGGGCCCGAGGCCATTTATGAACTGCTCTTCGGCGACCAGGGCGCGGCCACGGCCTTCGGCCCGGAGCAGATCTTCATCAACATGAGTTCGGTGTCGCCCCGCTTCACCCTGGAACTGGGCCGGGAACTGGCCCCCACCGCCATCCGTTTCGTGGACGCCCCGGTGTCGGGCACCAAGAAGCCGGCCGAGGACGCCCAACTGGTGATCCTGGCGGGCGGCAACCGGCAGCGGATTCAGGAACTGGAGCCCCTGCTGCTGTCCATGGGCAAGAAGGTGATTTACTGCGGCGGGGTGGGCCAGGGGTCCATGATGAAGATGTTCATCAACCTGTTGCTGGGCATCATGATGGAGGGTTTCGCCGAGGCGATCAACTTCGGGCGGCTGGGGGGCCTGGACCTGGAGGCCATGTTGGAGGTGGTGGCCTCCGGGGCCATGAACGCCCCCATGTTCCAGGTAAAGGCCGCCAATATCCGCGAGCGGAAATATCCGCCGGCCTTCCCCTTGAAACATCTGACCAAGGACGCCAAGTTCGTCCTGGATACGGCCTACGAGTTGGGCGCCCCGGCGCCTGCCGGCCAGATGCTGCTGCACCTTTGCCGCACCGGCGTAGCCCAGGGCTGGGGCGACGAAGACATTTCGGCGATTATGCGGGTGATGGAGCACCTGAGCGGGAGATGATTTAGCTTTCAGCTTTCAGCGAAAATCCTTATCTGGTAGCCTTGTAAGCATCTTACCCAGGGCCAAGGTTTGGGTGGCGCATCGTGGCCCTTTGGCCGCAACCAAATGATATTCCTTCCGAACCGAATAAAGATTTCTCGCAAAGGCGCAAAGGGCGCAAAGAAAAAAATGTGGAACAGCCGCCCTCGGCTGTTCGTGTAGAGTGCGCGCCGCGCACCAAATGTAGGGTGGGCACTGCCCACCAATTCCTTAGCCAAATCAGATAGTTTGTAGCAAAATCTTGTTGAAAAAACCAGAAACTCGGATTCAGTAGCGCAGGCTTCCAGCCTGTGCGGGGGAACCGGCCTTAGGCCGGTTTCCCCAGGAACAGCTGGGAGCGGCCGTTCCACATTTTCTCTGCTTGGTCGTGTTATCCCCACCACTCCGGACTCCCGTATCTTTGCTCTTACCTGGGTTTAGGAATTAGTACCCTTGCCCATAGCCGTAATAGGGAGACCGGGAGTAGCCCTGGTAACCGGATTGAGCATAGTGACCGGAGTTATGGTGGCGGCTCAGCCAGGGGGCTTGGGAGTGGCGGTAATTGTGCCCATAGCGGTGGTGCTGATAAGGATGACGTCTCTGGGCCCAATGATGGTTTGGGTGATGCCGGTACATTGGCGGCCGCTGACCGTGGAAGCCGTAGGCGTGCCCCCGGGGCGGGACAAAGCTCCGGTGTTGGGGACCGACCGGACTCCGCCAGGCCAGGGCGTTTAACGGGCTCAAAGCCACAACAAGCCCCAACGCCAGGATGACGCCAAACCATTTTCGCAAGTTCATTCGCTTATCCTCCTTAAGACAATTTACCCAAAGGTCTTCATTAGGTTAGAGGACAACCGGCCGGAAAGAGTTAAGGGCGGTTCGGAAAGAAAATTTCTGGCGGGCTAATCCAGGGGAAAAACGGTCAATATTGCCTGCGGGGATGGCTGCCGCGCCCCCACGCTTGGCTGTAGCGATGGGGTGAGCAAGGGTGCGTCCTACGCACCGATAAAGGCGCGGGAGAAGCGTCCT
>CAZOCQ010000041.1:0-18175 GCA_964578335.1 uncultured Desulfobacca sp.
GGCGGTGACAGCGTAGAACTGGCAGGTGCATCCCCTGGCCTCGGCAATGCGCTGCAACCCGTACCGTTTGGCCGCTTCGTCGAGGACCAGCGACGGCACGGGTACAAACCCGAGCCCTTCCGCCGCCAACGTGGTCAAGAATGCCGCATCCTCGAACTCGCCCAGCGTCCGCGGTCGCACGCCGGCAGCAACGAACCATTGGTCCACCAGCATCCGCAGCGGGGTGTTTTCCGCCGGCAACAGCGCGGGAGCGCGGTGCAGGGAACGCGGAAAACCACGGCGCAATTGCACCGCCAGTTTCGGCGCAGCGCAGAGGGTGACGCCGCAACCGCCGAGCCGGTGGTTGAACGTCTTGTACGGAAGGCTGCATTGCAGCGGCTCATCGGTCAATATCAGGTCGAGCCGGTGCGCGGCCAGGTCCGGCACAAGCGCGTTGAGGTTGGTTTCGCAACAGACCACGCGCACCGGCTGCGGCAATTGCCACACCGGTTTCAGGATTTCTGCGGAGATCAACTTGGGCACGGTGTCGGTGATGCCCACGGCAAACCGGATCGGCCGCGGACCGGGCTGTTGTTTGATGACTGTGAGCAGTTCGCGCCCGAGCGAGAAGATGTCTTCAGCGTAACGGAAGACCAGTTGTCCCGCATCGCTCAACGTCAGGCTGCGGCCCGTGCGCTGGAAGAGTTTCTCGCCGAAAGCGTCTTCGAGTTGATGAATTTGGGAACTGATGGACGGCTGAGAGATGTGGAGGACTTCAGCGGCTCGGCGCACACTGCCCTCCTTGGCGACCATCCAGAAGTAGAGCAAATGATGGTAGTTGAGCCATTCCACGCCCCCACAACTATTAGCATTAAGCTAAGGAGGCAATCCAAAAGCAGTATTAGTCCGCCGCCGCACGTGGTTCTATGGTCGCGGTGTGAAATCACGACTCGAACACGTTCGCTGGCATCAGGTGCACGCCGATGAAATCGCGCAACTGTTGGGCGTGGACTTGAAAACCGGCCTCACTGCTGCCGAGGCGCAACGCCGGCAGGAGGAATACGGCCTCAACCGTCTCCGTGCCCGCCGGGGCACGAGCGCGCTCAAACGTTTCCTGCTGCAGTTTCATCAGCCGTTGATCTACATCCTGCTCGCGGCGACCGGCATCACTTTGGCCCTCGGCGAATACGTGGATGCGGCGGTCATTTTTGGCGTGGTGTTTGTCAACGCAGTGGTCGGCTACCTGCAGGAGACCAAGGCGGAGAAGGCGATTGACGCGCTCGCCAAAATGGTTGTCACCGAAGCCACCGTGCGCCGCGACGGCCGCAAACAGCGCTTGCCGGCCGAGCAACTCGTGCCGGGCGACGTGGTGCTGCTGCAATCGGGCGACAAAGTCCCGGCCGACCTGCGGTTGTTTTCCGTGCGCAACCTCCAGGTGGATGAGGCGGCGCTGACCGGCGAGTCCGTGCCGGTGGAAAAGCATGCCGACCCGCTGGCGGTGGACACCATCCTGGCCGAACGCAAAAACCAAACCTTCGCCGGCACGCTCGTCACCTACGGGCAGGCCGAAGGCGCGGTCTGGGCCACCGGCGACAGAACCGAGTTGGGACGCATCGCCACGATGGTGTCCGAAGCGGTGGAGTTGTCCACGCCATTGACTCGCAAGATCGCCCAGTTCAGCCGCGTGCTGCTGTTCGCCATTTTGGGGCTGGCAGCGGTGACGTTTGCCGTCGGCGTGTGGCGGGGCGAATCGCTGGTGGCCATGTTCATGGCGGCGGTGGCGCTGGCGGTGGCGGCGATTCCCGAAGGGTTGCCGGCGGCGGTGACAATCACACTGGCCATCGGCGTCTCCCGCATGGCACGGCGCCGGGCCATCATCCGTAAACTGCCGGCAGTCGAAACGCTCGGCAGCACCACCGTCATCTGCTCGGACAAGACCGGCACGCTCACGCAAAACCAGATGACCGTGCAGGAAATCTATGCGGGCGGCCACCGCTACGAGGTCACCGGCAGCGGCTACGAGGCGCAGGGCGAAATCCGCCCGCGCGGCGCTGCCGCGTTAGAGCAATGTTTGACGGCCGGCATGTTGTGCAACGACTCCGAATTGGTCCGCGAAGCCGGTCACGTGAAGGTGCAAGGCGACCCGACCGAGGCGGCATTGATCGTTGTGGCGCGCAAGGGCGGACTGACCGAAGGCGAGTTGCAGGCGCGCCATCCGCGACGCGACGTGATTCCGTTCGAGTCGGAGCACCAATACATGGCGACGTTGCATCCCGGTGTGATCTACATGAAAGGCGCGGTGGAGCGTCTGCTGGAGCGGTGCGCGACGGCACTCGATGAACACGGCGCGGAAAACCCCTTCGACCCGGAGGCAGCGCGCCGCGTCGCGGAGCAGATGGCAGCCAAAGGACTGCGCGTGCTGGCGTTCGCGCGGCGCAACGTCGCACCCGACCAACACCGGCTGCATCACAAAGACGTGGACGGCGGGCTGGCCTTTCTCGGATTGCAGGGCATGATTGATCCGCCGCGCCCGGAAGCCGTTGCGGCGGTGGAGAAGTGCCGGACGGCTGGTATCGGCGTGAAGATGATTACCGGCGACCACGCATTGACCGCGTCAGCCATCGCCCGGCAGATGGGACTGGGCGGCACGGACTTGGTCGCGATGACCGGTCAGGAACTCGAACGTGTTTCCGATGAGGATTTGCCGGAGGTGGCGGAGCGCGCGGTGGTGTTTGCCCGCGTCGCGCCCGAACAAAAACTGCGGTTGGTCAAGGCGCTGCAAACGCGCGGCCAGATCGTGGCGATGACCGGCGACGGCGTCAATGATGCGCCCGCGTTGAAACAGGCCGACATCGGAGTGGCGATGGGCATTACCGGCACGGACGTGGCCAAGGGGGCGGCCGACATGGTATTGACCGACGACAACTTCGCCTCGATCGAAGGGGCGGTGGAGGAAGGCCGCAACGTGTTCGACAATCTGACCAAGTTCATCGTCTGGACGCTGCCGACCAACGGCGGTCAAGGGCTGATCATCCTGGCGGCCGTTTTCGCCGGCGCGACCTTGCCAATCCTGCCGGTGCAACTGCTCTGGATCAACATGAGCACCGCGCTGCTGCTGGGTCTGATGCTGGTCTTTGAACCCAAAGAGCGCGATCTGATGTTGCGGCCGCCACGCGACCCGAAGATGCCCATCCTCACCGGGACGCTGTTCATGCGCATCGTGCTGGTGGCGTTGTTGATGATGGCCGGTGCGTTCGGGCTGTTTGTGTGGGAGCAACGGATTCACGACGCGACGGTCCACGAGGCGCGCACCATCGCCATGAACGTGGTGGTGATCGTTCAGACACTCTACCTGCTGAATTGCCGGTCGCTCACGCGCTCGATGTTCTCGTTGGGGGTGTTCTCCAACCGTTGGGTCATCTTCGGCATCAGCGCGATGATCGCCGCCCAATTGCTGATTACCTACATGCCGGTGTTGAACCGGCTCTTCCACACCGCGCCGCTGCCGTGGGATGTCTGGGTGCGTATCGTCGCGGTAGGCGTCGTGGCCTACGCGGTGGTGGGCTTGGAGAAGTGGATTCGGTTTCGGGTAAGCCGCCGGCCGTGTTCGCATTAAGTTTATCAACTCATCCGTTTTCCATACTCGACCCCGTCGCCAAGCTTCCGTATGCTTGCGGTGAAAGGAAGACACGAGGATACCGATGACGACAACCTTGGACAGAGACAGCGTGTTCGGGCTGAAGGAGAGCCTGCGGGCGCAGGCCGCAAACTAAAAGGAAAAGAGGAAATATGCCAAAGAACAGGATCATCTATGCCGGCGTGGTGGTCGTCGTGGCCACCGTGCTGGTCTGGCTGGGAGCGGAACTGACCAAACGCATCGAATGGCTATTGCCCTACGCCGCCGCGGCGGGAGTAATTCTGCTCGTCGCCGGCGTCGCGCAGGAAATCATCATCCGCCGCCGGGACAAGCTTTCCCAACGGAAGACAACCGGCTGAAGGAGAACGGAGGCTGAGATGACCCACCCGCCGTGGCATCGAACCAAGATCGTCTGCACCTTAAGGCCGTTAGCCGCGCCTGCGCGTTGTGGGAGCAAGCGGGCTGGCACACCACAACCAACAACCAACCACCAACAACCCCTAAACCCCTATGAGAACATTCTTCAACGGCGTCGTCCTTGGCCTGCTGCTCGGCGGCGGCCTCGGCTGGTTCGCCTGCAAACAATGGCAGCGGCCCTCGCCGGCCAGCGACCGCTTCCAACAGAAAGCCACGCACGCGGTGGACGCTGCCGGCGAGGCCCTGTTCCGCACTGGCGAGGCGCTCAAAGCCAAGGCCGAGGTGCTCGGCCTCAAGCCGGATCAAATCAAAGAGGAACTCGCGCGCACCGGCCGGGTGGTGCGCCGCCAGTCCCGTGAACTCGCCGGCCAAGCGGCCGACGCGACCGTGGACGCCGCGACTACCGCGACGGTCAAAGCCCGTCTGGCTGCGGACCGCGAACTGTCCGTGTGGAGCATCGGCGTGAGCACAACCGCCGGACACGTGACGCTCGACGGCACAGTGAATTCGGAAGAGCACATCGCCCGCGCCATCACGCTGGCGCTGGAGACCGACGGCGTGGCGCAGGTGACCGCCAACCTCAAGGTCGAGCCAAAACAGTAACTACCGGAAGCATCATCCCTCGCGCACTCCCATGAAATGGTCCATCAAACTCGGCCGGCTGCTCGGCATTGACGTTGACCTGCACTTCACCTTTCTGCTGTTGCTGGCATTCCTCGGCTTCCTGTACTGGCGCGCCACCCAGGACGTGACAGCCACACTGCGCGGCGTCGCCTTCATCGTCGCCTTGTTCGGTTGCGTGGTCCTCCATGAACTGGGACACGCATTGATGGCCCGCCGCTACGGCATCAAAACGCGCGACATCACCCTCCTGCCCATCGGCGGCGTTGCGCGGCTGGAGAAGATGCCGGAGAAACCGATGCAGGAATTCTGGGTCGCGCTGGCCGGCCCGGCGGTCAACGTGGTGATTGCCGCCGTCCTGTTCGTATGGCTGGCCGCGACGGGCGGCTTCGTTCCGGCGGAGGAAATCAGCCTGACCGGCGGCTCGTTCTGGCAGCGGTTGATGGTGCTGAACATCTTCCTCGTGGCCTTCAATCTTCTGCCGGCGTTTCCGATGGACGGCGGGCGGGTGTTGCGGGCGCTGCTGTCCACGCGTCTGGGCCGCCGCCGCGCCACGGCCATCGCCGCCAATGTCGGCCAGGGTATGGCGATTCTCTTCGGCATCGTCGGATTTCTCTACAACCCGTTCCTGATCTTCATCGCCATCTTCGTCTATCTCGGCGCGCAGGCGGAGGCGGGCATGGTCGAGATGCAATCCGCGCTGGAGGGGTTGCACGTGCGCGACGCGATGATGACGCGTTTCCGCACGCTCGCGCCGCGCGATCCGCTGGAGAAGGCCGTCGGGGAATTGCTGGCCGGTTCGCAACAGGATTTCCCGGTGCTGGAGAACGACCGGCCCGTCGGCATCCTGCGCCGCAACGATCTCGTGAAAGCCCTGTCGGAGGGGCGGCGCGATACGCTCGTGAGCGAAGCCATGTGCCGCGAATGTGAGACGGTGGACGAGGCCGCGCCGCTGAAAGGCGCGGTCGAATCCATGCACGCGCGGCAGTGCGCCACCGTGCCCGTCGTCACCGACGGACGCATCGTCGGCCTGCTCACTCTCGAAAACATCAGCGAAAAGATCATGATCAACGCGGCGCTGGAGAGCGACGGCGTTGCGAAGTTTCGGAAAGCAGTCCGCCCATGAGAACCGGCTTCACAGGTGCCGTCCTCGGCGTGCGGGCCACTTGCTTTGCCAGGATTCATCCCAAGCCATGACGCCAGAAACGGGAGCCACCAACTACGATGCGCCGTCCGGCGCGGCCGCGCCGTCGCCAGCCTCTCGTCCCGCCCGCGCCATCGCGTACGCGCGCTCGCGCAAGCGGCGGTTCCTCGCCCTGTTCATGGCGCTGGCGCATCTGGTGGGCGCGCTGACCTCGGTGCAGGCGGTGATGGAGACGCGCACGGCGCAGGGCGCCATCGCGTGGACCGTTTCGTTAAACACCATCCCCTATGTTGCCGTACCGGCGTATTGGATTTTCGGGCGGACCAAGTTCAATGGCTATGTCAACAAACGCCGCGCCGACCTCGAAGACACCAACCCGTTGATTCACGATTTCATCACCCGCGCCGGGACCGCCGGATTGCTCGTCCCGGCGGAAACCAGCCGGGTTCGGCTGCAGCAACGCCTGGCCAAACTGCCCGCGACGCTGGGCAACGACGTGGAACTGCTCTGCAACGGCAAGGAGATCTTCCCCTCCATCTTCTCCGGCATTGATCAAGCCACCCACTACGTGCTGGTTCAGTTCTACATCGTGCGGGACGACTCGGTCGGGCGTGATTTGCAGCAGCGCCTCCTGGCCGCCGCCGGGCGCGGCGCGCGCGTTTACTTTCTCTACGACGAGATCGGCTGCCACCAGTTGCCGCGCGCCTATCTCGACAAACTGCGCGCGGGCGGCGTGGCGGTCCGCGCCTTCCACAGCACCCAGGGCGATGCCAACCGGTTTCAACTCAACTTCCGCAATCACCGCAAGATGGTGGTGGTGGACGGACGCGCCGCGTGGGTCGGCGGCGCCAACGTGGGGGACGAATATCTCGGGCGGCATCCGCGCCGGACGCCGTGGGTGGACACGATGGTCAAAGTCACCGGCCCGGCGGTGCAGGCCGTCCAGGTGCCGTTCCTTGAGGACTGGCATTGGGCCAGCGGCGAAACGCTGGCGCTGGATTGGACGCCAGTGGCCGCGCCGTCCGGCGTGTCGCGCAAAGTGCTCTGTCTGCCCACCGGCCCGGCGGACCGTTTCGAGACCTGTGCGCTCTACTTTCTCAACGCCATCAACGCCGCGACGAACCGTTTTTGGATCGCCAGTCCCTATTTCGTCCCGGACGAGCCGATCGTCAGCGCGCTCAAGCTGGCGGCCTTGCGGGGTGTGGACGTGCGCGTGCTGGTGCCCGATGACTGCAACCACACGCTGGTTCGCCTTTCGGGCTGGTCATTCGTCGCGCCGCTGGAGGAGGCGGGCGTAACGATTTATCGTCACACCAACGGTTTCATGCACCACAAGATCATGCTGGCGGACGGAGACTCGGCCGCCGTGGGCACGGCCAACTTCGACAACCGCTCCTTCCGCCTGAACTTCGAGATCACGCTCGAAGTGCGCGACGTGGAATTTGCGCGGCAGATCGAGGCGGTGTTTCAACGCGACTTTGCCGATGCGCGGCTGTCCTCGGCGAAAGAGTTGGAAGCACGCCGTTTTCCCGTGCGCCTGGCCGTGCGCCTGGCGCGGCTCATGGCGCCGGTGCAATGAGGATCCGGACTGATGACGGCACTCATCTTCAAGCTCGTCGGCGGCATCGGCCTGTTTCTGCTGGGCATGGTGCTGTTGACCGACGGGGTCAAGGCGTTCGCCGGCGATGCATTGCGGCGCGCCCTGGTGCGGTTCACCGGCACGCCGCTCAAGGCGTTCGGATCGGGCGCTCTCGTCACCGCGCTGGTGCAATCCTCCAGCGCGACGACGGTGACGGTGATCGGTTTTGTCAGCGCCGGTCTGCTCACGTTTCCCCAGGCGATTGGCGTGGTGTTCGGCGCGAGCCTGGGCACGACGGGCACGGGCTGGATCATCGCGGTGCTGGGTCTGAAGATCAGCGTGGGCTTCTACGCGCTGCCACTGGTCGGACTGGGCGCATTTTTGAAATTGCTGGCGCACGGACGCTGGCGGTCGCTGGGGCTCGCGCTGGCCGGCTTCGGGGTCATCTTCATCGGCATCGAGACGTTGCAGGACGCGATGCGGGGTTTGTCCGGCGTCTTCAATCTGGCGCGGTTGCCGGCCGGTGGTCTCGGGGGGCATCTGCTGGCGATGATCATCGGCATCGTGATGACCGTCATCATGCAGTCATCCAGCGCGGCGGTGGCGACGACGCTGACGGCGCTGCACACGGGCGCGATCAACTTCGATCAGGCGGCGTCGCTGGTGATCGGCGCGGCGGTGGGCACGACCGTCACGGGCGCGCTTGCGGCGATTGGCGGCAGCGTGCCGGCCAAACGCACCGCGCTGGCACACGTCCTTTTCAATCTGGCGACCGGCTTGATTGCGGTGGTGTCGTTGCCCGTGTTCTTGTGGGGAATCGCCTGGGCGCAGAAGCACGCGGGGCTGGATGGGGGAGCGATGAGCCTGGCGGCGTTTCACACGGCCTTCATCGGGTTGGGCGTCGCGATCTTTCTCCCGTTCGTGGACCGGTTCGCCCGCGCCATCGAGCGGGTCTTGCCGGATCGCGGACCGGCCTTGACCCGGCACTTGGACAACACCGTGCTGCAAGCGCCGGCGGTCGCGCTGGAAGCCACGCGCCGCGCGCTGCGCGAGACGGCGGCGGAGACCTTCCGCGTCTTGCGGACGCCCCTCGGCGGCCCGGCCGCTGGCGGCGACGCGCGAGAAGTCCAACTGCGCCAGACGCTGGACCGGTTGCAGGAGTTTTTCGCGCAGATTCCACCCGTGGCCGAGGACGAACCGCTCTCGCAACTACGCATCGCCCAGATGCACGCCATGGACCACCTGACGCGATTGCAAACGCGCTTGACGCCGCCCGCCAGCGTGCGGCGGGGGCTGGATGATTCACGGTTGCAGGCTGCGGTGGCGCTCACCCGGACGATTCTCGAACAGGGCGAAGCCGGGTTGCACGGCAGCGCGACGGATGACTGGTTGACGCGGGTGCAGCAACAGGCGTCGGAACTGGCGGACCTGCGCCGCAAGGAACGCCCAGTGATCCTTCAGCAGACCGCTGTCGGCGCGGCCGCACCCGCGCAGGCGCTCGAAGTGCTGGACGCGATGCGCTGGCTGGACCGCGTGGGCTATCACGCCTGGCGCATCAGCAATTATCTGGGCGGCGACGGCAAACCGGAGCCGGTGTTGACCGACGCCAACCCCGATGAGTAAACAATCAACGAACACCCAGATTATGAATCTCAAATGCAGCCTGGAACAGTTCCGAGTGGCGCCGGGCAAGAAAGTCAACCTCGCCCGATGGCCGACACAGGTGAAGCCGCTTTACGCCTCCAAAAAAAGCTATCGCAAACTGCTGGAGGAATACCGCGAGGAACTCAGCGATCTCCAGCGCCTCCTCTACGCCCACGACCGCTATGCCGTGCTCCTGATCTTTCAAGGCATGGACACCGCCGGCAAGGACGGTGCGATCCGCCACGTCATGTCGGGCGTCAATCCGCAGGGCTGCCAGGTCTTCAGCTTCAAGCAACCCAGCAGCGAGGAACTGGACCACGACTTTCTCTGGCGCACCAACAAGCGGCTGCCCGAGCGCGGACGCATCGGCATCTTCAACCGCTCCTACTACGAGGAAGTGCTCATCGCCCGGGTGCTGCCGCAGGTGCTCGCCGGGCAGCGCCTGCCCGCCGAGTGCGTCAATCTCAAAACCATCTGGCGCGAGCGTTTTCAGGACATCGTCAACCTCGAAGACTATCTGCATCGCAACGGCACGCGCACCCTCAAGTTCTTCCTGCATCTCTCCGAGGAGGAACAGCGGCAGCGTTTCCTCGCGCGCATTGATGACCCGGACAAGAACTGGAAACTCAGCCCCGCCGACATCGAGATGCGCGAGCACTGGGACGATTTCCAACGCGCCTACGCCGACTGCCTTGGGGCGACCAGCACGAAACACGCGCCGTGGTATGTCGTGCCCGCCGATGACAAACTCAACGCGCGGCTGATCATCTCGCACGCCATTGTGGAAACGATGAAATCGCTCAAGATGAATTACCCGGCGGTCTCCGCCGCCCACCGGCGGGCATTGCAGACGGTGCGGCAACGATTGGAGAGCGAAGCCGAGCGATGAAAACACTCCCTGATCCTCCCGTTCGCTGGCGATGGCCCTTCTGTCATGGCGCACTGTGTGTTGCGCTGCTGATACTGCTCGCAGTCAGCGGTTGCACGCTGATTCCTCGACGCCCGCGCGCGCCAGAGGTCGCCGTGCCCTCGTCGCTGTCCTCGGACGCGGGGCGCACTCAACCGGTGGCCGCCACCGAGCTTCAAGCCAAGGTGATGAGCTTTGCCGACGGCTTCATTTACGCGCTGGCGGAAACCTGCACGGATCTGGAGCCGCGCCTGTCCGAGCCCCGTGAACGGGCCGCATTACAGACGTTGAAACTGAACTTCGCCAACACCGCCCTGCTGATTGCCAGCGGCCCGAATCCCAGCGCCAACCTGCTCGACATGGTGGCCTTGGTCACGCTCGGGCGGATGAACGTCGAGCATTACTGGTTGCCTGAAGTGTTCGGGCCGGACTGCGAGAGCCTGCTGGCGACATTGCGCAAGCTCGAACAGGAAATCTGGACGACCGCCGGCAGCGTGCTGACGCCGAGCCAACAGGACGAATTGCGCGAACTGCTGCGCGAGTGGCGCGATGCCCATCCCGGCCCGCGTGCCGCCGAGTATGTGTATCTCAGTGAATTCGCCCGCGCCCGGCAGGCCACCCCCGCCGCTCGTTCCAGGATCGGCAGCCTGTTGGGATTGTTTTATCTCGACCCCCTGGCCAGCCTGGATCCGGCGACGCGCGTGATTGAGGAATCCCGCCAGGTGGCTGAGCGCTCCCTGTTTTTCCTCAAGCGCGCCCCCACGCTTTTGCGCTGGCAGACCGAGTTGCTCGCCCACAACGTTTCCGCCCTGCCCGAAACGCGCCAATTGCTCGATGATCTTTCAGGTTTTCGCCAGGCCACCGAGCATTTCACCAAAGTGATTGAACAACTGCCCGGCCGCCTCGGCGATGAACAGCGCAAGCTGCTGGCCGACGTCGTGGGCGAAGATGAACGATTGCGCGCGATGCTGGCCGATCTGGACAAGTCAGCAGGCACGGTGCGCGAGATGGCGACGGCGGTCGAACAGGCGGCCAGGGCGCTGGACGCATTTGTGGGCCGTTTTGACCGGCCACCCGCGACCAACGATGTCGCCGCCGCGCCGGCAAGCCGTCCCTTCGACGTGCGGGAATACGGCACGGCGGCGACCGATATTTCCCGCAGCGCGCAAGAACTCACTCGCCTGGTCGAAACCCTGGATCGTTTTCTGGCTTCCCCGGCGTTGGAGCAGCAGGGCCAAAGCGTGGACGCACTGGCCCAGCGAGTCGAGGCAACCGGCCGGCGACTCTTGCGACTGGCGTTCCTCTACGGTCTGGCACTGATCGGGGCGCTGACGGTTGGATTGGGGATTGTGCGGTGGCTGCCCTTACGCCGACCCAAGACAGATGGGCAAGGTTGAGTTTGGCCGCAGAACAACCGGCGTGAGGCGCAGCGTTTTCCAGAATCGCGCCAGCCGCGGCGAAGCCGAAGGCAAAAAGGTGCTGTTGTTTTGTGCGATCGAAAGTAGTATCGGCTGCGTGAATGCAACCTCGCGCTCAACGCCGGCGCCCGCGCGCTGAAGTTTGCGTTGTTCGACGACGCGGTCCGCGAGACGCTCGCCGCTCGCCCGGCCAGTATGTGGCGCGCGTGCTCTTCGAGATTCCCGGTAACGACCTCTGAAGATGTGGACGGTCAGAATGCAATGGCAGCTCGCGGTGATCGTGCTGGGGATTGGGGCGCTGCGGGTGGCGGCTTACGGCGGTTCCATCCATGTGCTCTGGCCAAAATGAACAATTTCGCGCAATGAAATCCAACACGGGCATACGCTTCTCTCGCCTTCTCACGCGCGGGGCATTGTTCGCCGCGCTCTGGTGGCTGCTCACCGGGGGCGACGCGCCCTCTTGGATTGTGGGCGGGCCGGTCGTGCTGGCCGCCACGGCGCTGAGCCTGCGCCTGCGGCCGGAACCGGCGTGGCGCTGGCGGCTGGCGGGGGCGCTGCCGATGGCGTGGTTCTTCCTGCGCGAATCCGTGCGCGGCGGCTTCGATGTGGCGCGGCGGGCGATGCGTCCGAGCCTGTCGCTGAATCCCGGCGTGCTCCGCTTCCACACGCGTTTGCCCGCCGGTTCACCGCGACTGTTTTTTGCCGGTCTCATCAGCCTGCTCCCGGGCACGCTCGTGGTCGGTATCGAGGAAGCGGCGTTGCAGATTCACGCACTCGAAGCCGGCCCTGGCGCAGAAGTCGAACTGCGCGCGTTGGAGGAACGAGTGGCCGCGCTGTTCGGCGTCGAGCTGCGCGCGTCCGGGGAGGCGACACCATGAGCGAACTCTGGTGGGCGATTGCGCTCGTGCTGCTCCTGACCATCGTGGCCGGCGTGGTCTATGTCACCACGCGGCCCGGCGGCGCGGATTCGCTGCTCGCGGCGCTGCTGTTCGGCACGACGGGCGTCGCGCTGGTGCTGGTGATGGGCCGCGCGCTCGGCCTGGCGCGGACCGTGGACATCGCGCTGGCGCTCGCGCTGCTCGCGGCCGTGCTCGGCGCGGCCTTCGTCCTGCGCGGCTGGCCGGAGGACGACTCGGACGAGAACCCCAAACGATGAACGTCCTGGACTATCTCAGCTTCGCTTTGCTGGCCGTCGCGCTGTTCTTCTTCATCGCGGGCACGGTCGGCCTGCTGCGTTTTCCCGACCTCTACTGCCGGCTGCACGCGCTGACGAAGGCGGACAACGTGGGTCTCGGCTTCCTCGTGTTGGCGCTCATGCTCCAGGCGGAGAACTGGCAGGAAGTCTTCAAGCTTGGCCTTATCTGGGTGATGGTGCTGCTGGCCAGCGCCAGCGTCTGCTTCCTCATCGCCAACGAAGCCCGCCGCCGCGGGCGTCAACCGTGGAGCAGGAGGACGGCATGATGGTGCAACTCTTTGATGCCATACTCGTGCTTACAATGATGTGGCTCGCCTGGCGTTCGCTGGCGGACCACGACCTGTTCCGCGCGGTACTGAAGTTCATCATGCTCGGCCTGCTGTTGACCGTCGCGTGGGTGCGGTTGCGCGCGCCGGACGTGGCGCTGGCCGAAGCCGCCGTGGGCAGCGCCTTGACGGGCGCGTTGATTCTCTCCGCGCTGGCGCGAATGAAACGCCGCGAAGCGGACGCGGCCAAACCAAACCGAGAGGAGCAACCATGAGACTCCGCTGGCTCAACGGCATTTTCTCCGTCGCGCTGTGGACACTCCTTGGCTGGGCTGTGCTGACGCTGCCGGAAACGCCTCGCGGGTTGACCGAACCAGCGCTGGCGGAGCTGCCCCATAGCGGCGTGAGCAATCCCGTCACGGCGGCGCTGTTGAACTATCGTGCCCACGACACGCTGCTGGAGGTTGCAGTGTTTCTGCTGGCGCTTGTCGGTGTGTGGTCGTTGCGCGAGGAGCGCATCGCATGGGTGGACCTGCGCGAACGCCCGCTCGTGCTTTCGTTGCTGCGTCTCGTGCTGCCGGTGCTGGTGGTGGCGGGTGGTTATCTGCTGTGGATTGGCTCATTCGCGCCGGGCGGAGCGTTCCAGGGCGGCGCGCTGCTGGGCGGGGCGTTTGTGCTGTTGCTGCTCGCGGGACTGGGCGGGGGCGGGCTGAGGCGCGAACGCGGGCTGCGTTTCGGGCTGGGGTTGGGATTGGCTGTGTTTGTGGGCGTCGGCGGCGGCGTCATGCTGCTGACAGGCCGGCTGCTGGAATATCCGCACTCCTCAGCCGGGAACTGGATTCTGGCCATTGAGGCCGCCGCCCTCCTCTCCATCGGCCTCACCTTCGCGGGACTGTTCCTCGGCGGGCGGCCGGCGGCGGCAGACGACGCGACGCCAAGCCCGGAGAAGCCCCCGCATGATTGACGAACAGTACACACTTTACCTGCTGGCGGGCGCGGCGCTCTTCGTCGTCGGCTTCCACGGGCTGGTGTCCAAACCGCATCTGCTCAAAAAAATCCTGGCGGCGAACATCATGAGCAGCGGCACGGCGCTGGTGTTGATCGCCGTGGCGGCGCGAACGCCGGGCGGCGTGGCCGATCCAATTCCGCACGCGATGGTGCTGACAGGTATCGTCGTGGCCGTGTGCGCGACGGGCCTGGCGCTGGCGCTCGCCGACCGCGTGCAGGCGGTCAACGGCAAGGCGGAGATGGATGACACGGAAGACAAGGAGGGCGGCTCGTGACCCCGTCTGCCGCAATGGCCACGCTGATACTCGCGCCGTTGGCCGGGGCGGTGCTGACGTTCGCCCTGCCCCGGCTCGGGCACGGGCTGGCCTGGATCGTGGCTGGTGTCACCGGCTGGAGTTCGGTGTTGCTGGCGCGACAGGTTCACGACACTGGAACGATCCGGCATCTGGTAAGCGGCTGGGGCGCGCCGTTGGGCATTGACCTGCGGGCCGACGGCCTGACCGCCTGGCTATTGCTGGTCACGACGGGAGTGGGCCTGTCCGTTGCCCTTTACGCGCGGCGTTACTTCGCGCCGGCGCCGGGCCACGAGGCCGCCGACGCGGAGCATCGGGGAAAATACTTCTGGCCGCTCTTTCTTTTTCTGTGGGCGGCGTTGAACGCACTGTTTCTCTCGGCGGACATTTTCAACCTCTACGTCACGCTCGAACTGCTGGGCTTCGCGGCGGTCACGCTGGTGGCGCTGGCGGGCGGGCGGGCGGCGCTCAACGCTGCGATGCGGTACCTGTTCGTCAGTCTCGCCGGTTCGCTGTTCTACCTGATGGGCGTGGCGCTGGTGTATGGCGCGCACTCGACGGTGGACCTGACGCTACTCGCGCAGCAGGTGCAGCCCGGCCCGGTGTCGTGGACGGCGCTGGCGCTGATGACCGCCGGTCTGATGATGAAGGCGGCAGTGTTTCCGATGCACTTCTGGCTGCCGCCCGCCCACGCCCACGCGCCCGCACCCGTGAGCGCGCTGCTATCGGCGCTGGTGGTGAAGGGCGCGTTCTATGTTTTGCTGCGAGTGTGGTTCGAGGCCTTCGCCCACGTCGTCAACCCGGCGGCGGCGCAATGGCTGGGAGCGCTCGGGGCGGCGGCGATTCTCTGGGGCTCGGTGCTGGCGCTGTTTCAGTCGCGGCTGAAGTTGCTGATCGCTTACTCGACCGTGGCGCAGCTCGGTTATTTGTGTCTCGTTTTCCCGCTGGCGGCACGCGCGGAGGGGTTCAACGCGTGGGGCGGCGCGCTGGTTCTCCTGGCGGCGCACGCTTGCGCGAAGACGGCGATGTTTCTCGCGGCTGGCAACCTGCTGCATGCCGCCGGGCACGACCGGATCAAGGATCTGGGCGGGCTGGCGCCGGTCCTGCCCCTGACCGTGACCTCCTTCGCCCTTGCGGGGTTGAGCCTCATGGGGCTGCCGCCGAGCAGCGGGTTTGTCGGCAAATGGCTTGTGCTGAATGCGGCGCTGCACCAGGGTCAATGGTGGTGGGCGGCCGTCATCCTCGTGGGCGGATTGCTCGCAGCGGCCTACGTCGGCCGCGTGATGCTTTGTTTCTTCACCAATGCGGATCGTCCGTCGAGCGCGAGCCCGGCGCCGGCCATCATGGAGTGGACCGCTCTGGTGCTGGCGCTGCTCGCCGTGGTGCTGGGCCTGGCCGGGAGTTGGCCGTTGGAGTTGCTGCGTACGGCCGCGCCCGTGACCGGTCGCGTGCTCATGGGAGGACCGGGACCATGAATCTTCACGGCGCATTGTTGCTGGGCATCCTGTTCAGCTCGTTGGTGACGGGTCTGGTCATCTTTTGCCTCAAGGAGGAGAACCGCCGGCTGCGCACCTGGCTGAATTTGCTGGGCGCGGGCGTGAAGCTGGTGTTTGTCGCGGTGCTGTTGGCCGGAATCCGCGAAGGCGGGACGTATCACTTTCACTGGACGATGGCGCCTGGCGTCGAGTTCGCGCTGGGCGGGGATGCGAACGCGGTGCTGTTCGTCACGCTCTCTACGGTATTGTGGTTTCTCACCACGGTTTACGCCGTGGGCTATTTGGAGGACTCGCCGCACCGTTGCCGATTTTTCGGCTTCTTCAGCCTGTGCGTCAGCGCGACGACGGGACTGGCGCTGTCGTCGAACCTGGTGACGTTTCTCATCTTCTACGAACTGCTCACCATCTCGACCTATCCGCTGGTGGTGCATCGCGGCACGGCGAAGACCATGCGGGCCGGGGCAGTTTATCTCGCCTACACGCTGGGCGGCGGCGCGGTGTTGCTGCTGGCGGTGGCGTGGCTGCAAACCATCGTCGGGCCGGTGAACTTCACCGAGCGCGGCGCGCTGGCGGGCGTGGTCGCCTCGCATCGGGGCGAACTGCAAATCATCTTCCTGCTCTTCATCGTCGGGCTGGGCGTGAAGGCCGCTTTGGTGCCGTTGCACGGTTGGCTGCCCAAGGCGATGGTTGCGCCCGCGCCGGTCAGCGCGTTGCTGCACGCCGTGGCGGTGGTCAAGGCGGGCGCGTTCGGCGTAGTGCGCGTGGTGTATGACGTGTATGGCGTGCAGACCGCCGAGGAATTGGGTGTGTTGCACCCGCTGGCCTGCGCGGCCGCGTTCACCATCGTGTATGGCTCGGTGCGCGCGCTGTTTCAGGACGAACTGAAGAAGCGGCTCGCCTACTCCACGATCAGCCAGGTGTCCTACATTATTTTGGGCGTCGCGATCTTCGGGCCGCTGGCCACCGTCGGCGGTCTCGTGCATCTGGTGCATCAGGGCATCATGAAAATCACGCTCTTCTTCGGAGCGGGGAACTACGCTGAGACACTTGGCATCCACCACGTCAGCGAAATGAACGGCGTGGGCCGGCGCATGCCGTGGACGACGGCCGCATTCAGCATCGGCGCACTGGGCATGATCGGCATCCCGCCGTTGGCGGGTTACGTCAGCAAGTGGTATCTGCAACAAGGCGCGGCGGAGGCCGGCGAGGAATGGGTGGCGCTCGTGCTCGGCGCGAGCAGCCTGCTCAACGCCGCGTATTTCCTGCCCATCCTCTATCGCGCGTATTTCCGCCCGCCGCCGGAGAAGTGGCCCGCCGAGCACACATTCGGCAAACGGGAAACGCACTGGATGCTGCTGCTGCCGATGCTGGTCACGGCGGCGCTGGTCCTCTATGCGGGCGTTTTCGCCGAATCGCCCTTCAGCCCGCTGGCTTGGGCGAAACTCATCATGCGCCGGGAATACGGACCATGAGCGCGGATTCCTTCACACAGTTTCTGCTCCTCACCTCGGTCCTCGCGCCGGTGGTGACGGCGCTCGCGGTGGTGTTCCCGCGCTGGCGCGCGGACGTGAAACGCGTCGCGCCACTCGCCACCGCTCCGGCGGTGCTGCTCGCGCTGTTCGGCACGGCGGACGCGAGCGTCTCGGTGCCGTGGGTGCTGAAGCACGTCGTGCTCTCGCTCGACGGCACCGGCCGCGTGTTCCTGGGATTCACCAGCGTGCTGTGGCTGGCGTCGGCGTGGTATGCGCGGGGCTATCTGGCGAAGGACGCCGAGCCGGTTCGCTTCTGGGCGTTTTTTCTCGCGGCGATGACCGGCAACTTCGGTCTCATTCTCGCGGCGGATATTCCCACCTTCTACGTCGGCTTCGCGGTAATGGGTTTCGCCTCCGTCGGACTGGTGCTGCATCGCGGCGACGTCGAGGCCGTGCGGGCGGGACGCGTTTACATGGCGCTGGCGATGATTGGCGAGGTGTTGCTGCTGACGGGCCTGTCCTGGCTCGCGGTGAAGGCGGGCACGACCGACATCCACGCGTTGCCGCGAGAAGCGTCCAGCCCGTTGGTGCTCGGGCTGGTGCTCGTGGGATTCGGCATCAAGGCGGGCGCCTTGTGCCTCCATTTCTGGCTGCCGCTGGCGCACCCGGCGGCGCCGGTGCCGGCCAGCGCGGTGTTGAGTGGTGCGATGATCAAAGCCGGGCTGCTCGGCTGGTTGCGTTTCCTGCCGCTCGGCGATGCTCCGCTCCCGGAAATCGGGCTGACGCTCGTGGCCATGGGGTTGGGCTCGGCCTTCCTCGGCGCGGTTGCGGGCGTGACGCAGAAGAACCCCAAAACTGTGCTCGCGTATTCCAGCATCAGCCAGATGGGAATCATCACGGTGGGCGTGGGCGCCGGCCTGGCGCGGCCCGAAGCGTGGGGCGGAATTCTCGCCGCCGTGCTCGTGTATGCGGTGCATCATGGACTGGCCAAGGGCGCGCTGTTCCTCGGCGTCACCCTCGCGCACTCCGCCCAAAGCCGTTCAGCCGTGTGGTGGACGCGCATCGGTCTGATGATACCGGCCCTGGCGCTGGCGGGCGC
>CAZOCQ010000042.1:0-17434 GCA_964578335.1 uncultured Desulfobacca sp.
ATCCCCATGCGCGAAACCAAAACCTTGCGCGGATTTCTCCAGGGAATCGATACGGAGGTGCCCCGCGACGAGGATCGGTTATGAATCTGGTGGATTCCTGCGGCTGGCTGGAGTACTTCGCCAACGGCCCCCAGGCTGATTTTTATGCCCCGGCCCTGGAGGATGCCAACTCCCTGCTGGTCCCTACCATCTGCCTCCTGGAAGTATTCAAACGGGTTTTCCAGCAACGGGGGGAAGACGCCGCTCTCCAGGCGGCTGCGGCCATGCACCAGGGCTTAATCGTCCCTTTGGATGCTCACCTCGCTCTTAGAGCCGCCAGAATCAGCAGTGATCTCAGGCTGCCTCTGGCTGACAGCGTCATATTGGCCACCGCCCGAACTTTCCAGGCGGTCATCTGGACCCAGGATGTTCATTTTAAAGGTCTGGAGGGTGTCCGATACACCGGAAAGGTCTGATCGCCGACCTCCGAAACGGTGGGCGGCTTAAGGGAAAGTCAAACTGAGTCTCTCTTCGCGGTAATGGGGACCCCTGATTTCAGGATCGCATACATGACGAGCTGCATCTTGCGTTTCAAGGGAAGGGGGGTCGGGGAATGATTGGTGGCCCATTTTCGCCCATCGCGGAAACGGATGACATATTCCTTGCCGTCGCCGCCTCTCCCGGTCCAGGCGGTTAAGGCGGGCACCGGGTAGATCTCTTCGATGTCGGCATACCGGTAAGTCTGGGACGACAGGGCCAATAACGGCTTGATGATGATCCGCTCGGGGGTAAAGATCACGTACCAGTTGAGCAGCAGGAGCAGGAGGATCAGGGGCCCCACGGTGATTAAGATTCCCAGCGGAATCCCCATTTTTTCATTATTGACCCGGAATTTCTGGTTCTGATAAGCCAGATAGTCGCGATAGCGGGATTTGAGCCACAGCCGCAACAGCAGGTAGGTCAAAAAGGCCCCGCTGGCCACCCCCAGAAGCAAACCGGGAAGCCAGAGCAGCCAGGAGGCGGTCAGCGCCAGGGCCCCTTCGGGGAAGCGACTGAACCGCCAGGCGCCTATCTGATCGAACAGCCAGCACCAAAAGACTCCGGTGAGCAACCCCAAGAGCACGGTCAGAGCAAAGCTGAGAATCTCCCAGGGGCGGAATTCCTGCTGCAGTTCCTCGAAGGGCCGCGAGGGGGCCTCATATCGGGCCAGCGCGGGGAATAACCGGCGGCCCAACCAGACGGTCAAGCGGTAGCTCCATTCCAGCCCCTTCATGCTCCTTCCCTTCACTCCATGCTATCATAGTTCTCGGAAAAATAAAAAGGCAGGCCCTCCCCCAGGCCCGCCTTCCCTGCTTACTGCTCACTGCTTACTGCTATCCCCCCCTAAGCGGTAGCTCCTTCCCAAAGCGGCGTCTGGAACCAGCGGGCCGGCCTCTCTCCGGGGCGGGCGGAGGGGATCCACATCCGCCAATCCGCCTCCCGGCTGATGAGCAGCCGGAGGAAATTATAATGCAGTTCATGGCTGCCTTTGCCCACTTCCAGATGTCCCAGCAAAGGCAAGCCCAGGAGCGCCAAATCGCCCACCGCGTCCAGGATCTTGTGGCGCACGCACTCATCCGGGAAGCGCCAGCCGCCGGGATTCAAGACTTGGCGGTCATCCAGCACCACCGCGTTGTCCAGCGACCCGCCCAGGGCCAGGCCCCGTTCCTGGAGGTATTGGACTTCCTTGAGAAAACCGAAAGTGCGGGCCGCGGCGATCTCGCTCTGAAAACTCTCGGAGCGCAGCGGCACGCTGTAACTCTGCTGCCGGATGAGGGGATGATCGAAGTCGATGCTGTAAGTGATGCGGGGCACGCCGGGTCTCACCCGGATCCACTGGTCGCCCTGGCGCATCTCCACCATCTGCCGCACCATGAGATAAGCCCGGGGCCAGGAAAGGGAGCGCAGCCCGGTTCGGGCCAGCAGCCGGGCGAAAGGCGCGGCGCTGCCGTCCATGATGGGCAGCTCCGGGCCGTCCACTTCGATGAGGGCGTTGTCCACTCCCAGCCCCGCCAGGGCGGCCAGCAGGTGCTCCACCGTGGCCAGGGTGGCGCCGTTTTCCCCCAGGGTGGTGGCCCGGGTGGTGTCCACCACCCGGGAGTAATGGGCCAGAATCTGCGGCCGGCCCGGCAGGTCGGTCCGCATAAATCGCAGGCCCTGATTGGCGTAAGCCGGATACAGGGTCACATTAACCCTTTTACCGGAGTGCAGCCCGATGCCGCTGAAATCTAGCGGTTGGGCCAAGGTCTTTTGCCAGATCATGATTCTCCCCTCGGCCTTCGTCCTGCAATCCCTATGCCGAGGGGCATGGTAATGGACAACTCACTGATATCTCATAAGTTCTCGGATAGTCTGCTTATCCCTGGGTCATTCTGCTGCTGCTTCTGTTGCAAAAAAACCACAAAACCCGTCTCTTGTAGCAAAAGCACCACAAGAAGAGGTCAGAGGCTTATCCCGCCTCCAGCGGCGGGTCTTCCAGCCGGGCCCACCATTTGGGGTCAATATCCGGGAAGATGTCGTCCCGCTCCCGGCAAAGCGCCAGGAAATTCCAATCCTCGTGGGGGAGGTCCCGCTCGGCGGCGTAGCGCCGGGTCATGGCGGCCAGGCGTTTGAAGTCGTCGGTATGCACCACCAGCCGCAGTTCGGCGTAGTCCCGGGCGCTGAAGGTGCTGATGAGGAACTGCCAGTCCGAAGACTCCAGCAGGAACAGCGACCGGCCGCACTGCTGCAACAGGTCCTGCAGGCGCGGGTCCGGGTCCTCGGCGTAAAGTTGGGCCAATTCCTCCATCTCCTTTTCGGCGGGATAGATGTGGCGCCAGGTCCAGTCGTTCATCTCGTTGAGCCAGATCCAGTGGTAGCCGCCTTCCCCCCAGGAGCCTTCCGGCAGTTGGATGACCTGCCGGGGCGCGGCCTCCTGCAGCAAGCGGCTGCCCGGGCTCAGGCCCACCTGGGTGTAAGTCTGAATCCGCTTCAGCACCTGATAGACCCATTCCGGGCCTTCGAACCACCAGTGGCCCAGGAGTTCGGTGTCATAGGGCGCCACCACCAGTCCGGGCCGGCCCTGCCGCTCCCGGAACTCCGCCAGCAGGCCGGCGATCAGGGAGACAAAGTGGTCCGCCTGTTCGTGAATCCGGGGCATGATCCATTCCGGGTGATAGGGCTGCTTGTCCGCCAGATCGGCCTTGGCGCTGGTCACCTGCCAGTAGCGCAGGCCGCCCGGATACCTTTTCTTATGAAAATCCAAATAGTTGCCGTCGCCGGGGTAGCCCCATTCGCCGCTCCACACCTGCAGGCCGGTCTTGGGGTCCCGGGTGAAGGCCGCCACCGGCCGCTGGTTTTCCGGGGCCGAACTCACCAGATAGACCTGGTAGGGGGACTTGTCCTGCTCCTCCGGGCGCTCCTGGTACTGGGCCGCAAAGCGCTCCCAGAGGCGCTCCAGGGCCTCGAAGCGGTCCTTGTAAACCCCGATGGCCCGACCGCCCTTGAGCAGGTGGGAATCAATGAAGAAGTAATCCAGGCCGTTCTCCGCCAGGAACTCCTCCACTCCCTTGCGCAGCACCGGCTCCGCCGCCAGGTCGGCCAGGGGCGGGGCCCACTTGTAGCGCGGCCGGTAGGCGCACTCCGGCAGCCAGAAGCCCTTGGGGTCGCGGCCGAAATGCCGCTTATAAGCGGCCACCCCCTGCTTCACCTGGGCCTGCACGCAGGTGTCCCGCCCCAGCAGGGGCAGGTAGCCGTGGGTGGCGGCGGAGGTGATGACCTCCAGGACCCCCTGATCCATCAGGTCCCGAAAGCCCTTCAGGAGGTCTTCGTGGAAATCCTCCCGGTAGGCCCGGGCCAGCTCGCCGTAGTGTTCGGCCCACCTCCGGGCCAGGGAAGCGAAGTGCTGATCTCCCAGCTTCTCAAAGGTGGCCAGGTCTTCCTGGGCCGCCTGGACCTTGTGGTCCAGGTAGTCGTTGAACTCTTCTTTAAAGGTCTCCGCGGCCAGCATCTCCGCCAGGATGGGGGTGATCCCCAAGGTGACCCCGGAAGTCAAACCCTCGGCGGCCAGGCGGCTGAAAACCTGGAGCAGGGGGATGTAGGACTCCGCCGCGGCTTCGTTGAGCCAGTCCATGCCGTGGGGCCAACGCCCGTGGCCGATGACGTAGGGGAGATGGGAATGCAGCACAAAGGTGAAATATCCTAAAGGTTCGGGCATGGGTTCCTCCTCTGCAATACCCGACCGGCCCTTTAACCCGGGCCGCCGGGACGACTGCGCCAATCTAACCTATTTATGTATGAATTTTATGATCGAAGGTCAATCTGAAGGAGCAACTTCTTCTCCCACCAGAGCAAATAGCCGTCAGCCCCTTGCTTAAAGGGGTCGTAAATCCTCCATTAGGGTAAGAAAATGTACTGTCACTTTTCTGGCTTTTGGGGGCCCACACCCGCCCGCGGCCAGGATTTCCTCCAGCCGCCCCACGGCTTCGTATTTTTCGAGCCTGGCGATGATCGGCGTATCCGCTCCCGGTTGGGGGATGAATTCCCTGGCTGTATTGACACTTTCCGCTGGGCGCACTTAGGACGGCGCCTCGAAGCTACCCCCTGGGCCAGGCCGAAGCGGAGTTCGTCGCAGTCCTTGAAAGTGCGAGCCGGCGCCGACAGGGAATGGCTGGGGAAATTTATCCCCGCCCGGGAGCGTAAGACCCCACCCCCACCACCCGGCGGCGCAGCAACCCCTCCCCCTTCTCTTCCACCTGCAAGGCGATATTCCCGTCAGCCAGCAGGCTGGCGGCCCCCACCGGGGTTTCGGCCATAACCTGCGGATAACTGACGGTGACGCCCCGGCGCCCATAATTTGTGGTAAGACCTCGCCGGTACAGGCCGGCCCCATGGCGCAGACGATCTTGTTGCGCCGCCTGGTAATTTGGTCCTACCACTCTCGCTGGAAAGTTTGGGGCAAAATTATCCATCTCCTGGGTCTTTTTTCCCAGCTTGGCCGGAACGGAAGAAAAGAGTAACATTTGAGGCTTGCAGCCCTTGACAAATTTTTATTAAATATTAACTGATTAGCTATAAATAAAAAAAAGGGGGGGAGTTGGGTATAATTATTGCAACAATATTTAACAAGAAGGGGGGGAAATTATGCCGATTTATGAATATCAATGTGTCGATTGTGGGGGCCGGGACCAGCGGGTCGCCGGACTGGACGACCACACGGCCCTGTGCGCCCAGTGCGGCGGCCTGATGCTGCGCCTGGACGAGGATGTCTTCCAACCGTACTTTGAGGAGGTCGCCGAACCGGCCTGGACCGATACCAAAACCAAAGCTTCCCTGTAACAGGGGATAAAAGTACGGGCTTAAAAAAGCCCCTCGGGGGAGGGGCTTTTTTTCTTTTTTTTACCTGATCGCTACTTAGGCCTTCCTGTCGTCAAGCGCCTTCATTTCTGGCAAAATTGGCGAAAAAGCTCTGCCGCTTGGACAATAAAGTTAACATTATCAGGATGAGAAATTGGGCCCGCCGGCTGGGGAAAACTTCTCAAATTGACAACCAGCCCAGGACAGCCGCCGGGAATGCCGCGCTAAGAAGCCTTTTCCCTGGCTGCCGGCAACGCGCTGGGGTCGTATTCCTTGGGCACGTGGTGGAATTCCTTCCCCTTCCAGACCTGGAAACCGCCTTCCAGGATGTAAAGATTGACGAAACCCATCTTTTCCAGTTCCTGGGCCATCAACGGGCAATTGGTCTTACCGTCTTCACAATAAATCACCAGCTTGCGATTCTTGGGGATATCCTGGACCATTTGGGGCAGCTTATCCGGCGCAAAGCGGTGGGCGTGCTTGATCTTGGCGATGCCGCGGTCCCAGGCGGAATCGCTGCGCACGTCCATCAGGAACAAGTCCGGCTGCTCCAGCCATTTGCTTAAAGTCTCCTTATCCACGCTTTTCATGCCCCTATCCTCCTTAGCGCCATGAAAAACCCTTTAGCTGCCTGCCCTTTATTCATGTATTTAATAATCATCCTCGGACGTGAAGTCCAGGGGGCCGTTCCTTGGGGAGGGCAGGTTTTTTAACCATGGATAATTTACCCCTTGCCGAAGATTTGCCCTGGCGCCGGTGGATAAGCCGCCGGACCGTCCAGTGGTATCGCTCCCTGATTTGTGGTAAGGTGAAAAACTCATGGAGACCATCGCCGACCTGCATATCCATTCCCGCTACTCCATTGCCACCGGCCGGGAGGCGGACCTGGAGCACCTGGACCTCTGGGGCCGCTATAAAGGGGTGCAGGTGGTGGGCACCGGAGACTGCACCCACCCGGAGTGGCTGGAGGAACTGGCCGCCAAGCTGGAGCCGGTGGCGCCCGGCACTTACGTCCTTAAACCCGGCCTGGCCCTGTCGTTGGACCTCAAGGGCCTTGCCTGGAGAGAGAAGCCCGCCGTCCGGTTCATCATCACCGGCGAGGTCAGCGCCATTTACAAAAAGGCCGGGCGGGTCCGCAAGGTTCACCTGCTGCTCCTCCTCCCCAGCCTGGAAGCGGCCCAAAAGCTCTCCCGGCGCTTAGGCCGCCTGGGCAACGTGACTTCGGACGGCCGCCCCATCCTGGGACTGGACGCCAAGTTTATCCTGGAACTGGTGCTGGAGATTGATCCCCAGACCCTGGTGATCCCGGCCCATATCTGGACCCCCTGGTTTTCGGTGCTGGGCGGCAAAAGCGGCTTCGACTCCCTGGAAGAATGTTTCGAAGCAAGCCTGGCCCACGTCCATGCCCTGGAGACCGGGCTCTCCTCCGATCCGGCCATGAACTGGCGGGTGCAGGCCCTGGACCGCTTCCTGCTGGTCTCCAACTCCGACGCCCATTCGCCCCAGAAGCTGGGCCGGGAGGCCAATCTCTTCACCGTGCCCCCCGCTTATCCGGACCTGGCCCAGGCCCTGCGGACCAAGGAGGGCTTTGCCGGCACCCTGGAGTTTTTCCCCCAGGAAGGCAAATACCACCTGGACGGCCACCGCCACTGCGGCCTGCGCCTCACCCCGGCCCAGGCCGAGAAACTGCAAGGCCGCTGCTCCAAATGCGGCAAACCCTTAACCTACGGCGTGCTGCACCGGGTCCAGGACCTGGCCGACCGGCCGGAGGGGGAGGCGCCGCCCACGGGCAAGCCCTTCGAGTCCCTCATCGCCCTGCCGGAGGTGCTGGCCGAGGTGCTGCAGGTGGGGCCCGCCAGCAAAAAGCTGCGCCAGCGTTATTTCCACCTGCTGGAGACCCTGGGGCCGGAGTTGGAAATCCTGCGCCGGGCGCCCATCGAGGACCTGGCCCGGGCCGGGGGGGAAGCCGGAGTGCTGCTGGCCGAGGGCATCGCCAGGATGCGCCGGGGCGAGGTCCACATCGCCGGGGGCTACGACGGGGAGTATGGGGAGATTCGCCTCTTCACCCCGGAGGAGCGCCGCCGTCTCCAGGGCCAGGCGGCCTTCTTCAGCCTCCCCGCGGCAACTCCTCCCCCAACCGCCCCCTCGGCCCAGGAACCGGCCCCCGACTGCGGCCTTGCCAGCCCGGCGGCTGAACCCGCCGAAAACCGAAAACCGAAAACCGAAAACCGGTATCTTGATGATCCTTTGCTGGCCCCTCTCAACGAGGCCCAGCGCCACGCCGTCACCTATGCCGGGCCGGCCCTGGTGGTGGCCGCCGGCCCCGGCTCCGGCAAGACCCGGGCCCTCACCCACCGCCTGGCCTATCTCCTCTCCCGCCGCGGGGTGCGGCCCGAGGAAATCCTGGCCGTCACCTTTACCCGGCAGGCCGCCGGGGAAATGGCCGAACGTCTGAAACTGCTGCTCCCCGACTTTCCCGGGCTTGAGGCTCTGACCCTTAAGACTTTCCATGCCCTGGGGCTCGACCTCCTGACCGCCCGGGAAGGCGAGGCGCGTCAGGTGGCCGGCGAAGAAGAGCGCCGCCGCCTGCTCCGGGACGCGGCCCGGGAGCACGGGCTGCCCTTCGCCGCCCTGGAGAAGCAAATCACCGCCTGGAAGCAAAACCTCGAATATCCCGAGGAAGTGACGGAAGCCGGGGACCCGGCCTGCCTGGCGGCCTACCGCTCCTATGAAGCGGCCCTGGCCGCCGCCGGGCTCTGGGACTACGAAGACCTCATCGCCCGCCCTGCCCTGCTCCTGGCCCGGAACCCCGAGGTCCGGGATTCCTGCCGCAGCCGTTTCCGGCACCTATTGGTGGACGAATACCAGGACCTGAACGAGGCCCAGTACCGCCTGCTTAAGCTGCTGGCCGGGCCGGAGGCGGAGCTCATGGTCATCGGCGACCCGGACCAGGCGATTTACGGTTTTCGCGGGGCCTCACCCCGTTACTTCACCCGGTTCCGGGAAGATTGGCCCGGCGCCGAAATCTGCCGCTTCCAGGAAACCTACCGCCTGCCGGAGCCGGTGCTGCGGGCGGCCCAGCCTTTCCGGAGCGCTGGCGCCGCCGACCCCCTCCGCACCCATCAATCCGGAGACCTGCCTTTGCTGCTGCTGGAAGCGGCCAACCCCGAAGCCGAGGCCCGGTTGATCGCCCGGGAGATTGAGAAACTGGTGGGCGGCATGAGCCATCTGGCCCTGGAAGACCGGAGCCTGCGGCATCAAGAGCCCGACGACCGGGTCGGCTTTAAGGACATTGCCGTGCTCTACCGCCTGCACGCCCTGGGGGCGGGGTTGGAAGCGGCCCTCCAGGAGGCCGGCATCCCCTGCCAGCAGCCCCGGGAGGGGGTGGGGCCGGAATGGGACGGCCTGGACCTGGCGGCGGAACGGGTCAAGCTCCTCAGCCTGCACGCCGCCAAGGGCCTGGAGTTTCCCTACGTGTTCATCGCCGGCTGCGAAGCGGGCCTCATTCCCTGGGAGCCGCCGGGGGAACTGGCGGCCGATCTGGAAGAAGAGCGCCGCCTCTTTTACGTGGGCCTGACCCGGGCCTCCCGCCGGGTCATGCTGTCCCGGGCCCGGGAGCGCCGGCTCTGGGGCCAGCAAAAGCGGCCCGGCCTGTCGCCCCTGGTGCAGGAGATACCGGCGGACCTGGTGGTTCAGCCCCAGGCCCCGGCTGCTCGCACCCGCGGCCAGAAACAGCGGCCGCTGTTCCCGGAAATGGCCCCGCTCCGGGGGAAAAAGGCGAAATGAAGGCGGGCTGGCTGCGGCGCAGGTGGAGGGCTTGCTTTTCCCGGTTGGCCAGGCCGTTTTTGGCCTGGTTTTGCCTGGTCCTCCTGCTTACCTCCTTCTGCGGCCTGCTCCGGGCGGAGGACTCCCCCGCCGAGCAGGCCCCGCTGCTCCTTTCCCTAAAGATCTTCGGCGCCAAGACGGTCCCGGCCAAGAAGCTCAAAGAAGAGCTGACCATGCCCCAGCCCTCCCGGCTCCCCTGGAAGAAGCCCCCGGTCTTCAACCGGGACGAACTGGAAAGCGACCTGCAGCGCCTGCAGGACTTTTACCGGCGAGAGGGGTTTTATCACGCCCGCATCGAACCTCGCATCCAGAGGGAGGACCACCAGGTCCGGTTGGAGCTCCACGTCCACGAAGGCCCCTTCATCCGGGTGACCGAGACGGAAGTGAAGGAAATCCCCGGCGCTCCCCCGATTGACCTCTCGGCCTTGCGGACCCAATGGCCCTTGAAGAAAAATGACCGCTTCACGGAGGAGGCTTATGAGGCCCTGAAGCGCCTCTACCTCGATTTTCTTCTAAACCACGGCTACCCCCGGGCCCAAGTGGAGGGCCAGGTCAGGTTGGACGACGCCAAGAACACCGCCCGCGTTGAAGTCACCGTCACTCCCGGCTCCTTGAGTTATTTCGGCGACGTTAAGATCCGCGGCAACCGGGAGACCCCCGAATACTTGATCCGGCGGCAGTTGACCTTCAAGCCCGGGGAGGTCTTCTCCTTCGCAGAGCTTTATAACAGTCAGCGCCAGCTCTACAACCTGGACCTGTTCCAAAGCGTCACCCTCTCCCCGGAGGAGGGCACGGAGAAGGAGCAGCGGATTCCGGTGGAGGTGGTGCTCCAGGAGAAAAAGAAGCGCTCCGTCAGACTGGGCCTGGGCTACGGCAATGAAGACCGCTTCCGGGCCCAACTGGGGGTGCGCTTTCGCAATCTGGGGGGCGGCGGCCGCACTCTGGAGGTGAGCGGCAAGCACTCCAGCATCGAAGATAAGGTCGTTTCCACCTTCACCAATCCCCAACTCTGGGCCAGCCGCAACGACCTCATCTTGCAGGGCGGCTACATCCGGCGCTATCTGCCGGGATTTACCGACAAATCCACCTTCACCCAGGAACGTCTGGAACGCGACCTGCCCTGGAAGCTGCGGGGGTTTGTGGGCCACAGCCTGGAATTCGCCCGGCCTTTCAACGTCCCGGAAGAGACCCTGCTGATCCTCAACCAGACCACCACCGGCAAACTTTACCGGGCCTCCATGCTCCTCCTGGGTCTGCGCCGGGACACCACTGACAACCCCGCGGATCCGCACCGGGGCGGCATCCTGGCTTGGACGCAGGAATTGGCCCCGAATTTCCTGGGCTCCAATGTCCAGTTCCTGCGCAACGTGGTGGAGGGCCGGCGCTACCAGGCCCTCGGCAAAAGAGATTTCGTCCTGGCGGGCCGCCTCAAGTTCGGCTTCATCCAACCCATCCAGCAGACCCAGCAGATTCCCATTTACCGCCTCTTCTTTGCCGGGGGCAACGACAGTATGCGGGGTTACCGCTTCGACTACCTGGGGCCGCGCACCGCCTCCGGCCTGCCCATCGGCGGCGAGGCCCTGATGGAGGGCAGCGTCGAACTCCGCATTCCCATCTACCGGGAATTTCGCGCCGTGGTCTTCACCGACGTGGGCAACGTCTTCCTGAAGACCGCCAACTTCGACCTGGGGCAGCTCAAATACGCTTCCGGGCTGGAATTGCGCTACATGACCCCCGTCGGCCCCCTGGGAGTGGGCATCGGCGTCCCCTGGAACCCCATCAACAGCCACAAAGACAATTACCGGGTCTTCTTCACCATCGGGCAGGCGTTTTAAGGATAGGGGTCAGTGGTTAGCACCGGCTTCCGGCCACTAGACCACCAGCGGCGCCCCCTTGGAATTGTAAAAGAGTCGCATCTCCGCCGGCCCCAGGGGCAGCGTCTTGTGGGCGGATTCGGGTCTGAGTTGCAAGGGTGCGGTGTTGGGGGTCACCTCCCGCCAGGACTGGGGCGGCGGACCCAGGGCGGTCATCAGTTCGCCGCGCAGCACTTCCTGGGCCTTCATGGTGGGATTGATCACCGCCAGGATGCGGCCCGGGTAGTGCTGCCGGGACTTGAGGAGCAGAGTCACCGCCTGGTTGGCGGAATTGATCCGGGTCATGGGCCCCTCCTCCAGGAGCACCGGATAGGCCAGTTTCATCCGGTTCACTTCGGCGATGTAACTGCACAGGTCGTAAGCCGGAGGCTCCCAATCCTGGGGCCGGGTGGTGACCACGCTGAGGCGTTTCTTGAAGCCGAATTCATAGCCTATGGGCATCATCAGGCCGGTGGAGAAAAAGGCGGCGAAGAGATAGCGCAGCCGGGCCACCTTGGGGTCGCCGCCGCTTTCGGCGGCCAAACGCTCGGTGTCGTGGCTCTCCGGAAAGCTGATGGACGGGGCCAGCAGGCGGAACATATTGTACTGCTCCAGGCACCAGTCGGCCCGGAAGTCCCACCACTTGGAGCTGTTGTAGAGAAAATCGAAGCCGGACGTGGCCAGTTGGGAGCACTCCTCCAGGCGGCAGCCCAAGGTTTCGGCGAAGAACCGCAACCGGGGTTCCAGGGCCTTGGTCATCCCGATGAGGCGGCCCCAAAACTCCCCCGGAATCTTATAAGCCGCGTCGGCCCGGAATCCCAGGAAACCCAGGCGCAGATATTTGGTAATCACCATATCCCAATAGTGCAGCAGGCCCTCCGGGTCCGGCGGCGGCCAATATTCCAACTCCGCCAGGTCGCCCCACACCGTCACCTTGGTGGCGTCAGCGGGGTCGATGGCGCCCGGGTGCTTGATGTGGCCGGCCTCATCCCGGGCGTACCACTCTGGGTGCTCCACCACCAGGGGCGAGTCAATGGCGGTGTGGTTGATCACCAGGTCCAGCATCACCTTGAGATTGCGGCGGGTGGCTTCACGCAAAAAATGGCCCAGGGCTGCGTCGGGGTCTTCGTCCAGGGTGGGGAAAAAGAGGGGATTGATGCCGAAGTAGTCCTTGACGGCGTAGAGGCTGCCGCTGAGGCCCGGGGTGTGGATGGGGTTCAGGAAGATCCAGGTGAAGCCCATCCGGGCGATGAGTTCCAGGTGCTTTTCCCAGCGGGGGATCGGCCCCACCAGGGGCGGAAAGAGATTGTAGATCAAGGTTGGTTCCGGCATGGCAAACCTCTGGTAAGATGAGTTTTTCTAGCGCGGGGCGGAAGATTTACCTCCCGGCCGGTCCTTCCTCAAACCTCGGGGTTCCGATACTTATTCAACTGCGCCGCCAACCGGGGCGGCTCCGGGTCCCGGGCCATCTCCTCCACAGTGGCCGGCAGGCGCAGGCGCCAGTTGGGATGCTCCTGATGCGTGCCCGGGAAGTTTTGCGGCTCGGTGAAGCCGAAGACCTCTTCCAGGCGCACCTCCAAGAGCGCCGCCGGGGTTTGGGCCAGGTATTGGAGGACCCCCTCCCGCACCGGGGGCGGACAGGGCCCGGCGGGGTCGCCCGGCGGCTCGAAGCCCGGCGGCAGCAAACTTCGCTGTGCCAACGCCTCCACCAGCCGCCGGCGGTCTGCCCGCCGCCGGGCCGCGTCCGCTTCGGCCAGGCGTTCGTCGGGATAAAGGCCGGCCTCCCTCTTGAAGGCCAGATCGCGGCACTGCCAAAAACCTGACAGGGTAGGCAGGTCATGGGTGGTGACCGTGGCCACGGCCCGGGCCGGGTAGCGTTCCGGGGCCAGGAAGCGGCCGTCCGCCTCCCGCTCGAAATAAAAGACCCGGTAAGAGAAGATCCCCAGGCGGCTCAAATCCCGGCGGACCCGGGGGGAAACGGTGCCCAGGTCCTCGCCGATGATCAGGGTCCGGCGGCGCACGCTTTCCAGAGCCAGGACGGCCAGCAGCTCCCGGGCGGGATAGTGGACATAGGCCCCCTCGGCGGGCGCCAGGCCGGCGGGAATCCACAGCAGGCGAAAGAGCCCCATGACGTGGTCCAGGCGCAGCATGCCGTCTTCCGGGGCGTTGGCCCGGAGGGTGTCGATGAACAACTGGTAGCCCGACTCCCGCAGGGCCTCGGGAATGACGGGGGGCAGGCCCCAGTTCTGGCCCTGGGGAGTGAAGGCGTCCGGCGGGGCGCCGATGGCCACGTTCCGGGCGAAGAGGTCCGGGAAGGCCCAGGTGTCGAAGCCCCCGGGGTGGGCCCCCAGGGCCAGGTCCTGGTAGAGGGTGAAGGGCAGCCCCCGCCGCCGGGCCGCCGCCCCCACCTCCCGCAATTGGGCGGCCGCCAGCCATTGGCCGTACTGGTGCAGGTGGATGTCATCCGGCCGGGCCCGGGCGAAGTCGGCCACCGCGGGGGCGCCGGAGCGGTGAAATTCCCGGGGCCAGCGGCGCCAGTCGCCGTGTCGCCAATGGTCCGCCAGGGCGCCGTACTCCCCGAATTTTTTCAGAACCTCGCCGCCTTGCTGCAGAAATCCGGCGAACGCCGCGCCCCGGGGAGTCCGGGGGGCCTCCGGGGGGCCGTGCTGCTCCAGGAAGGCCCGGAACAACAGGGCCAGGAACCGGCGTTTCAGGCGAAAAATCTGCTCGTAGGGGACCTGCGGGCCTTCCCGCAGGGCGGCGCGGAGCGCCTGAAATTCCCGGCCGGAGGCCAGGGCCCGGGCCTCCGGGCTGTGTTCCAGCTCCGGCGCCGCCTCCAGGTCGAGGTAGAGAAAATTAGTAAACAGGCGGCTGCTGGGGGAGTAGGGGCTGGGGTCGGCGGCCGGAAAGGGCAGCGGGGGGTGCAGGGGGTTGACTCCCACAAAGGCGGCCCCCAGGGAGGCGGCCCAGTCCGTCACCGCCCGCAGGTCGCCGAAATCGCCGATGCCCCAGTTGCGCTCACTCTGCAAGGCGTACAGCGGCAGATTGAAGCCCCAGCGGCGCCGGCCGCCGGCCAGACACTCCGGAAGATAGACCTGCTCCGGGGCCACGATCAGCCGGGTGCGGCCCGCCTCCGCCAGATTGCCGCCCTCCACCCGCAATTCCAGGTCATAATAGCCCAGGGGCAACTCCCGGGGGAGCGACAGCTCCAGGCGGCGTCGGAACCCGCCCTTCACGGCCTTGAGGCCCCCGCCGGGAAGCCGGGTGCATTCCTCCCGCCAATCAGAGCGCCGCCCGGATTCATCCGTCAGCTCGGCAAAAAGCTTGAGGGGGGAGGGAATCTCCTCCGCGGGTGAAAACAGATAACAACCGAGGCGGCCTGGATGACCCGGAGAAAGGACCTGCACCGGCTCCAGAAAACGGCGCCAGCGCCCGAGGCGGCGCCGGGCCAGCTCTTCCCGGCGCTCCTGCGGGTCCTGCCAGGGCGCCCCCATGGCGCTCAGCAGGGCCTCAAAGGTGGCCGGCGCCGTGGGGTGGCGGAGGCCGGAGTTGTCCCAGTATTCCGGGGCGATGCCGCGGGCGCGGCCCAGGGCGGCGATTTCTGCGGCGTTTGAATTCTCGTTCATAAGAACTTAACCAAGGGTCTGCAATAATTAGTCCAAAGAGATTCTTTTATAGCAAAAATCGGCAAATTTATCAATCAGTTAAGCCAGTCGGCACCTGGGCCGCCGCGCCGGTAAAACTCCCAAGGCTCCACCGAATGTTTAAATAAATGAAATGCCTGCCAAGGAAAGTTAACAAACCTGGCATCCTGCTCGGCCTTGGCCACGTAATTTTTGGCACAAAGCCGGCCCCTCGTAAAGAAAATTTTTCCATAAAGGTTTATTGACATCTTGACATAATTTTGGCAACATATACGCACTTAAGAATTGATGCTGGCGACGTCAACCTTCCCGGGGGAAGGAGGAATGGGCTTTAAACTGCGCATGCGCAATTCAGGCGACAGATGGAAATGTCTGGTCGCCTTTTTTTGCCCTTTCCTTATCATGCCCAATCGCCTCCTGCCCTTGATCTTTTGCGATCAGCTTGCTGAGTTTTCCTTCTCGCCGCTTCCGGGCTCTCCGGAGTCCGGCCGCCGATTGTTGGCACTTATTATGCAATTGAACAGCTATCGGGGCTTTGCCACGTGGGCAAATCGGGTTCTCTCAGCCGGGCGGCCGTAAAGTTCGCCCCTCCGCCCCTTTAATGATGAGGAGATGGAAATGAAGAGCTGCGTGTCACTGGTAACCGCCATCCTGGTTTTGCTGACGGGGCTGGCGGTTTCGGCCCCCGCCGCCGTGGTGGGGCATCTTACCCAGGTGGAGGGCCGGGTGGAAATCCTGAAAGGGGGAAAACCGCCGGCCACTGCCGCCCAGTTGAAGGAAGGACTGGAACCCAAGGACGTGATCCGCACCAAGTCCCTCTCCCGGGCTCAGATCACCTTCCTGGATAACTCCACCGTGTCCCTTTCGCCGGAGACCCGGTTTGCCGTGGAAGACTACGCCTTTGACGCCGCCCAGGGCAAGCGCAGCGCGGTGATGCAGCTTTTCCAGGGACTGGCCCATTTCGTGGTCTCCAAGGTCTATCAGGTGAAGGAACCGGACTTCGTGGTCAAGACCCACACCGCGGTCATGGGCGTCCGCGGCACTGAGGTGGGCATCCGTCTGAGCCCCAATGATTCCACCTTTCTGAATTTTCAGGGCCTGGTCCGGGTGGCCAACCTCTTCCCCGAAGTAGGGGCGGCCTTGAAGCCGGCGGAGAAAATCGCCTACGCTTTCGGCCGCGCCTTTGTGGACTTAGCGGACATGCAGGGCTGCGTGGTGCCTTGGGACCTGCCGCCCACCCTCCCCTTCAGGATCACCCAGGAAGACCGGAAGTTGTTCATGCAACAGTTGCACGTCGGCCTGCCCGGCCAGCAAACCACCAGCAACACGCCGCCACCGGCCGCGTCGCCGGTCAGCCAGGTGTCGGTCCTGCCGGTGCAAGTCAGTCCCGTGGTGATGGAGCAGTCGGTGACCGAGTTCAATAATGTCACCATTCCGCCGTCGGCCCCTCCCTCGCCGCCCGCGCCCCCTCCCGCTCCCTCGTTTGTGGATCTGGCTTTCTCCCAAACCTGGAGCGGCTCCGGGGCCTTCACTTCGGTGGTGCAGCCCACCGCCTACTTCGCCGCCACCAGTCCCGGCTCCGGCACCTTCGCCATCACCGGCTATGCCCCCGGCAGCGCCACGGTTTCCCTGTTCACCAACGGCTTTACCTTCTCGAATTTTGCCTTTGCGGCCACCATTACCACTCCCAACACCCGCTGGAACACCCTCTGGCCGGGGGGCATCTTCACCACCACAGCCACGGGCACCCTGAGCGGCGGCACCACCGGGGCGCTGACGGGCATCATGACCATGATCAACACCATCGCCAACGGCCCCACCTTCGTTTACCAGGGGCCCATAACTTATGACAACGGCACCCTGACCTTCACTTTTCAATATGTGCCGCCCTCCGGCGGCCAGGCGGCCACGGTCAATATCTTCACCACCAACGGCGGCGACCCTCGGGGGATTGTGCCCTCCGGCACCCTGACCCAGGTGGCGAACCAGCTGGCGGCGGCGGCTTTGGCTTCGGCCAAGGTCCAGTTGAGCGCTCCGACGGCGCCCCGGCTGGGGGTGCAGTTGAGCGCCCCGACGGCCCCCAGGCTGGGGGTGCAGTTGAGCGCCCCGACGGCCCCCAGGCTCGCCAGCCAGACCAGCGCTTCGCTGGGGCCCGGCGCCGGGGTCCAGTTGAGCGCTCCCCTGGCTCCGATCCGGGCAGTCCAGGTGAGCCCCGCCGGCGGACCGCAATTGTGCACCCCCCTGGTCATGCCGGTGAGGAAATAGCCTGACAACCCTTTGGATTTATGGTTCTGCAGTGGAGCGACTCAAATCAGAACATTTTCCCCCAGCCTTGAATTTAAGTCCCCCTTTTCTAAAGGGGGATTTAGGGGGATTATTAAACACTTATTTAATCCTCCCTTCCCCCCCTTTAGAAAAGGGGGGGAATTTACCCCCTTCAATATCCCCAAGCTTAAAACAATCAGTCTCCAGCGTTTCCAATCATAGGGCAAACGTCATGAAAACCAGGTTCTTCCCGGATTCCCCAGGTGCAAGCCGGTCTTTCAATAAGCAGGAGCCGGTATGAAAACCTCATCATTTTTCAGGTCCAGGGCCGGGGCCGGCCAGGTATGGCTCTTGGTATTGTCGTTACTGTTGTTCCTGACCGCGTTGAATCCACTGGCGGCCGAGGCGGCCAAGCGCCCCTCCGCCAGACAGGGCAAGATCGCCGGCGGGGGTGCGCATACCCTGGTCATCCAGGCGGACGGCACTCTCTGGGCC
>CAZOCQ010000043.1:0-2109 GCA_964578335.1 uncultured Desulfobacca sp.
GCCCGGCCGGTGCCCATCCCGGGTTCGGAATCGGTGATCCCCGCCGACACGGTGATCCTGGCCACCGGCCAGGAGGTGGACTACGACGGCCTGGAACTGGCCAAGCGGGAAAACAAGTGGATCAGCACCGACGAAAAATTGATGACCAACGTGGAACGGGTCTTCGCCGGGGGCGACGCGGTGCTGGGTCTGGAGACCGTCTCCACCGCCATCGGCCAGGGCCAGCGGGCCGCGGCCCACATTGAAGACTACCTGGAAGGACAAGTGGAAAGTTTGGCCAGTCCGCCGCCGGTGGTTTACTTCAAGGATATGAATTCTTACTATTACCAGAGCAAGCGGCGCTTCAGCAAGACGGCCATCCCGGTGCATGAACGGTTGAAGAGCTTCGCCGAAATTTACTGCGCCTTCGACCGGGACGAGATCGTCCAGGAGGCCGACCGCTGCCTGAGCTGCGGACTTTGCTATAACTGCGGCAACTGCCTGATGTACTGCCCGGACAACGCGGTCAAACCGGCGCCCACCCCCGGTAAGTATGAATTCGATTACGATTTCTGCAAGGGCTGCGGCCTCTGTGTCCGGGAATGCCCCTGCCATTACATCCAGTTGACCCTGGAAAAGTAAAAAAACTAGGGCAAGGGTAAGGAATGTATTGTAAAATAAAAGAAGTTGCACAAAATAACTACTACATCCTTGCCGGAAAATGTCTATGAACCAAGCCCATAATGTCATGACGCCGGCCGCCGGCTTGCCGGAGCGTTTACAGCAGGAGCACCTGCCGGTAAACGCCTGTTATCAATGCCGGAAATGTTCCAGCGGCTGCCCCTTGACCTTTGCCATGGACCTGCTGCCGGACCGGGTCATCCGGCTGGCCCTGTTGGGCCAGGAGGACCTGGTCCTAAGCAGCAACACCATCTGGGTCTGCTCCTCCTGCGAGACCTGCACCACCCGCTGCCCCAACGGCATTGACATCGCCGGGGTGATGGACTGGCTGAAGGAGGAGGCGGTCAAGCGCGGCCGGGCCGTGGCCCAGCCGGAGGTGGCCGAGTTTCACCGCATCTTCCTGAAAGCCATCCGGAGCGGCGGCGGCCGCCTCTCGGAAACCGACCTGATGCGGCGCTTCACCCTGTTTAAAATTCGGCGCCGCTTTGATCCGGGAGAGCTGCGCCAGAACCTGAAGCTGGGGCTGGCGCTCTGGAAGCGGGGCCGCCTGCGGCTGCTGGGCCACCGGGGGATCAAGGGCCGGGGCGCGGTGGAACAAATCTTAAAGAAGGCGGGGGTCTAAGCCATGAAAGTCTCCTATTATCCCGGTTGTTCTCTGGAGGGGACCGCCCTGGATTACGCCGCCTCCATCACCGGGGCCTCCGCCCTGTTGGACCTGGAGTTGCAGGAAATCGAGGACTGGAACTGCTGCGGGGCCAGCGCGGCCCACAGCATCAATCATCAGGTTGCCATCGCCCTGCCGGCCCGCAACCTGGCCCTGGCGGAAAAGGCCGGCCAGGACGTGGTGGCCCCCTGCGCCCTCTGTTTCAACCGCCTCAAGGTGGCGGAAAAGGCCCTGCTGGGGGGCGAAGGGGCCGACCTGGGCGCGCCTTACCGCGGCGACATCAAGATCTGGGACCTGCTGGATTTTATCAGCCAGGATCGGTTCCTGAAGGTCTTGGCGGAGAAGGTGACCAAACCCCTGGAAGGGCTCAAGGCCGTGGGCTATTACGGCTGCCTGGTGGCCCGGCCGCCCCGCATTACCGACAAGGGCGACTGCGAGAACCCGCAAAACCTGGAGCGGCTTCTCAAGGTCCTGGGGGCCGCGCCCCTGGACTGGTCCTACAAGACAGACTGCTGCGGGGCCGGCCTGGCCGTGTCCCGGCCGGACATCATCGACACCCTGGTGCAGCGCCTCTATGACCGGGCCTTGCAGGCCGGGGCCGAATGTTTCGTGGTCTCCTGCCAGATGTGCCAGGCCAACCTGGACCTGGCCCAGGAGCGCATCGCCCGGAAGACCGGCAAAAACTATTATCTCCCGGTGCTCTATTTCACCGAGCTCATCGGCCTGGCCCTGGGGCACCCGGAAGTGGAGAAATGGCTGGCCGGGCATTTAGTTGATCCCAAGCC
>CAZOCQ010000043.1:2209-17392 GCA_964578335.1 uncultured Desulfobacca sp.
TGGGGCACCCGGAAGTGGAGAAATGGCTGGCCGGGCATTTAGTTGATCCCAAGCCCCTGCTGGGAAAAATAGGTTTTAGGTTTTAGGTTTTGGGTTTCAGGAAATAAGAAACCAAATCCTGTTAAGGCGAGGCATGTCAATGTCGAAGCCGGTTACCTCTTTTCATGATTTGGTGGTTTGGCAGAAAAGCATGGATTTGGTCACTGAAATCTACCGCCTAACCAAAAAATTCCCCAAAGACGAGCTTTTCGGGCTTACCGGCCAGCTCAGACGGGCAGCCGTATCAATTCCCAGCAATATAGCCGAAGGCCGGGGTAAGTCATCGAAGGGGGAATTTCAACAATTCCTTCATCATTCCCGGGGTTCTTTGGCTGAAGTTGAAACACAGATTCTCATCGCCCAGAACCTTGGTTATCTGGATACAAACGAGTCCGAGCCAATTTTCGAAAAAATTGCTGAAATCGGACGCCTCTTGCATGGCCTGATAGCCTCCCTGAAGAAAAAATGAACCTTGCATCCGGCCAAAAACCTAAAACCTAAAACCCAGAACCTAAAACCCAATATAGGCTTTGCCAAGATTAAATCTGAATAAATATGTCTAAAGCAACTCCCAAACAAATCGGCTCAGTAATGGTCATAGGCGGCGGCATCGCCGGCATCCAGGCTTCCCTGGATCTGGCCGACGCCGGTTATTATGTTCACCTGGTGGAAAAGGACACCGCCATCGGCGGGGTGATGCCGCAATTGGACAAGACCTTCCCCACCAATGATTGCTCCATGTGCATCATCTCCCCCAAGCTGGTGGAATGCGGCCGTCATCTGAACATCAACATCCGTCCCCTGACCCAGGTGCGGCGGATCAGCGGCGGGCCGGGAAACTTCACGGTCACCCTGGAGAAGGAACCCCGGTACATTGACCCCGCCAAGTGCACCGGCTGCGGCGCCTGCGCCGAGGCCTGCCCGGTGACGCTGCCGGATGAGTTCAACCTGGGCCTGGGGGGCTGCAAAGCGGTTTACCGCCGCTATCCCCAGGCAGTGCCCGGGGCCTACGCCATCAAGAAGCTCGACAAGGCCCCCTGCCGCCAGACCTGTCCGGCCGGCATCAACGTCCAGGCCTTCATCCAGCTCATCAAGGTGGGCAAGTACACCGAGGCGGTGCAGACCATGATGGAGCGGGTCCCCTTCCACGGGGTCCTGGGCCGGGTCTGTCCGCACCCCTGCGAAACCAAGTGCCGCCGGGCCGAACTGGATGAGCCCATCTCCATCTGCTCCCTGGGCCGCTTCGCCACCGACCAGGTGCATGGCGAGTCGGTGCCCTTGCCGGTGATCGAACTGCGGCCCAAGAAGATCGCCATCATCGGGGCCGGGCCGGCGGGCCTCACCTGCGCCTATCACCTGGCCCTGAAGGGCTACCGGCCCGTCGTCTTCGAGGCCCTGCCCCAGGCCGGCGGCATGCTGCGGGTGGGCATCCCGGATTATCGCCTCCCCAAATGGGTGCTGGATGATGAAATCCACAATATTCAGCGCCTGGGGGTAAAAATTAAGACCAACACCGCCCTGGGCCGGGATTTTACCCTGGATTCATTGGTCCAGGAAGGCTACCAGGCCATCTTTATCGGCATCGGTTGCCACGTGGGCAAGTCGCTGGGGATCGAAGGCGAAGACACCCCCGGCGTGGTCCAGGGGGTGGATTTCCTGCGGCGCCACAACCTGGGCGAGCCCCAGGAGGTGGGGAAACGCCTGGCCGTGGTGGGCGGCGGCAACGTCGCCATTGACGTGGCCTGCACCGCCCGGCGCCTGGGCTCGGAAGTGACCATTGTCTATCGCCGCTCCCGGGAAGAGATGCCGGCCTTTGAGCACGAAATCGAGCAGGCCCTGTGCGAGGGCGTCAAGATCGTTTACCTGGCGGCCCCGCTGAAGGTGGTGGCCAACGCCGCAGGCAAGGTGAGCGGCCTTGTCTGCCGGCAGATGGAATTGGGCGAGCCCGACGCCTCGGGGCGGCGTAAGCCGGTGCCCACCGGCGAGACCTTCGAACTCCCGGTGGACATGATCGTCCCGGCCATCGGCCAGGAGGCGGCCCCGGAAGTTCTGAAGCAGACCGGCCTGAAACTGTCCCGCTGGGGCACCATTGAAGTCAATGAGCTGACTTACGAGACCTCTCGGCCGGGCGTCTTCGCGGCCGGGGACGTCCACACCGGCCCCTGGATCGCGGTGGAGGCCATCGGCGGCGGCATCGAGGCGGCGGAATCCATTGACCGCCATATCCGGGGAGTGGACCTGGCCCAGGGGCGGGTCCTGGGCCAAGAGGCCCACGGGCGTTGGCGCGACTTTCCCAAGAACGAGGAAGGCCAGCCCCGGGAAATGATGACCTGCCTGCCGCCGGAGTTAAGCTCCTGCTCTTTTGACGAGATTGCTCTGGGTTTCACCGAGGAGCAGGCCCAGCGGGAGGCCTCGCGCTGCCTCAACTGCGGCGTCTGTTCGGAATGCCTGCGCTGCGTTGAGGCCTGTCAGGCCGGGGCCATTGATCACGAGGCGCAGCCCGAAACCGAGGAAGTCCAGGTGGGGGCGGTCATCCTGGCCCCCGGCTTCAAGCCCTTCGACGCCGGGGAGAAGCCGGAATACGGCTACGGCCGCTATGCCAACGTGGTCACCTCCCTGGAGTTCGAACGCCTGCTATCCGCCACCGGTCCCTGCGCCGGGCACGTACGGCGGCCCGGCGACGGCGCTGAGCCCCGGCGCATCGCCTGGATTCAGTGCGTCGGTTCCCGGGACGCCTCCTGCGGCCGGGAATACTGCTCTTACGTCTGCTGCATGTACGCCACCAAGCAGGCCGTCATCGCCCGGGAACACGATAAAAGGGTGGAGCCCACCATCTTTTTCATTGATATCCGGGCCCAGGGCAAAGGGTTTGACCGCTACTACGAGCGGGCCCAGGAGGCCCACGGCGTCCGCTTTGTCCGTTCCATGGTCTCCCGGGTGACCGAAGACCCCCGGACCGGCAACCTGGAAATCACTTACGTGGATGAAACCGGGGTCATCCAGACGGAGACTTTCGACCTGGTGGTCCTCTCCGTGGGCCTGGTGGCGCACCCGGCCACCGTGGAGTTGGCGCAGGTGACGGAGATCGCCACCAACCGCTGGGGCTTCGCCGAAACCCCGCCCTTCGAGCTGGTCTGCACCAGCCAGGAGGGAATTTTCACCTGCGGCGCCTTCCAGTCCCCCAAGGATATCCCGGACAGCGTCAGCCAGGCTTCGGCGGCCGCGGCCGCGGCGGCCCGGCTGCTGCCCGAGGCCCGGGGAACCCTGGTGACCGAGGCGGTCTATCCGCCGGAACGCTCCGTCCGGGCGGAAGAGCCCCGCATCGGCGTCTTTGTCTGCAAGTGCGGCATCAATATCGCCGGCGTGGTCAACGTCCCGGAGGTGGTGGAATTCGCCCGCGCCCTGCCCCAGGTGGCCTATGCGGACAATTTCACCTTCACCTGCTCCAGCGATTCCCTGGAAAACATGCGGCAAAAGATCGAGGCCGAAAAGCTCAACCGCATCGTGGTGGCGGCTTGCAGCCCCCGGACCCACGAGCCGCTGTTCATGGAGAATCTGCGGCAGGCCGGACTCAACAAATATCTCTTTAAATTCGCCAACATCCGGGACCAGGACTCCTGGGTGCACCAACAGCAGCCGGAAGCCGCCACCGAGAAGGCCAAGGAACTGGTGGCCATGGCCGTGGCCCGGGTGATCGAGCAGGAGCCCCTGTACGAACTGCCCTTTACGGTCACCCAGAAGGCCCTGGTGGTGGGCGGCGGGCTGGCGGGCCTGACTGCGGCCCTGGCCATCGCCGAGGCCGGCTTCGAGGTGAGCCTGGTGGAGCAGGAAGCGGAACTGGGCGGCCTGGCCCGGAAGGTGCACTACACCCTGGAAGGCCACCAGGTCCAGCCCTACCTGGCGGACCTTATTCGCCGGGTGGAGAGCCAGCCCCGCATCCGGGTGCTGAAAAACAGCCGGGTGAAGTCCTGCGAAGGCCACCTGGGGAAATTCCGCAGCCTGGTCTCCGGACCCGGCGGGGAGCAGGAGATCGAATACGGCGCCGCGGTCATCGCCACCGGCGGGCGGGAGCACCGGCCCCAGGAATATCTGTATGGCGAAGACCCGCGGGTCCTGACCCAACTGGAGCTGGAAGACCGGCTGGTCCACCAGGCCGAGGCGCTGCCGGAGAAACCGGCGGTGGCAATGATCCAGTGCGTCGGCTGCCGGGAGCCGGAGCATCCTTACTGTAGCCGCATTTGCTGCGGCGCCGCGGTCAAGAATGCCTTGAAACTCAAGGAACTGCGGCCCGCCGCCCAGGTCTTCGTATTGTATCGGGACATGCGCACCTTTGCCTTCAAGGAGCTCTACTATAAACAGGCCCGGGAAGCCGGGGTGCAGTTTGTCCGCTACGAGCCGGACCGCAAGCCGGAGGTGGCCGCCGCCGGGGAGCGTCTGGAGGTGACGGTCTTTGACCAAAACCTGCAGGCCCTCATCAAGCTGCCGGCCGACTACCTGGCGCTGTCGGCCGCGGTGCGGCCCCATGCCGGCGGTAAGGAGATTCATGAAATCTTCAAGCTGCCGCTGGACGCCGACGCCTTTTTCATGGAGGCCCACGCCAAGCTGCGGCCGCTGGATTTCGCTTACGACGGCGTCTTCCTCTGCGGCCTGGCGCATGGCCCCAAGTACGCCGAGGAGAGCGTCTCCCAGGCCAACGGGGCCGCGGCCCGGGCCCTGCGGATTCTGTCCCGGGCGGAAATCATGGTGGGCGGCACGGTGGCCCAAGTAGCCAAGAGCCACTGCGCCGAATGTCTCACCTGCGTGCGCACCTGCCCCTACGGGGTGCCGAAGATTGATTACCATATCCATGCGGCCTGCATTGATCCGGCCCGGTGTCACGGTTGCGGGATCTGTGTGTCCGAATGCCCGCACAAGGCCATCGAACTGATGCACAACCGCGACCGGCAGTTCCTGGCGGAGATTGCCGCCGCCGCGGTGGCCTTGCCGGAGGAAGAAAAAGAAGCAGAGGCTCCGGCCGAGAGAAGAGCGGCCGGCGGAGGCCGGAACGGCCGCTTGAGTTGAGGAGATTCAAGCAGGGCGGGTCAGGTGAATCGGGAAGATGGTCCTAAGGAAAAATTTACCATGATTCCTTCCCAGCCCGCGGGCCAGGAAGAGATGACCGCCAGGTGGGCACGCGCCGGAGAGGAGCTGCAAAGGGCTTATGACGAGCTGGAGCAGCGCATTCAGGAGCGCACCGCCGAACTGGTCCAGGCCAATGAACAGTTGCGGCAGGAGATCGAAGAGCGCAAAAAGACGGAGGACGAGCTTAAAAGGATCAAGGAATACCTGGAAAACGTCATCAATAACTCGGTGGACGCCATCGGCATCGTGGACCGGCGCGGCCGCTTTATCCTGTGGAATCACCGGGCCGAAGAAATCTACGGGTTTTCGTTCCAGGAATTGGCCGACAAGACCGCCTTCGAGCTCTATGCCGACACCGCTGAATTAAACTTAATGCTGAGCAAGCTGCGTGCGGAAGGGGTGGTGCGGGAATACGAAATCGTCATGAAGAAATCCGACGGCAGCATCGTGCCGATGGATATCTCCATCAGTCTCCTCAAGGATGATCAAGGCCGCACCATCGGCAGCGTCTGCGTGGCCCGGGACCTCTCGGAACGCAAAAAGAACGAACTGGAGCTCAAAAGGGCCCGGGATGAACTGCGGCGCTACTCCCAGGACCTGGAGCGCCAGGTGCGGGAACGGACCCGGGCCATCACCAGCATCCTGCGCTACACCCCGGCGGTGGTTTACATCAAGGACAAATACAGCCGTTACCGGCTGATCAATCCCCGTTACGAAGAGCTGTTCGGCATCAAAAACGACGAGATTCAAGGGAAATCGGACCACGACATCTTTCCCCCGGAGGTGGCCGGGCAGTTCCGCACCAACGACCTCCGGGTGCTCAGCCAGAAACGCTCCCTCCAGGTGGAGGAACAGGTGCCGCAAAAGGACGGGGTCCATACCTACCTGTCGGTGAAATTTCCCCTCTACGACGAGCAAGGCAACACCGACGGCCTCTGCGGGATTTCCACCGACATCACCGAACTGAAGAAGGCCCAGGAGCAGCTGCGCCTCTTGTCCGGCAGCATCATGGCCAGCCAGGAGAAGGAGCGGGCCGCCATCGCCCGGGAACTGCACGACGAACTGGGGCAGGTGCTCACGGCCCTGCGCATGGACGCGGTGTGGCTCAGCGAACGCTTGAAGGACAAGGATGCCCAGGCCGCGGCCCGGTCCCTGACCATGTGCGACCTGATTGACAAGACCATTGACGAAGTGCGGGCCCTGGCCACCCGGCTGCGCCCCGGGGTGCTGGACGATTTCGGGCTGATCGACGCCCTGGATTGGTACACCAAATATTTCGCCCAACGCACCGGCATCACCTGTATCTATAAACACCTCAATATGCCTCAGGTGGATGATCTGGTGGCCACCGCGGCCTACCGCATCGCCCAGGAGGCCCTGACCAACGTGGCCCGGCACGCCTTCGCCACCCGGGTCAAGATCGACTTGCAGGTGAGGGGCGGCCTCCTGACCCTGTGCGTCAGCGATAACGGCCGGGGCTTTGCCCCCCGGAAGCTGGCGGATTCGGATTGCCTGGGACTGGCGGGCATGCGGGAACGCGCCGGTCTGTTGGGCGGCAGTCTGGAACTGCAATCCAAACCCGGCAAGGGCACCAAAGTCTTTTTCCGGTTGCCCCTGGAGGAACGGAGAGGAGCCTCACAGTGATCAAGGTCCTGTTGGCCGACGACCACAGCATTGTCCGGGGCGGATTGGCCCGCATCGTGGAAGAATCCGGCGACATCGAGGTGGTGGCCGAAGCCGCCGACGGCCGGGAGGCCATCGACCGGGTGCACCAGACCAGGCCGGACGTGGCGGTGATCGATATTTCCATGCCCGGCCTGGACGGCCTGGAGGTCATCAGCCAGCTCCGCCTGCATTATCCCAAATTGCCCATCCTCATCCTCACCATGCACGAAGAAGAGCAATACGTGGTGCGGGCCATAGGCGCCGGAGCCAACGGCTACATGACCAAGCGCTCCGCCCCGGAGCAGTTGGTGAACGCCATCCGCAAGGTCCACGCCGGCGGGCGCTATCTCAGCGACAGCGCCGCCGAGTCCCTGGCCCAGCACATGGCCGCCGGCCCCCGCAGCCGCACCCCCCTGGACTCCCTCTCCAACCGGGAGATCCAGGTGCTGCGGCACCTGGCCTTGGGCCACACGGTGCGAGAGATCGCCCAGGCCTACCACCTCAGCACCAACACGGTGCACACCTACCGTTTGCGGCTGCTCAAAAAGCTCAACCTGCGCAACAACGCCGAACTCTCCCTCTTCGCCATCCAGAACCGCCTGGTGGAGCCCTGATAACTTCAAGTGGTCAGTAGCCAGTAGTCAGTAAAAGCCAAGAGGTTTCCTGAAAAATCCTCTTCAGGAAACCTCTTGTTCTTAACCGGTTAATTTTGCCGCCTATTTCACCACTTGGCGTCAAAGAGATTGGCGATAGGGGTAAAGAAGGTAGGCTTGGGCTTATGATCGGGCCGGGCCAGGATCTTCTGGCATTCGTCGATCTTGGCCTGGGCCTCGGCTTTCTTGGGAAACTCCGGATATTCCTGGATCAAGGCCTGGTAGCGGTCCAGGGCGGCCTGATAGCGGTCGGTCCTGTAGTAGAATTCCGCGATGTAAAATTCGTGCTCCGCCAAATCCAGGCGGCAACGGGCCATGTACTGCTCTGCCTTGGGAACGTATTCACTCTGGGGGAACTTCTGCTTTAGAACGCGAAATTCCTCCAGGGCCTTGGTGGTGTAGGTCTGGTCCCGGTCAATGGTGGAGCGCTGCCGGTAATAACAGAGTCCCCGGCGGAAGATGCAATAGGGGACGGCCTTGTTGGTGGGGTGGAGTTTCTCGAAATCCTTGTAAGCCTGAATGGCTTCGTCGTATTTCTTCTGGTAGAAATAGGCGTCCGCCAGCTTGATCTGGGCCAGCAGGGCCTGCTCACTGTACGGATAACGGTCCCGCACCTTCTCAAAGGTTTCAATGGCGTCAATATATTTCTTTTTCTTCAAATGGCCGATGCCTTTTTCAGCCAGAACCTCAGGAGGGGCGTCGGCTTTCTTATCCTTGCCGAACCAGCCCTTGATGGTGGAGCAGCCCAGGGTAAAGGCCAGGAGCATCAGCGGCAGGAGCAACTTGGCCACAATTTTGCGGTTCATTTGGCTTCACCTCCCTTGAGGTCTTCCAGGTATCTCTCCACGGCGATGGCGGCAATGGTGCCGTCCCCCACCGCGGTGGAGATTTGCCTTTCCAGCTTGGACCGCACGTCGCCGGCGGCAAAGATTCCCGGCACGCCGGCGCCCATGATGGGGTCAGTCAAAATAAAGCCCCATTCATCCAGGGGGAGGAGGTCCTTAAGCCAGGCGGTATTGGGCACCATGCCGATGGCGATGAAGGCCCCGGTTACCGGCAAAGTGGTGCGCTCCCCGGTCTTTTCGTTCCGCAGTTCCAGGGCTTCCAGTTCGGTGTCGCCTTTACAGGCAGTGACCACGGTGTCCCAATGGACCTGCACCTTGTCCATAGCCAGGACGCGTTCCTGCAGATAGCGGGCCGCCCGGAACTGGTTGCGGCGATGGATCAGGTGAATCTTCCTGGCAAAGCGCTCCAGGAAAAGGATCTCGGTGAGAGCATTGTCGCCGCCGCCCACCATGGCGATCTCCTGGTCCCGGTACAGGGCCCCGTCGCAGGTGGCGCAAAAGCTGACGCCATGGCCGGTGAGCTTGTCTTCCCCCGGCACCCCCAGACGCCGGTATTTGGCCCCGGTGGCGATGATGACCGCCGCCGCGGTCACCCGCCGGTCTTCCAGGACCACGGTGTGCGCCGGCCGGCCGGGGATGAGCTCCAGCACTTCGGTGTTGTGGATGAGCAGGCCGAAACGTTCCGCCTGCTTGCGCATGCGGTCGGAGAGTTCGAAGCCGGTGATGCCTTCGGGAAAACCCGGATAGTTCTCGATCAGGTCGGTGGTCATCATTTGACCGCCGTGGATGAGTTTCTCCAGCAGGATGGCGCACAGCCGGGCCCGCCCGGCGTAAATCCCGGCGGTGAGCCCGGCCGGGCCGCCGCCGATGATAATCAGATCATAATCCCAAGAAGACATGGGCCGCTAAGGTTACAGGGCTTTTTTCAGGGCGTTCTCAATAATGGAACGGGACACGGCGCCGGTGATCTGCTCCACCACCTGGCCGCCTTTAAAAATGATCAGGGTGGGGATGGCCCGGATGCCGTATTTGGCGGGCGTCTTGGCATTCTCATCCACGTTCATCTTGGCCACCTTGACTTTGCCCACATAGTCCCGCGCCAATTCTTCCACCACCGGGGCGATGGCCCGGCAGGGGCCGCACCAGGCCGCCCAAAAATCCACCATAGCCGGGATCTCCGACTTGAGAATCTCAGCTTCGAAGTCAGCATCGCTCACTTGCAGAGGTTCGGACATGCTTGCCCTCCCGAGTTGAAATGCGCAACAATTCCTGAAATTTTATGATGTTTACCGGGTTTTTGTCAACGACTTTCGCTGCGCCGTCTCAGGAAAGCGCCAACTTAAAGGGTCAAGCGTCAGCCAGACCCTGGTCTGGGATAAGGTTTCGATAAATAGGAGGATTTTGATAGTGTAAGGGCTTGAAACTTTATCAGCTACCGCCCCCTTCGCCCCTTCAGGTCCCGGTAGGCCGGCAGCACCCCCAGGTTATGGGCGCTCTTCACCGCGCTGAAGATGGCTTTCTGCAAGGCGGTCTCCGCCAGCAGGCCGATGATTTGCAGGTCGGACTCCACTTTGCTCTGGTTCCGCCCCAGGACAAAGATGGTGTCGCCGTCGAACAGGGTGTGCACCGGCCGGATGCAGCGGGCCAGGGCGTCGTGCCCCAACTGGGCGATCTTGCGGGCCTCCTCCCGGTTGAGGCGGGCGTTGGTGGCCACCACCCCGATGGTGGTGTTGGATTCGCCGAACTGGCGGCGCACCAGACCCTGGCGCACCAGCCGGGTGGAGTCGGCGAACTCCCGGCCCTCCGGGGTGGTCCGGGCCCCGGCCAGGATTTCGCCGGTCTCGGGGACCACCACGTCCCCCAGGGAGTTGACCACCACCAGGGCTCCCACCTTGAGGCCGTCGGGACCTTCCACAAACGCGGTGCCCAGGCCGCCCTTGGTGGCCTGGTTGACGCCCAGGATCTTGCCGATGGTGGCCCCGGTGCCGGCCCCGAGGCTGCCGTCGCCCTGGGGCTCGCCCCGGGCCGCCTCACAAGCGGCGTAACCCATGGCCTTATCCGGGCGCACCTGAGGGTTGCCCACCGACAGGTCAAAGAGCACCGCGGTGGGCACTATGGGCACCCGGGTGACGGTGACGTCGAAGCCCACCCCCTGCTCTTCCAGGTAGGCCATGACCCCGCCGGCCGCGTCCAGGCCGAAGGCGCTGCCGCCGGTGAGGAACACGGCATGGACTTCCGTGACCAAATGATATTTTACCAGGGTGTCCATCTGCCGGGTGCCCGCCGCCGAACCCCGGACATCAACGCTGCCCACCGTCCCCGGGGGACACAAAACCACGGTGCAGCCGGTGACGTTCTTGAAATCGCTGGCATGGCCCACCAAAAATCCGGGAACCTTGGTAATCATGGGGTCAGCCTCATCCTCAGCGGGTCGGAGTCGCCAGCTGGAACTTGTTGTCCTTGATGGTCAAAAGATACACGGCCGTCACCTGTTCACGTTGGCTGGTGAAGCCCCTGATCCACGGCTGGTCGGCGGTGGCCTGGACGGACAGCAGTTTCCGGGGCAGGTCGGCGCGGCTCAAGGGACCGCCGGACTTGGCCAGGTCCCCCAACAGCCGAATGACCGCGTACCCCTGGGCCGCCAGGTAGTCCGGGTTTTCCCCGTATTTTTGGCGGTAGGCGGCGACAAAGCCTTGCACCGCCGGATGGGGATCGCCGGCGAAAAAGGCCTCGGGGAACAGCACCCCCTGCAGGGCCGTCAGTTGCTCCGGAGTCACCCCGGGACTGTGGAGCAGGTTGGTGCCCAAGACCTGCACCCCGGTCAGCGTTACTTGGGGCAGTTGCCCGGCAATGGCCGCCACTGCCGCGGCGTCGTCAGGGATGAAAAGAGCCGCGGTTCCCGGCCTGGCCGCTACCTCGGCTTCCACGGCCTGTTTCAGACTGGCCAGGGTCGGGCCGAATTCCCGGATGCCGGAGACGTAGGACTCCTCCAGGGCCGGTTTCAGACCCGCGGCGGCCAACTCCTCCTGGAACAACTTGGCGAAGGTTTGGCCGTAGGGAGAATCGGGATAGAGCACCGCGAAGTGCTGGATGGCCATGCCTTTGCCGCCCTCCACCAAGGCATGCACCTGCTGCTTCGGGGTGAGCAGGGCCTGAAAGATCTGGTTGCCGATCTGGGTCAGGTCGGACTTCTGAGATAGGGCCAGGAGCGGCATCCCCGCCTGTTGGGCCGCTTCGGCCGCGGCCTGGGCCACTCCCGAAGAGAGAGGCCCGACGATGGCCGCCACCTGGGTGTCCTGGGCCAGGGTCTGCACCAGCTGGGCGGCGGCGCCGGGACTGCTTTGAGTATCTTTAAAGACCAGTTGCAGGGGCCTCTCCTGGGCCGCCAGTTCCATGCCCCGCTGGACCCGGAAGCCGAGGTTGCTCAGTTCGCCGCTTAAGGGCAGCAGACAGCCCAGGGTGGTTTTGTCGCCTTCCAGGAGACGGGTGGCGGCGGCGGCCTCGGGACTGCCGGGATAGCGCTCGCCCAGGGTCTTCAGCCATTTCCGGGCTTCCTCGGAGCGGCCGGCTTGCTGCTCCAGGCGGGCCAGGCGCAGCAGCAGGGCCGCGGCCAGGGGGCTGTCCCGGTACATGCCGGCCAGGTTTTCCAGGTCCGCGGGGCTGGCCGCCTCCACCACCCGGCCCTTCAAATCCTCGAACCATTCGTGGTCGCCTGAGGCCAGGTCCTGGGCCGCCAGGCGCAGCCGGGCAAAGGCCTGGGGCACGTCGTTCTGTTTCAGGGCGATCTCGGCCAGCAGCGACTGGGAGGAGAACCACAGGGAGCGGGGCAGGTCGCCCACCGCGGTGAGGCTGTCAAGGATCTGGGCGGCCTCGCGGTGCTGGCCCAGCTTAAAGTAAGCCCGGCCGATGCCGTAGCGGGCCTTCAGGGCCACGTCCGGCTGCGGCTGCCGGGCCAGGATGGCCTGGTAGCGTTGCAGCGAGCCCTGCCAGTCCCCCTTCAGCCCCAACAATTCCGCGTCCCGCAGACGGGCCTCGACGGCGTGCCGGCCCTGGGGGAAACGTTGCAGATATTGGGCATAACTTTGCTGGGCCTGGGCATAAGCCTGGCGGCGGTAACTGGCCTCGGCCGCTTGAAACAGAGACTCTCCCGTGTCCGCCGGGGCATAGCCGCGGTCGGGCGGCGCCAGGCCCGGGAGCTCGGCGCAGGCCGGCAGCAACGCAAGCAGCAGGAGCAGCGGTGCAAGTCTGGAGAACAAGGTCTTCATCAGATTACCTGTATTCCGAGATTTAACTGAATAAATTATCAAATTATTTGGGGAAAAAGAAGGCAATAGTTAATACGGCGGCACCGGCTTTCCAGCCTGTGGCAGGGGGATATTATTCCATTGACCGCCGCGCCGCCCGGATGGTAGATTTGGCCAGATTTGTCCCAAAGGAAATGATATGCCGTCAGCTCCCCGAGACCGCCTCATCTTCGCCCTGGATGTCCCCAGCCGGGCGGCAGCCGAACGCTTCATTTCCCTGTTAAAAGGTGAGGTGGGACTTTTCAAGGTCGGCCTGGAACTCTTTGTGGCGGAAGGCCCGGCCTTTCTGCAATCATTGGTGCAGCATTACGGGATTGAATATTTCCTCGATCTGAAATTCCACGATATCCCGGCCACCGTCCTGCGGACGCAAACCCGGATGATGACTGGCGCCAGGCTGGCCACTATTCACGTGGACTCGGGCCGGGAAATCCTGAAATCCCCGGGCAGCCAGGTCAAACTGCTGGGGGTGACGTTACTGACCCATTTGGGCAGAGATGACCTCAAGGCCATGGGAATGGCTCCGGAATACCAGGATCCCGCCAAGCTGGTGCTGCTCCGGGCCCAACTGGCCCAAGACGCGGGCTGCGACGGGGTGGTCTGCGCCGGCAGCGAAGCCCAGGCGGTGAAGGACGCCTGCGGCCCCGATTTCCTGGTGGTCTGCCCGGCCATCCGCCCGGCCTGGTCCGTGGTGCCGGGAGACGATCAAAGCCGCATCACCACTCCCTATGACGCCATCCGAGCCGGGGCCGATTACCTGGTGGTGGGCCGACCCATCCGTCAGGCCGCCGACCCGGCCGCCGCCGCCCGCCGGGTGGTGGCGGAGATTGCCCGGGGTTTAAGGGATAGGGGCGGTAGTCAGTAGCCAGTGGTCAGTGGCCAGTAAAGGCCAAACCAGGCTGATGAAAATTCCCTCTGTGGTGCAGGCCAAACCCCACCCCACCCCTTTATTTTCCGCATTTAATACCTATAATTTTTAGGAAATCATCAAATCACGCGGCGCCTCACTGAGCGGGAAGCGGCCGGGAGGCGTCGGCTGAAGGGGACCTCAAGATGAAGAAATCCTTCCTGCCGGGATGCCTGATCTGCCTGGCCATACTCTTGCTGCCGGCTGCCCCCGGCCATGGCGCCCTCTACCACGCCTCGGAAGCCCCGGCCCTTTTCGGCGATTTAAGTCAGCAGGAACCGACCTTGACGGCGGCCTACGGCGATTATGCCTCGGGGCCGGCCGCCGCGGTTAACGCCTTCGTCTATCTGCAAAATAAATTTCCCACTATTTACGACGCCTCCCTGGTGCCGGGCTACGCTCCGGCGGACCTGGCCGCCACCGCCCTGAAGCTGGGCGGCCGGGAGTACATGAGTCTTTTAACCCCCCTGCAAATCTACGGCCTGAGCAACGGCATCTCCAGCAGCGTCTTCATCAAGGGCAAATATGCCTATGTCGGCTCCAACACCACCATCACCGCCCTGAAGATTTTCGATATCTCCAATCCCGCCGTCCCCGTCCTGGTGGGGAGCGCCGGCGGCTACGGCATCGGCAACGTCAATGTCATCTACGTCAGGGGCGATTACGCCTTTGTGGGTTGGAACAACTCCACCATCAGGATTTATAACGTCGCCGATAAGGCCAACCCCACCGAAATTTCCACGATCAACTATGGTTACGGGCAGACCCTGGCGCTGTACGCCGGCGACAATTTATTATACGTGGGGACCAATACCGGGGCGCTGCAGGAGTTCAGGATCTACGACATCTCCAATATCCTGGCTCCATCGTTAATTTCAGCCACCGATGTCGGCGGGGACCTGTTTTCCTTTTATTTCAGGGACCAATACGCCTACTTGGGCACCGCCGCCTTTTCTAGAGATTTTCAAATTTACGATGTCTCCGATCCGCTCAGCCCCGTGTCTGTATCCAGCGCCAATGTCGGCCCGGTGGTCCTATCCGTCTATCTCCAAGGGAAATACGCCTACCTGGGGCTGAATAACGGCGCCAGCCGTTTCCAGATTTATGACGTTTCCGATCCGGCCCTGCCGGCCCCGGTGGCCGCGGTGGCCACCCCCACCGAAGTGCACGAACTGACGGTCCCCGGCCGCTATGCCTATCTGGCCATGGGGGGGCAGAACGCTTATCCCGCCCTGGCGGTTTACGATGTCAGCAATCCGGCCGCGCCGGTCCTGGTGGGCAGCAGCGCCAACAGCGTGGATGTCAACGGCATGGCGGTGGCGGGCTGGTATGCCTATCTGGCCACCGGGACCGGCGACCCGGTCAGTTTCCGGGCTTACAGCCTGAATCACACCTATTTCCGTGATTTTATCTGGGGCGTGAACCTTTATACGCGCCCCACCAATACGGCCTATGGGGGGCAAACGGTCCCCCAGGGAACCTATAGCGCCGCCAACGCCGCCGGCTGGGGCTGGAATAAACGGGTCCGGCCCCCCTGGGTCAGCCAGAGCGACACCTTGCCCACCTGGAACTTTATTTATAACCAGTTGAAGTCAGGACAGGCGCTGGCCGTGGCCTTCCGGGGGCAGGATGGGACGGGGAAGACTTTT
>CAZOCQ010000044.1:0-17358 GCA_964578335.1 uncultured Desulfobacca sp.
GGTACGAAATTTCCGGCATGCGCAATCGCCTGGTTCATGAATATTTTAAGGTAATAACGGAAAAGGTCTGGGAAGCGGTGGTTAAAGATATTCCTGATTTAATAGCTACACTAGAGCCGTTGGTGCCTCCGGAATGATTTTGACAGATTTTAAAGTGAAAATCGGGAGAAATGTAAATAATCCTTAATCCGCGTTCATCGGCGGTAAAAAAAATTGACTAACCAACCACCCCTATTCTCTATGGAAGCACGAGCCGTACCCATCAACATCGAGGATGAGATACGCAAATCGTATCTCGAATATTCTCTGAGTGTCATCATCGGCCGGGCCTTGCCGGACGTGCGCGACGGCTTGAAGCCGGTGCACCGCCGCATCCTGTTCGCCATGTCCGAGGCCGGCAACGACTGGAACCGGCCCTACCGCAAGAGCGCCCGCATCGTCGGCGACGTCATCGGTAAGTACCACCCCCACGGCGACACCGCGGTTTACGACGCCATCGTGCGCATGGCCCAGGACTTCTCCCTGCGCTATCCCCTGGTGGACGGCCAGGGCAACTTCGGCTCGGTGGACGGCGACTCCCCGGCGGCCATGCGTTACACCGAGGTGCGCCTCACCCGGCTGGCCCACGAACTCCTCCAGGACCTGGACAAGGACACGGTGGACTTCGTCCCCAACTACGACGGCTCCCTGAAGGAGCCGCTGGTGCTGCCCAGCCGCGTCCCCAACCTGCTCATCAACGGCTCCTCGGGCATCGCCGTGGGCATGGCCACCAACATCCCGCCCCACAGCCTGGACGAAGTCTGCGACGCCCTCCTGGCCACCCTGCAAAACCCGGAGATCACGCTCTCTGAGCTCATGGCCATTATCCCGGGGCCGGACTTCCCCACCGGCGGCTTCATCTACGGGGCCGGGGGCATTGCCGAGGCCTACCGCACCGGCCGGGGCCTCATCCGCCTGCGGGCCAAGGTGACGGTGGAGCGCAAGGCCGGCCGGGAGACCCTGGTGATCCGGGAGCTGCCTTACCAGGTGAACAAGGCCCGGCTCATCGAACGCATCGCTGAACTGGTCAAAGACAAAAAAATCGAGGGCATCTCCGAACTGCGGGACGAATCGGACCGGGAAGGCATGCGGGTGGTGATCCAGCTTAAAAAGGACGAACCGGCCGAGATTATTCTGAACCAGCTCTACCTCAACACCCAGATGCAGGTCACCTTCGGCATCAACCTGGTGGCCATCGTCCACAACCGCCCGGAACTTCTGGGCCTCAAGGACCTGCTGCGCCACTTCCTGGAGCACCGCAAGGAAGTGATCCTGCGGCGCACCCGCTACGAGCTGAAGCAGGCCGAGGCCCGCAAACACATCCTGGACGGCCTGCTCATCGCCCTGGACTTTTTGGACCAGGTCATCGCCCTGATCCGGGCCGCGGCCAGCCCCGCCGAGGCCAAGGAGCAGTTGATGGCGGGCCGGTACGCCGCCGAGGTCCCCAGCGTCGGCAGCCCCGAAGAATTTCTCCAACGCTACGCCCTTTCCGAGATCCAGGCCCAGGCCATCCTGGACATGCGCCTGCAACGCCTCACCGGGTTGGAGCGCCAGAAGATCATGGACGAGGCTCGGGAGGTGGAGGCGGCCATTGCCCGCTATCGCCTGATCTTGTCCGATGAGGCCCAGGTGCGGGCCTTGATCGCCGGGGAATTGACCGAGCTCAAGGAGCGCTTCGGCGACGGCCGGCGCACCGAGATCGTGCCCGAGGCCCAGGAGTTCACCGCCGAAGACCTCATCGCCGACGAAGACATGGTGGTGACCATCAGCCACCGCAATTATATCAAGCGCACCCCTTTGACCATCTACCGCAGCCAGCGCCGGGGCGGCAAGGGACGCACCGGCATGGCCACCCGGGAAAACGATTTCGTCTCCCAGCTCTATATCGCCTCCACCCACAGCTATTTCCTGATCTTCAGCAACAAGGGCCGGGTCTTCTGGCTGCGGGTGCACGAGATTCCGGTGGGCTCCCCTTCGGCCCAGGGCAAGGCCATCGTCAACCTGGTGCAGTTGGGCGAAGAGGAAAAGGTGACCACCATCCTGCCGGTGCGGGAGTTCGTCCCCGGCCTCTCCCTGGTGATGGCCACCCGCCGGGGGGTGGTGAAGAAGACCGACTTGCTGAATTTTCAGCGGCCCCGGAGCGGCGGCATCATCGCCCTGTCCCTGGACGAAGGCGACGAGATGGTGAGCGCCGCCTTAAGCGAAGCCGACCAGTCCATTCTTATGGGCACCCGCCAGGGCAAGATCATCCGCTTTCCCGCCGACGAGGTGCGGGATATGGGCCGGGCCGCCCGGGGAGTGAAAGGCATCGCGGTGAGCCCGGATGACGAAGTGGTGGGCATGGAAGTGCTGCGCCCCCACGGGACCATCCTCACCGTGACCGAGCGGGGCTTCGGCAAACGCACCGACCCGGCCAAATATCCCCAGCACCACCGGGGCGGCCAGGGGGTGCGGGGGCTTAACATCACCAACCGCACCGGCCAGGTCATGGGCATCCTGCAAGTAAACGAAGACGACGAAATCATGCTGGTCACCGACGGCGGCAAGATCCTGCGCCTGGCGGCCAGGGGCATTTCTCTCATCGGCCGGGTCACCCAAGGCGTTAAACTCATGGACGCCGAGGCGGAAGAGCGGGTGGTCTCCGTGGCCAAGGTGGCGGAACAGAGTGATGACGGTGAAGGCGAAAGCGAACCAGGCCTTGGACTTACTTGAGGGTAAGGGGGTGGCCGTCATCGGGGCCGGCAGTTGGGGTACCGCCCTGGCCCACCTCCTGGCGGACAAGGGCCTGGCCGTCCATCTCTGGGTCCGGGAACCCGAGGTCTATGCGGACCTGGAGCGGGATCGCATCAACCATACCTTTCTGCCCGAGGTGCGTCTTTCAGCCCATCTCGCCTTCGGCCGGGATTTAGCCGCGGTCCTGCGCGGCGCCGCCGTGGTCCTCATGGCGGCGCCCACCCACGTCTTTCGGGAAGTGCTGCGGGCCCTAAAACCCTCCTTTCCCCGGGACGCCGTGCTCCTGAGCGCCGCCAAGGGGGTGGAGATCGATTCCATGCTCACCATGGAGGGCGTCAGCCGGGAGGAGTTGGGCCCGGAGGTCCCCTATGCGGTCCTTTCCGGCCCCAGCTTCGCCCGGGAAGTGGTCCAGAAGCAGCCCACCGCGGTGACCATCGCCTCCCGGCGGCGGGAGGTGGCCCAACTTTTACAGAAGCTCTTCTCCACTCCCTATTTCCGGGTTTACACCGGCCGGGACGTCACCGGAGTGGAGCTGGGCGGCGCCCTGAAGAACATCTTCGCCATCGGCGCCGGCATCCTGGGGGGCATGGGCCTGGGGGACAACCCCAGGGCCGCCCTGATCACCCGGGGGCTGGCGGAAATGACCCGCCTGGGGGTGCGCCTGGGGGCCAATCCCATGACCCTCTCCGGCCTGGCCGGGGTGGGGGACCTGATCCTCACCTGCACCGGCCCCCAGAGCCGCAATTTCCAGGTGGGCTTCAAGTTGGGGCAGGGTCAGAGCCTGAGCCAAATCCTGGCTGGCATGACCATGGTGGCGGAAGGGGTCAAGACCTCCCGGGCGGTGCACCAACTGGCGGCGCGCCTGGGGGTGGAAGTCCCCCTGGTCACCGCCATTTATAAGATCCTCTATGACGGTCTGCATCCCAAAGAGGCCATCAAAAAACTGATGGCCCGGGAACTCAAAGACGAACTGGAGGCCATGAGCGAGACCTGGTGAACTTATGACCTACGAAGAGATCGATACCCGCATCCCCCGGGTGGGCGAGCCCAAGGTGGATTCCCCCATTTCCCGGGCCGTCCTGTACACTCGGGACGGCGGCGCCGTGGAAAAATCCTTTGTCCAGGACCGGGACCGAATACTGGTTTACGACACCCCCGATTATTTGAACAGTCTGGGGCCGGACCGGGAGCCCCTTTGCTTTGAGTTGGCCGGCCCCCGGGAAAAGATCTATTTCGACCCCTCCAAGGTGCACTGCGCCATCGTCACCTGCGGCGGCCTCTGCCCCGGCACCAACGACGTCATCCGGGCCATCGTCCTGGAGCTCTATTATCTTTACGGGGCGCGCCACATCTACGGCGTCCGCTACGGCTTTCAGGGGTTCATCCCCAAATACGGCCACGACCTGGTGGACTTCCATCCCGAAGCCGTGGCCAATATCCACATCTTCGGCGGCACCGTGCTGGGCACCTCCCGGGGACCCCAGGACACCGGGGAAATCGTGGACGCCCTGGAGCGCAACGATCTGCGCATCATCTTTCTCATCGGCGGCGACGGCACCCTCCGGGCCGCCCACGACATCTACCGGGAGATCACCCGCCGGGAGTTGCGCATCGCGGTGATCGTCATCCCCAAGACCATTGACAACGATATCGCCCTGGTGAGCCGCTCCTTCGGGTTTGACACCGCGGTGGAGGAGGCCACCCGGGCCATCCACGCGGCTCACACCGAGGCGGTGGGCTCGCCCAACTGCATCGGCCTGGTGAAGCTCATGGGCCGCTACTCCGGCTTTATTGCCGCCAACGCCACCCTGGCCTTGCGGGAGGTTAACTTCGTCCTGATCCCCGAGGCCGACTTCGATCTGGAAGGTGAGCACGGCCTGCTGGCGACTCTGGAAAAGCGCCTCCACGACCGGCACCACGCCCTCATCCTGGTGGCGGAAGGGGCCGGCCAGAAATTTTTCTGCAAAGAGAACCTGCCCTGCGATCCTTCGGGGAATATCAAGCCCGGGGATATCGGGGTCTTTTTGCAGGAGAAGATCAAAGAATATTTTCGCAACCGTCTGGAAATCAACCTTAAATACATCGACCCCAGCTACTTGATCCGCAGCATGCCGGCCAACTATAATGACCGCATCTACTGCGGCTTTCTGGGGCAGAACGCGGTGCACGCCGGCATGGCCGGCAAGACCGGCATGTTGGTGAGCCGCTGGCACGGGCATTACGTGCACATCCCCATCGAGGCCGCGGTGGGCCGCCGCCGGGACGTGGACCTGGACTCCCCCCTGTGGCGCAGCGTCCTGGAATCCACCGGCCAGCCGCCGTTGAAGAACCCTTAAAGACAGGGATTAGGGATTAGGGGGCAGTCAGCAGTTTGCGGTCAGTAAAAATCTGGTAGAGCGGGCCTCCGTGCCCGCCGACAGCTCAAATCGTCCGGTTCCCAAGTTGCACTTGGGAACCCAATGCCTGCCAAGTTAAACTTGGCGCCAAGCTCGTTCCCAAGCTTAGCTTGGGAACGAGCCGTGAATCAAGGCGCAATAAATGACCCACAACTCCGATAAATCGCCCGTGTTCAACTGCCAACTCTGCGGCGACTGCTGCTCCGGCCGGGGCGGCATCCATGTGCGCCCCCACGAAGTGGAAGCCATGGCCGAACTCCTGTCTATGTTCGTGGATGATTTCTGCCGCAATTACGTGGAAAACTCCGTCACCGGCCCCCGCCTGGCAGTGGCCGCCAACGGCTTCTGCGTCTTTCTGCTGGAGGGCAACCTCTGCCGGGTGCACCCGGTGAAGCCCTTCATCTGCCGGCAATGGCCCTTTCTGCCCGCCCTCCTGGTGAACCCCGACGAACTGGAGCACGCCAAGGGCGCCTGCCCGGGCCTCAACCCGAAATGCACCCATGAGGAGTTTGTGGCGGAGGCGCTGAGGCAGGGGGAGAAGTAATTTAACCAAAATCCGGTGGCACAGGCGTCCCGCCTGTGCAATTAATTACAGGGAGACCATGAAGAAACTCCTGACTGTCTTTGGGATCATTCTCTTTTTTATGCTGCTGCTGCTGGCGCCCGCCCCGGCGGTCCAGGAACCCGGCCCCGCCCAGGCCCCCTTCGAGCAGGGCGTCGCCGCCCTGAACCAGGGGAACCCCGCCGCGGCCCTCGAGAAGTTTAACGAGGTCCTGAAGCTCAACCCGGACCTGCCCGAAGCCTACATCAACCGCGGCATCGCCCAGCTCCGGCTGGACCAGCCGGTGGCCGCGGTGGGCGACTTCGACAAGGCCCTGGAGCTGGCCCCAGATTCCGCCGAGGCCCTCTACAACCGGGCCCTGGCCTACAGCCAGGGCGGCGTTTATGACAAGGCCCTGGGGGATTATAACCAGGCCCAGAAGCTGGCCCCCCAGGACTGGCAAATCTATTACAACCGGGGCAATACTTACCTGGACCTGGGCAAGGGCAAAGAGGCCCTGGCCGATTACAACCGGGCCTTGAAGCTGCACCCCCGGAGCGCCGTCATCCTTAACAACCGGGCCTTGGCTTACCTCAACCTGGGCCAGGCCGAAAAGGCCCTGACCGACGCCGACGAGGTCGTCAAGCTCGATCCCAACTTTGTCCGGGCGCAGTACGTCCGGGCCCAGGCCCTGGAAAAGCTGGACCATAAATACGAGGCCATGGCCGCCTATCGGCAATTTCTAAAGACCGGCAGCCCGGAAAAGGACCAGGCCCTGCTCCAACGCGCCCTGGAGCGCCTGAGAAAATTGGAAGGAAAATGAGAGGAGTAGCCAGTAGTCAGTAGCCAGTAGCCAGTTTTTCCGAAAGGCAATCCGTTACTGACTACTGACTACTGGCTACTGACTACTATGACTTACTACCTGACCACCCCCATCTACTACGTCAACGCCGAGCCCCACCTGGGGCACGCCTACACCACCGTGGTGGCCGACGCCCTGGCCCGCTTCCACCGCCTGCTGGGCGAGGAGACCCGCTTCCAGACCGGCACCGACGAACACGGCGACAAGGTGGTGGAAGCCGCGGTCAAGGCCGGCCTCCCGGTCAAGGAATTCGTGGACCGCATCAGCGCCCGCTTCCGCCAGACCTGGGATGGACTGGACATCAGCTACGACCACTTCATCCGCACCACCGATCCGGACCACGTCCGGCTGGTCCAGGAGGTCCTCAGCCGGGTCCATGACTCCGGCGACATCTACTTCGGGGAGTACGGCGGCCTCTACTGCTTCGGCTGCGAAGCCTTCTACCTGGAGCGGGACCTGGTGGACGGCCGCTGCCCGGACCATAAGACCAAGCCCACCTACCTTAAAGAAGAGAATTATTTTTTCCGCATGGGCAAGTATCAGGGCTGGCTCCTCGACTACATCAACGACAACCCGGACTGGATCAGGCCGGAGCGCTACCGGAACGAAGTGCTGGCCTTTCTGCGGGAGCCCCTGGAGGACCTCTGCATCTCCCGGCCCAAGACCCGCCTGGAATGGGGCATCACCCTGCCCTTCGATGAGCGCTACGTCACCTACGTCTGGTTCGACGCCCTGATCAACTATCTCACCGGCGTAGGCTATCCCGACGGCGACCTGTACAAAAAATTCTGGCCGGCCCAGCACCTCATCGCCAAGGACATCTTGAAGCCCCACGCCATTTACTGGCCCACCATGCTGGCCGCCATGGGGTTGGAACCGTACCAAAACCTCAACGTCCACGGCTACTGGCAGATGGACGCCGGCAAGATGTCCAAGAGCCTGGGCAACGTGGTGGAGCCCGGGGTCCTGGCGGCCCAATACGGGGTGGACCAGGTGCGCTACTTCTTCCTCCGGGAGATGGTCTTCGGCCTGGACGCCCACTTCAGCGTTGAGGCCCTGGTGGGCCGGATCAACTCCGACCTGGCCAACGACCTGGGCAATCTCCTGGCCCGCAGCCTGGGCATGGCCTTCAAGTACCGCCAGGGCGTAGTGCCGGCGCCGGGCGTGCCCAATGAGTTGGACCAGGAAGTAGTCCTGCTGGCCGAGCGCACCGCCGCTGACTTTCTCAAACATTTCCCGGCCCTGGAATTCACTAAAGCCCTCTCCGGCCTGTGGGAGTTCATCGGCCACCTGAACCGCTACATCGTGGCCAACGCCCCCTGGGAGCTGGCCAAGATGCCTTCGGCCGCGGGCCGCCTAAACACGGTGCTCTACCACCTGCTGGAGTCCCTGCGCCTGATCGCCGCCCTGCTGCGCCCGGTGATGCCGCAGAGCGCCCTCAAGATGAGCGAGCAACTGGGACTCGGCCTCTCCCTCTGGGACCACCCCCTGCCCCAGGCGCTGCAATGGGGCCGCCTCACCCCCGGCGGCAGCCTGAAAAAAGGCCCGAACCTTTTTCCCCGGATAGAGACGACATAGGGATGTTTCTCTGCTCGTTCCCAAGCTCTGCTTGGGAACGCCATTTGGCGCGAAGCTCCGCTTCGCCACTGTAGGGGCGGTTCTCGAACCACCCCTTTCTTTCGGCCCCACAAAAACAATTTCTCTTTGGCCACTGCCATCCCGATAAATATTATTGGACATTGTTCCCAACTTTTGGCACCATAATGGCAATATAATTTGCTAGCCCAGGCGTCTCGCCTGTGTCCGCTGCATAGCTCGGTAGCGCAGGCATCCTGCCTGCAAACGGCTGTCCCAAAATCGGGGGAGAACTCGGATGGCCGGGAAATTTTGGGGCACTGTTGCCCTCATCCTGGGGTTGGGGGGATACCTTTGCGGCTGCGCCGGGGCGCCTCCGCCCAAGCCGCGCCCGCAACTGGGACCGCTGCCCTCGGTGGCCGGCCGCAACGCCCAGGAAGTGGCCCTGGAGCGGGCCTTGGGGGAGTTTTACGGCGCCCCCTATCGTTCCGGCGGGGTCAGCCCCGAGGGGGTGGACTGCTCCGGGTTGATCCAGGCCTTGTTCCAGCGGGCCGGGCTCCAGATTCCCCGCACCGTGGCCCAACAGTATGCCGCCGGCCGCCCGGTGGGATTGCGGGAACTGCGCTTCGGTGACGTGGTCTTCTTCAACCGTCTCTGCCAGACCCGAGGCCGTGGCCCCTACCTGGCCGGCCTGATCCCGTCCTTCAACGCCGACGAGGTCTGCCATAACGGCATCTACCTGGGGGAGGGCCGCTTTGTCCACGCCTCCCCCCGGGGGGTCGTGGTCAACCGCTTGGACGCCGAAACCTGGCGCCTCTCCTTTCTGGGAGCCCGGCGCTATCTCCAATGAGGGGAAGGACGTTGGGATGGCTCGCTATCCGTAAAATCCCGCTTCGTTTTATGGCCTCCATGCATTAGAATTAGAGTTAGCGGCTTAAACCCATCCCTCGGCCCTTGGGCTGACCAGATCGGAGAGCATTATGAATAAGATGCGGCCCAGCACTCTGGCGTGGCTGCTGGCAGGCTTAATCTGTTTGACTGTGGGCCTCCCGCATGCTGGAGCCCAGCGCGAGATCAAGCAGCCGGTCGTGGGCGGCCCCGTGGGCGGCTTCACCCTGGGGTTTTACGGCGACCACCGGGAAACCCGCCGACTGGACCGGGAAGCGGTGATTGCCCGGGAGAATTACTGTCCCACCGGCGGCTGCGTGCTGCGCCTGGAGGGCGTCCAGGTGCGGCCTCCCCAGGCCAAGGGCGGCCAGACCATGGCCCTGGCCACCACCTACACCATCCTGACCCCGGATAATCTGCCCATCCCCGTGACCATCACCCGGCAGGTCTATTTCCGGGACCAGTCCCTGGGCACCACCAAGAGCATCGAGTACCGCAAAGTCAACGGCACCTGGACCCAGGAGGTTGATTTCACTTTGCCGGCCAACGCCGCGCCCGGGATTTACACCTTGCAGACCAAGATCACCACCGGCTTCGACTCGGTCAGCAAAGAGGCGCAATTCCGGGTGGAGTGAGGCCCCATTATCTCCACCCGGCGCCTGCCGCTTTGGAAAAATTGGCGGAATCGTCTCAATCGCTGAGATAATTCAAGAGGTTGAGGATACTTATGGTTAATTAGTTTGACAATACAGGATTTTCAGGTAAAATATTATCAGTTTAGCATGTCAGACTGAGAGCCGGGCCACGAGTCCTGGACCATGATCGGGCGGGAGTGCTAAGTCTCCTGGCCGATTTTTTTTTGCTGACTGCTGTGCGCCCTGCTTTTTTGGCGGGAATATCTCGTAGCATCAGAAAGAGGTTGCAAATGAAGGTAACTGGTACGGTTAAATGGTTTAATGACTCCAAGGGCTTTGGTTTTATCTCCCGGACGGACGGCCCCGATGTCTTCGTGCATCATAGCGCCATCCAGGGCGATGGCTTCCGCTCCCTGAACGAAGACCAGGCGGTGGAGTTCGAGGTAGTCAAGGGTCCCAAGGGCGATCAGGCCCAAAACGTAGTGAAACTATAAGCGGTAACCCCTGAAGACCGGACCTCCGATGGTCTGGAGGCCATCGGAGCTCCGGTCTTTTGCTATGGAGAGGTAATAATTTGGCACGAAATCGTTATGGTTGGCAAAAGCGCGCCAAAGAGATGGCTCGTAAAGAGAAGAATGACGAAAAAATGAAGCGGCGCCAGGGCAAAACCGCGTCAACGCCGGCGGAGGCAGAGGTGGTTGAAGATCTTGGTCTGAATGAAACCGCCCCGGCTGGACTGAGTTCCCTGCAAGAATCCTAGGAGATATTATGAGTATCAAATTATATGTGGGCAATCTGCCCCACGCCATGACCGAAGAACAGTTGAACACTCTTTTTTCTGAAGCCGGCCATGTGGCCTCAGCCAAGATCATTACCGATCGGCAGACGGGCCAGCCCCGGGGCTTCGGTTTTGTGGAGATGGAAACCAAACTGGAAGGTCAGAAAGCCATTTCCATGCTGAACGGCCGCACGGTGGACGGGCGCCCCCTGGCCGTCAATGAAGCCAGGCCGCAGCAGAAAGGCTCCTTTAACCGGGGCGGCGGCCGTTACCGTTAACCCAGGGGTTGAGGCGACCTCCGATCAGACCGGCCGGGAGGAAGTGATGAGCAAAAGACTGGCCGTGGGCAACCTGCCGCACCGCATGACCGGAGAACAACTGCAGGCCCTCTTTTCTGAGGCCGGCTTGGTGGCCTCCGCCAGTATCATCACTTACCTGCACAACGGACAGACCTGTGGCTTCGGCTTTGTAACAATGAAAAACCAAGAGGAGGGCCAGAAGGCCATTTCCTTGTTCAACGGCCGGTTTGTAGACGGGCGGCTCCTGACTGTCAAGGAAGACTGGCCGCAGTCAAAATGTACCTTTGGCCGCCGCAGCCGTAGTTGCCGGTGACCGCTGGTGCCGGAGCCATAGTTCGGAAAAAGGACTCGAAAGTCGTAGATATTGAGGGTTTCGTATAAAAGGAAATAATACTATGGCAAATAAACCGCAGTCTGAAGTAATGAAATATTTTGATTACCGGGTGGCTATAATACAGGTGAGAGTTGGAGAGAACAATGAGGAGGCCTGGGAGCGTCACCTGATAGAAACGCCGGATGATATTTATGCGACTATCAGGGTTTTTAACTCATAATTCACCTAATGAAAATTATAAGGAAACACATCTAACAATACAGTAGCTTTACACCGTTCAACCCTAAAGATCCCTCGACAGGCCCTGCAACCAAATGCCGGGGAACCGTAAATGAAACCTAAAAACGTTAAAGCGATCTTCTCGGAATTCGACGCTTATTGTGCGGCGCTGGATAGAAACGGCTGTATCAGCTATCCGGTCACCATCACCTGGACCGAGGAGGGACGCCATTACGGCCAGCCCGTAGTGGTAATTCTGGGCGAAGCCCGGGAGGCCGGGAGCCTGCCTCCCGGTGAATTGCAGGTGCCGGCAGAAATCTTATACGAAGTGAGACAGGTTGGATATGCCGCCCAGCCGCTCAGCCCAGGAGAAATCAAAGACTATTGGCGAGAGGCCAGGCGCTTAAGCGTCAAAAACCATTGGCATCCCGAGGCCCGGCTGGTGCAATATTAACTATATTGAAAAATGATTTTCCAAAATTTTTTATAAACATGGTAACATATCTACCATCTTCATCAGGAGTCCCATCCCAATTATACCTGCCAACGAAGATATTTTTCCTCCTCACCCTCTTTAGGGCAGACCCTTGAAGATTCTCCTCGTCCAACCGAAGTCCGGCGGCTTTATTGGGCAGATTTCCAGAAGCGGCAAGGCCGGCTTCGCCAGGGTGACCTTGACCACCATCGCCGCGCTCACCCCGCCGGACCATGAAGTGGTCATCCACGATGCGCGTTTGAGCGAGCCCGACTATGAGGGAAATTGGGATCTGGTGGGATTTACCGGCATGACCTGCGAGATTCCCCACGTTTACCGGATGGCCGATGCCTTTCGTCAACGGGGCAAGACCGTGGCCATTGGCGGCTATCATGCCACCGCCCTGCCCGCAGAGGCGGCCCAGCACGCCGACATTGTCGTCGTGGGAGAGGCCGAAGGACTTTGGCCCCGGATTCTCCGGGAGCTGGGCAATGGCAGGGCCGCGCCGACCTTTTATCAAAACGAGGCGCTGATTGACATGAGGGAGATGGCCATCCCCCGGCGCCAGCTCCTCGACCGGAGAATGTACTCCGTATTTAATACCATTCAGGCCACCCGGGGCTGCCCCTTTGACTGTGACTATTGTGCAGTGACGAAATTTTTCGGCCGCAGTTACCGCAGCCGGCCGGCGGCCGAGGTCGTGGCCGAGATCAAGGGTCAACCGGGAAAGCACTGGATGTTTCTCGATGACAACCTGATTGCAGATAAAAGATATGTCAAGGAGTTGTTCCGGGCCTTAATTCCCTTGGGCATCACCTGGGGCGCCCAGGCTTCCTTTAATCTGACCCAAGATGCCGAGCTCATGGACCTTTATGCCCAGGCGGGAGGACGGTTTATCTTTATCGGTTTCGAGAGCATCTCCGCCGAGGCCCTTAAAACCGTGGGCAAGGGCATTAATCGGCCGGCGGAATACGCCGCGGGCATCCGCCAATTACAGCGCCGCGGCATTACTATTATGGGCAGTTTTATCTTTGGCCTGGATGGCGACGACCTGGGTGTGTTCAAACGCACCGTGGATTTCGTGAATGCCACCAAGATTGACCTGGCCCTTTACAATATCCTCACCCCTCTGCCGGGCACCAGGCTTTATGAGGCCATGGATCGCCAGGGACGCATTCACGATCGCGACTGGTCCCATTATGACGCCTGCCATTCGGTCATCCACCCCCAAGGGATGTCCTCCGAAGAACTTCAGAACGGCTGGTATTGGGCCGTGCGCGAAACCTATAAACTGCCCAACATCTTGAAGCGTCTGGCGCGGCCTGACCCGGGCTGGAAAAACCGTTTGGCCGCCGCTTATTCATACTTCCGCAAAGCGAAAAAGTTCCCCGCCCCCCTCCATCCCGAGAAGTACGGCAACCCGCAATAGAGGTCTTTTCAGGCTGATCGTTCTGGTGAAGTAGCTTTGCTACAACTATTTCTGCCCTTACCAGCTTTTGCCATCTCTTTAACAGAATCTCATAAACTCCTTTTATCTACCGACTATTTCCGTTAAAATTTATTCAGGTGGACATAGCCTTGCCTGGAGAAATCAACTACCTGCGCCTTTCCATTACTGACCGCTGCAATCTCCGCTGCTTTTACTGCACCCCCTGGGGGGGCTGGGAGAAGCTGCCGGCCCCGGAAATCCTGCGCTATGAAGAACTGCTGCGCCTGGCGGGAGTGGCCGCCGGTTTGGGTCTGCGCAAGGTCCGGGTCACCGGCGGCGAGCCCCTGGTGCGCCGGGGGGTGGTTGATTTCATTCGCCAACTGCACCGGGTGCCGGGCCTCGATGAGGTCTGCCTCACCACCAACGGGGTGCTCCTCTCCTGGCTGGCCCCGGAACTGCACGCCGCCGGGCTGCGCCATCTCAACCTGAGCCTGGACACTTTACGCCGGGAGCGCTACCGGCGGTTCGCCGGCGGCGACCACCTGGCCGAGGTCCTGGCCGGTCTGGAAACGGCCGCGGCCCTGGGCTTCCGCCCCCTGAAGATCAACTGCGTGGTTCTCAAGGGCCTCAATGACGACGAAGTGCTGGAGTTCGCCCGGCTCACCCGGGACCGGCCCTTCCAGGTGCGCTTCATCGAGTTCATGCCCACCGTGGAGCAGCCGCGCTGGCAAGAGCATTTCCTGCCCATGGCCGCGGTCCGGGAAAGGCTGGCGGAGCTGGGCCCGCTGGAGCCCGTGCCCCAGCCGACCACCGCCGGCCCGGCCCGCACCTTCCGGATTCCGGGATTTAAAGGGGAGCTGGGCTTCATCAGTTCGGTGAGCGACCATCGCTGTGCCACCTGCAACCGCCTGCGTCTCACCGCCGCCGGCGCGCTCCGGCCCTGCCTCTTTGCCGCGCCCGAAGTGGACCTGAAGACCCCGCTGCGCCAGGGGGCCGACGACGAGGCCTTGAGCCATCTGTTCCGGGAGGCCATCCGCCTAAAACGCCAGGGGATCAAACCCGGGGTCTCCGCCTCCACCTTACCCGGCCGCGCCATGGTGGACATCGGCGGTTAAATGCCTTCCGAACCCTCCGCACCGAGAAAAAAATTCCTCCCTTTCGCGCCCTTAAGTTATATAATTAATGATTATTTTCATAACATTCCATAATCAAAGGGAATCTAACTGGAGAGGTGAACCTGGTGTTCGCCCGCTTGTGCAGGGCTAGCTGCGCTGCATAAACATATTCGTTTGATTGCGAATTGGTATCTGGAGCGGAACCGCATGAAACTTAGTATCGTCATTCCGATATACAACGAAAAAGACACGCTGGAAGAAATCTTCCGTCTGGTGCAGGCGACCCCCTACGACAAAGAGATCATCGCGGTGGACGACGCCTCCAGGGACGGCAGCCGGGAGATCCTGGCCCGCCTGGCGGAGCAATACGACAACGTCAAGGCCTTTTACCACCAGCAGAACCAAGGCAAAGGCGCGGCCCTGCGCACCGGCTTCGCCCAGGTGGGCGGGGACGTGGTCATCGTCCAGGACGCCGACCTGGAGTACCGCCCGGCGGATTACCCCGCCCTCCTGGAGCCCATCGAGCAGGACGTGGCCGACGTGGTTTACGGCAGCCGCATGGTGGGCGGGCGGCCCCACCGGGTGCTGTTTTTCTGGCATTACATGGGCAACCGCTGCGTCACCACCCTGTCCAACATGTTCACCAACCTCAATCTCTCCGACATGGAAGTGGGCTACAAGGTCTTCAAGGCCGAAGTCCTCAAGGATATTCGCATAAAAAGCGGCCGTTTCGGGGTGGAGCCGGAGCTCACCGCCAAGGTGGCCAAGGCCGGCTGGCGCATTTATGAGGTCCCCATCCAGTACCACGGCCGGGATTACGCCCACGGTAAAAAGATCACCTGGCGGGACGGCATCGCCGCCATTTTCCACATCATCCGCTTCCGCTTCTGGGACTAAAAGATTTCGGGGGAAAGAGGGGAAAAGGGGAAGAGGGAAAAAGTAAAAACAAAATGCGGTTTTTTTATCTTTTCCCTTTTCCTCTTTTAACCTTTTCCCCTTTTGCCCCAATAGTATGCTGAGTAATTGGAAGCAGGTCGCCACCCGAATAATCTTAGTCCTCTGGGGCCTGCAAATCATCTGGCTGTGCTGGCATTTCGCCCCCGAGGCCCAGGACCTGGCCCGAAGGATCATCCAACGGGACGTGGGCGCCGCCATCCGCCGGGAGGACCCCCTGTACAACTGGGCCCGGTCCCTGGCCCGGGTCATCCCGCCCGACGCCGCTTACGTTTTCCTGGATGATTATGAGGCCGGCAAAGAGATCGAAATCCGCTATTTCCTCACTCCCCGGCGCCACCTGCTGCTGTCCCCGGCGACCCCGGCGTCCTTTCTCTTCTACACCTTGCACCAGGAGGAGGCCCCGTTTTTGATCATCCGGGGCCGGCGCCACCCCCTGGGTTCCGGAGCCCAGGCCGCGGCCCAGTCTCCGGCGGTGCAGGTCCTGAAGCTTCCCGGCCCGGGCCAGGTCTTCCACGTGGATTACTCTGAGCTCCATTGGGGTTTCTATGATTAATTCCGCCCTGGGCCTGCTCCGCTTTCTGGGGGGCCTGACGGCTCTCTTCCTGCTGGGTTATGCCCTGCTGGCCGTGGTGCTGCCCCGGCCCCGGGAGTTCCGGCTGGCGGAGCGCCTGGCCCTGGGCTTCGGAGTCGGCGTCCTCCACCTGACCCTCTGGATGTTGGCCCTCACCTGGTGGGGGCAGCCCTACGGCCTGGCGCCCATCTTGGGACCGCTGCTGGTCCTGGCCGCCGTCCTGCTCCTCAGCCCCCGGGGCCGCCGGACCTGGGCCGGCGACCTGGAGGCGGGCAAATCTCTGGGGCTCCCGAGACTGCAAGGCTGGGACTGGCTCTTCGCCGGCCTGCTGGCGGCGCTGATGCTCTACGCCGTTCCCCGGGCCACCCTTTACCCCATGTGGGCCTGGGACGCCATCGCCACCTGGGGCTGCAAGGCCAAGGTCTTCTATGCCAGCCAGGGTCTGGACCTTTCTTGCATTGACGCCCACAACTACTACCCCAACCTCCTGCCCCTGCTCCTGAGCTATTTCTATTTCTGCCTGGGCGGGGTCAACGACCACCTGGTGCAGGGGGTCTTTCCCCTCTGGGGCGCCCTGCTGCTGGCGCTGCTCTATGGCCTGGCCCGGCGTCTCGGCTTGAGCCGGCGCCAGGCCCTGGGACTCACCGCCTTTTTCGCCTGGAGCGGCACGGTCTTTGTGGGCCACCTTTACATCGCCTACGCCGACCTGCCCCTGGCCTATTTCACCCTGGGGGCCGCGGGCCTCATGTATCTGTGGCTGGCGGACCGGGCCCCCGCCGGCAGCCTGGCCCTAACCGCCCTCTTCCTGGCCGGCATGGCCTGGTGCAAATACGAAGGCCCGCCCCTGGCCGCCACGGTGCTGCTGGCCGCGGTCCTGACCCTGGCCTGGCTGCGCCCGCCCGGAACCTGGCGCCGCCTGCTGAGCCTGGGCTTCCCCCTGGCCGGGCTGGCCCTGGGCTACCTGCCCTGGCGTCTCTTCGCCCAAGCCCAAGACATCCAGATCGGCAGCGACCACGTCCACAGTTTTTACCCCGGCCAGTTGCTCCAGGCCGTCTCTTATGTGGCCGCGGCCCTGGTGCAGCCTTACTACTTCGGCTTTCTCTGGCCCGCCCTGGCGCTGGCGCTGGTCTTCCTGGGCCGGCGTCTCTGGACCTCCCCCGCCCTCTTCCTGGCCCTCTTTATCGGGGGCAACCTCCTGGCCGTCCTGCTGGCCTACGCCCTGGCCCCCACTTCCGCGGCGGAATTCCCCAGCTACGTCCGGGCCACCCTGGACCGGCTGCTGCTGCACCTTACCCCGGTGGCCGCGCTGCTGCTGGGTCTGGGGCTCAAGGACCAGGCGGAATCAGCGACGGTCACCCCCTCCCCTGCCGCCGGTCCCGAATAGTCGCGCTTGAAAATTCAGAATGAGGAGCAGGCGCCCTCGCCCGCTCATGCCTGGGGGTGGAAGCCTGGGCCCCTGAAGAACAGCCGAGGGCGCTGTTCCACAGTTTTCTTTGAGTTTCAAAGCGGAAA
>CAZOCQ010000045.1:0-16843 GCA_964578335.1 uncultured Desulfobacca sp.
AGTCTCAGCCTCGATTTGGGGCGCTACCTGCTGAAGAAGCGGCTGCAAGGGGTGGAAAAGTTCCCCCTGGTGCTGATGCTGGAGCCCACCCATCAGTGCAACCTGGCCTGCCAGGGCTGCGGCCGCATCCAGGAATATCAGGACACCCTGGACCAGTCCCTGACCCTGGAGGAATGCCTCAGTTCCGTGGAAGAGTGCGGCGCCCCGGTGGTCACCATCACCGGCGGCGAACCTTTGATCTATCCCCCGGTCTTCGATCTGGTCCAGGAGTTGGTGCGCCGGCGAAAGCACATCTATCTGTGCACCAATGCCGTTCTGTTGGAGAGGTCGCTTCCCAAGCTGCCGGTGTCCGACCACCTCACCCTGAGCCTGCACCTGGACGGTCTGGCCCCCACCCACGACCGCCTGCTGGGACGGCCGGGCCTGTTCAACATCGCCATCCGGGCCATCAAGGCCGCCAAGGCCAAGGGCCTCCGGGTCTGCACCAACACCACCATTTATAAAGAGACCGACATCCAGGAAATTGAGATTCTCTTTTCCTACCTGGACCATCTGGGGGTGGACGGCCTGCTGGTCTCCCCGGCCTACAGCTTTACCGGGGTGCGCGACGAACTCTTCCTGGGCCGGGAAGAAATCAAGGAAAAATTCACCTTGCTGACCGGCAACGGCCAGGACTTCAAGTTCTCCAACACCCCGCTCTACCTCAGTTTTCTCCGGGGCGAACGGGACTACGACTGCACCCCCTGGGCCAACCCCACCCGCAATCCCCACGGCTGGCGCTCGCCCTGCTATCAACTGGTGGACATCCATTACCCCACTTTCCAGGAACTGATGGAGCGCACCGACTGGGATAAATACGGGGTGGGCAAGGACCCCCGCTGCGCCCAGTGCATGATGCACTCGGGTTTCGAGCCTACCGCAGTCCGGCAGATCAGCGGCTTCTCCGAGATCTGGCGCATGTTCCGCTGGAATTTGACCTAAGCCGTCAGCTCCCGGCTTTCAGCAGTCAGCCAAACACACCGGCAGGTCCTTAAGGAAACGGGGAGAGCCAACCCCGCGGCCACAGGCCGCCTGATAATGACTTGAAACTTGAAACTCAAAACTTGAAACTCGAACGCGCCGCCCCCATCTCCCTGGCTAACGGCCATACTCTGCTGCTGGTCGCCCTGGCGGTCTATCTGCCCTTTTTCTGGCAGGTCCCTTTGATCCGCTCCGAAGCCATGTACGCCCTCATCCCCCAGGAGATGCTGGCCTCCGGCGCCTGGCTGACCCCCACCCTCAACGGCGCCCCTTATCTGGATAAGCCCCATCTGATCTACTGGCTCTACCTGCCCTTCTATCAGCTCCTGGGCGTCTCGGACCGGGTGGCCCGCCTGCCCCTCCTGCTCGTCACCCTGGGGGAGGTCTGGTTCACCTACCTCATCGGAAGGCGTCTGTTGGGGCGGACCGCCGCCTGGCTGGGTGGCTTTGTCCTCTTGAGCTGCATCGGCTTTTTCGCCCTGCACCTGCAGATCCTCACCGACCATCTCATCACCCTCACCCTGCTGGCTTCCCTGTATTTTCTGCTGCGCTGGCGGGAGGAGCCCTCCTTCAAATGGGCCGGGCCGTTTTTCCTGGCCCTGGGGCTGGGGTTCCTGAGCAAAGGATTCATCGGTCTGGTCTTCCCGGTGCTCATCGGGGCGCTGTTCGCCGGGCTGCTGCGCCAGCCGAAAATGCTTTCCCTGTTTTGGTCGCCCGGCGGCCTGGCCCTGCTGACCCTGATTTTGGTCCCCTGGTTGGTGGCTACGGAGCTGGCCAACCCCGGATTCATCAAGTTCCAGGTAGTCAACGAACAGATCATGCGTTTTCTGGGGCAGCGCCAGCCCCCGGACATCAACTCCTTCTCCGCCGTGGGCTTCTGGCTCTTCCTGGGCATCTGGCTGATGCCCTACGCGCCCCTGCTGCCCTCGGCCCTCTGGCGGTTTTGGCAGGAGACGGGCCTTGAGTCCCATGACCCCAGGCGCCTGCTCCTCATCTGGCCGGCGGTGATCCTGGTCTTTTTCACCCTTTCTTCCAGCCGCATCGAATATTATTCCCTGCCGGCCCTGCCGGCCCTGGCCCTGATCCTCGGCTGGCGCTTTAGGCGCTATTTGGAGACCCCGGAAGACCGCGCCCCCCTCTGGGCCTTGCTGGTAATGGCCTTACTGGGACTGACCATCCTCTTTCTGCTGCCCTATCTGGAGGAGCTGTGCGCCGGCAACCGCCGGGAGTTCGCCGGTATGTTCGGTCTCATCGCCCCCATCGCCCGGCCGGCCACCCTGCTGATCCCGGCCGCGGCCCTGGCTGGGTTTTTTGCCGGCCTGTCCCGGCGCCCCCGGCTGCTGCTGGGCGGCTACGCTTTGCTGGCCCTTGTTCTGGTCTTTTTTACCTTTCGCACTTATCTGGCCATCTCGCCCCTCGCCAGCGACCGGCTGGCTGGCGATTATCTCCGCCGGACCGCGCAGCCCCAGGACCTGGTGGTGATGGAGCAGATCGAAGAATTCGAATACGGCGCCTCCCTGGAATTTTATTCCCGGCGCCGCCTCCTGATGGTGAAGCGCCGCGGCCTGCCGCAATTTCCCTACCCGGTGCCGCCAGCGCAGGACTACCTCATCACCCCGGCGCAACTGGGACAATTATGGCGGGGAGGGCGGCGGGTTTTCCTGCTGGTGGATGACGCCATCCCTTTGGAGCCTTTTCTGGAAGACGCCCGGGTAGTCCTGACCCTGCCCGGCAAGCGCCTGTTGACCAACCGGCCTTGAAGCAATTATCATGGCTACCGGCAGACCCATCAGGTGAATCTGTCTCCTGGCCTTGCTGCCATATTAAGGGAAAAAGGCTTAGATTTTTTGCTATGGTTCAGGTAAGATAGCCGCGAACGCATGAAGACTCCCGAGCCCGACCCTTCACTGCCCCGTCCACTGATCCCCCTCGTTAATTATAGTCTCCTCGTCCTGATTTTCCTGTTTTACGCCTGGGAATTGGGCCTCGGTCCCAGGCTGCCCCAGATGGTGGAAAAGTGGGGATTTGTCCCGGCCCACTTAACCGGCTCCTGGGGCCGCCCCCAGGCGTTTTTGGCTCAGACCCTGACCCTGGTCAGCGCCCTGTTTTTTCACGGCAACTCCTTCCATCTGCTCTATAATGCCATGTTACTATTCCTTTTCGGCAACCGGGTGGAAGTCCTCCTCGGCCATGGCCGCTATCTCCTCCTGTACCTGCTCTGCGGCGTGGGGGCGAACCTCATCTATCTATTCTCGGCGCCGTCCTCCACCTTCGCCATCATCGGGGCCAGCGGCGCCATCGCCGGGGTGATGGCCAGTTACTTCAGCCTCTTTCCCCGGCAAAGATTCGCCACCCTGCTGATAATTATCTGGGTGCTGCTGCAATTTTTCAACGGCATTCAGGGATCGAAGGCTCCTTTGACCAGCGCTTCCAACCTGGCTTGGTGGGTCCATGTGGGCGGCTTCCTGTTGGGACTGGCGCTGATCCGTTTCTTGGCCCCCCGCGGCGTGTGGCTCATCCCCCTCGCGGAGGGCCGTCAAGCACCGCCCAAGGAATGAACTTCTCTACCAGCAGACCGGCCGCCGGGCGCGCCCCCCAAGACCTGACCCTGCCCCTCCCCTTCCGCCCCGATTTTTAATATACTTAAAGAAAATACTTTTACCTGAGAGAAGCAAACATGCTCAGAATTACCGCGAGCCGGGCGGCAATAGCCGCGCTGCTCCTGTTAAGCCTCCTGGCCGGGCCGCTGGCGGCCCAGCAGGACCGCTACGAGGAAGAAACCGGGGTCTCGGCCAAGGCCCTGGAGCTCTTCAAAAAAGCCCAAAGGTTGGAAGATAAAAACCAGCCGGAGGAGGCCATCAAGTCCTACCAGGCCGCCATCCGCCTGGAGCCGGGCTATGCCGAGGCCCATATGCAGCTGGGCCTGGCTCTGGCCAATCAGCAGCGCTTTCCCGAAGCGGTTCGAGCCTTTGAAGAAGTCCTGCGCTTGCAGCCGCAGTCGAGCCTGGCCCAGCGCAACCTGGGGGCGGCCTATCTGAAGATGGAACGGTTTTCCGCGGCCCGGCGGGCCTTCCAGGAGGAGGTGCGCCTCCGTCCCGACGACGCCGAGGCCCACTACAACCTGGGAGTGGCCCTGGGTAAACTCCGCCTGGACCGGGAGGCCATCCAGGAATTCGCCCAGGCGGTGAAATTGCAGCCCACTATGGCCCGGGCGCACCGTAATCTGGGGATGGCCCAGATGAACCTGAACCGCCTGCCAGAGGCCCGCAAGGAATTGCTGGAGGCCGTGGCCCTGGACCCCAAGGACGCCCAGGCGCACTACGCCTTGTGCGTCTGCTACGCCCGGAGCGGGGACGTGCAGGGGGCCAATAAGCAATATAAGATCCTCCAGGGGCTGGACAAGGACCTGGCCCGGAAGCTGGCGGAGCAGGTGCGGAAATAACCCGGTTTTCAGTTTTCGGTTTTCGGTTTTCGGTTAAAAGACTCTTGTTATCAATAAGTTGGTTTGGTTCAACAGAATCTGAATTGGAAAACACCATGATATCTGCAGACCCTCAGGTGAGGGTGATTCGGCAGGTTGCCCCTACGGGGCTTCCCCAAACCTTCATCGAGCAGGTGGACGCCAACTGCCAGGTGGCCGCGGCCGGGCAGGCCGGCCAGTACTCCCTGTGCGGCACCCTGCTCCGGCTGCGCCAGCTCTACAAGTGGGAGCACGGCCTCCCCCCCTGGCGGGAGCCGGAGCCCGGCGTGGTGATTGAGTGGATTGAAGCCAAGGAGCGCGCCTGGGAGGACCTGGAAGGGGCCAATTGGGCTGACCTCCCTTGGGATGGGCTGAGCTTCGAGCCCCTGGCGGTGGCCGACCTCAACCGGCGCCTGATCCCCCAGGGGTTCGCCTATGGCGCCGGCCTGGGCCGGGGCCACGCCCCCACCTGCTTTTTGGGAGAATTGCAGGAGCAGCGCCTCCTGGGCGATTTGACCATCCTGATCCTGGGGCCGGAACTGGCCCGGGACCTGGACGCAGCCCCGGCCCTGCGCCAGGGCTCCCTGATCTACGCCCGCCGCCAGGCCTGGGCCTTTTACCTCTGGGACCGCCTCTCCGACCCCGTCCAGCAGCAGAACGCCTTCCTGAAGACCGCCCTGGCAGCCTACGGCCTGGACCTGGCCGACCTGCTGCGGCGCCCGGATGACGCCTTTCCGGAATTTGCCGCCGCCGAATTGGAGGCAGTCATTAGCCACGAAGTGGGCGAGGCCCTGGAGCCCGGCCTGGGCGCGGCCTTCGGCGCCCTGTTGGAGTTGTTTCCCCAAACCCGGATAGAGCTGTGGCTCCGCTCCCTGAAGGACGCCTTGGCGGAAGTGAACGAATGGGGCCGCCTCTCCTTCCTCATCGAAGGCCGCCGCCTGGCTTCCCTGGCCCTGTTGCTGGCCCTGCAACCGGCCCTGTACGGCAGGCTGATGCCGGAGCTGGAGCCGGCTTTCCGGGCCGTGGCCGCAAGCGGCGATTGGGAACCCATTGAGGCAGCCCGGCTCCGCATCCTGGCCCGGCTGCGCCGCCAGGCCGGGGAATTGCAGGACCTCATGGACACCCCGAATACTTCCGCCCAGTGGCTGCGAGCCGAAATCCAGCAGCGCTATCTAGCCCCCTTGGGCCTGTAATTTCTCGACGCTCAGGGGCTCTCGTCCCTGCTGGCATAAGCTAAGACATTCTGGCCCAAGTTGGGTGCTCCCGAAAATGAAAATCTCTTCTAGCGAACCTCGTGTTCGCCCTGGGCGAATACAAGATTCGCCCCGCAGCTTTTCACCCCAAAATTCTGGAGCCGCAAACTGCTTTCTTACCCGCCTCAAAGTCCACAGAATTTTTGCTTTTTGGCCCCTTACCGGCTATAATTAAAATAAAAAAGCATTTTAAGGGGTTGAGGTCGGCAGACTATTTTTATCTTTTACTGAAAACTAAAAACTCGAAACTCGAAACTCAGATATGATCGATCCCCACAAGCAAAAAATTTTGATCCTGGACTTCGGCTCCCAGTACACCCAGCTCATCGCCCGGCGGGTGCGGGAACTCAAGGTTTATTGCGAAATCCACCCCTTCCTGCTGCCGCTGGAGAAGATCCGGGAGTTTAACCCCCAGGGCATCATCCTCTCCGGCGGGCCCCGCAGCGTTTACGAGGAAGACGCCCCCAGCCTCGATCCGGCGGTCTTCGACCTGGGGGCGCCGGTCCTGGGCATCTGCTACGGCATCCAGCTCATGAACCACCTGCTGGGCGGCCGGGTGGCCCCGGCCGCCTCCCGGGAATACGGTTACAAGCCTTTCCGCATCCTGGACACCGGCGACCTGTTTTACGGCCTCAACAAGGAAGAGCACGTCTGGATGAGCCACGGCGACAAGGTGGAGGACGTGGCGCCGGGCTTCGAGATCATCGGGGCCAGCGACGCCTGCCCGGCCGGGGCGGTGCGGCACCGGGAAAAAAGCCTCTACGGGGTCCAGTTTCACCCGGAGGTCCACCACACCCCCCGGGGCAAGGTGGTCCTGAGCAATTTCCTCTTTCGCATCTGCGGCCTGTCGCCCCTCTGGACCATGCACTCCTTCATCGAGGCCACCACCGAGGCCATCCGCCGGCAGGTGGGCGACGAACGGGTCATCTGCGCCCTCTCCGGCGGAGTGGACTCCTCGGTGACCGCCATTCTGGTGCACCGGGCCATCGGCGAGCGCCTGACCTGTATTTTTGTGGACAACGGCCTGTTGCGCAAAGACGAAGCCCAGGAAGTGCTCCACCTCTTCCGGGACCATCACCACCTGAACCTGGTGCACGTGGACGCCACCGACAGCTTTTTGCAGCTTCTGGAGGGCGTCACCGACCCGGAGGAGAAGCGCAAGCGCATCGGCCGCGAATTCATCCGGGTCTTCGCGGCGGAGGCCGAGAAGCTGGGCGGGGTGCAATACCTGGCCCAGGGCACCCTCTACCCGGACGTCATCGAAAGCGTCTCCTTCAAAGGGCCTTCGGCCACCATCAAGACCCACCACAACGTCGGCGGCCTCCCCGAGATCATGCCCCTGAAGCTGCTGGAGCCCCTGCGGGAGCTGTTCAAGGACGAGGTCCGAGAAGTGGGCGCCGAACTGGGGCTGCCGGAACGCCTGGTCTGGCGCCACCCCTTCCCCGGCCCGGGCCTGGCCATCCGCATCCTGGGGGAAGTCAACCGGGAGCGCCTGGACATCCTGCGGGAGGCCGACGCCATCGTCATGGAGGAGATGCTGGAGGCGGGTTACTACCGCCAGGTCTGGCAGGCCTTTGCGGTGCTGCTGCCCATCCGCACCGTGGGGGTCATGGGGGACGAGCGCACCTACGAGAACGTCATCGCCCTGCGCATCGTGGACTCCGCCGACGCCATGACCGCGGACTGGAGCCGCCTGCCCCACGATTTTCTGGCCCGGCTGGCCAACCGCATCATCAACGAAGTCAAACGGGTGAACCGGGTGGTGTACGATATTTCCAGCAAGCCGCCCAGCACCATAGAATGGGAATAAACATGTAGCCGCAGGCTTTAGCCTGCGTCAGGCACAGGCTGGAAGCCTGCGCTACCATTAACTGGTTCCCAAGCTCTGCTTGGGAACCCACTTTGAGGCAAAGCTCCTGCTTTGCTGGTTCAAGTAGGACGATTTCAGGTCATCGGAGCTTGCCTAAGCTGGAGCTTAGGCAAAAAATTGCGTTCCCAAGCGGAGCTTGGGAACGAGAAATAACACTGCTTACTTATTACTGACTACTTATTACTGACTACTGAAACATGGCAAGCCCCAAAAAAGACAAGACAACCGCAAGCCCTCCCCCCGGCCTGGTAACCTTCCGCGATATCCTGGGCCAGGCGCGGGTGCTGTCGCTGCTCAAGACCGCAGTGCAAAAAGACCGCCTGTCCCACGCCTACCTCTTCCTGGGGCCGGAGGGGGTCGGCCGGGAGTCAGTGGCCCGGGCCCTGGCCGCGGCCCTCAACTGTGAAACGCCCCGGGAAGACGGCGACGCCTGCGGGGTCTGCCCCTCCTGTAAGCGATTGGCGGCCGGGACCCATCCCGATTTCCTGGTTATCACCTTCACTCCTGAAGCCCTTAAAAAACTCCAGCCCCAGATCAAGATCGAGCAGATCCGGGACTTCCGCCGCCTCACCGCCTATCCGCCCCTGGGCCAAGGCTGGCGGGTGGCGGTGATCAAACCGGCGGAGGCCATGAACGAAGCCGCGGCCAACGCCCTGCTCAAGACCCTGGAAGAGCCGCCGGAACGGCACCTCTTGGCGCTCACCGCCCAAGTGGAGGCGGACCTGCTGCCCACCATCGTCTCCCGCTGCCACAAGCTGGCCTTTGCCCCGCTGCCCGCGGCCCTGGTGGCCGGCGAGCTGGAACGGCGCCGGAAACTGCCGGCGGAGCAGGCGCAGCTCCTGGCCGCCTTGAGCGGCGGCTCCCTGGGCCGCGCCCTCACCCTGGACCCGGAAACCATCCTGGCCCAGCGCCGGCAGGTGCTCTCCGACCTGGAGACCCTGGCCCGGGGGTCGGCCGCAGCGGTGCTGGATTGGGCCCAGCGCCTGGCCAAGAACCGCGCCGAGCTGGACCATTTCCTGTCGTTGGCCCAATTGTGGCACCGGGACCTGTTGCTCTGTCAGCTTCAGGCTCCCGCGACCTTGTTGGCTCATCGGGACCTGTTGGCCGACCTGTCCCGGGAGGCGGCCGCGGCCCCGCCGCAACTCCATTTTCAACGATTTTCCGCTCTAAGCGCGGCCCAGCGTCACCTCCAGGCCAATCTCAACCCGGAGCTGACCCTGGACATCCTGGGGCTGCGCTTACAGCAGCGAGGGCAAAGGCATGGCGCTCGCTAAGGTCTGCCTGGGCCTCGGCAGCAAATGCTGCCTGCTGGACTCCGGGGAGGTGGAGCTCAAACCCCACGACCGGGTGGTGCTGGAAGGCGATACCGGCCTGAAGTTGGGCCGGGTGAAGATGGTCTTCGGCGAGGCCGATCCGCGGCTGTTTCCCGGAGTCATCAAGCCCCTGGTGCGCCTGGCCACCCCTGATGACCTCCAGCAGGAGGAGCGCAACCGGGCCCTGGAAAAACGGGCCCTGGAATTTTGCCTGAAACGGATTCAAACCCACCGCCTGCCCATCTATCTGGTGGAAGTGGAATGCCTGTTCGACGCCTCCAAGATCATCTTTTACTTCACCGCCCCGGGCCGGGTGGATTTCCGGGAACTGGTGAAGGACCTGGTGCAGGAATTCCGCATCCGCATTGAGTTGCGCCAGATCGGGGTGCGCCACCGCGCCAAGATGGTGGGGGGCCTGGGCATCTGCGGCCGGGGCCTGTGTTGCGCCGGTTTCCTGAAGGACTTTGAGCCGGTGAGCGTGCGCATGGCCAAAGAACAGCAGCTCAGCCTCAACCCCAACAAGATCTCCGGCATCTGCGGCCGCCTGATGTGTTGCCTCACCTATGAGTATGCCTCTTACCAGGAGGTCAGAAAGCACCTCCCCCGGGTAGGCAAGCGCATCAAAGGCCCCGAAGGCGAGGGCAAGATCATCCGCTACAACCTGATCCGGGAGACGGTGACCCTGGAGATGGAAGACAAGCGGGAGTTGGAAGTTCCCATCGCGGACCTCACGGGGGGCGAACTCCCTACGGAATCCGGCTGAAAATGAGCGATACCACCGACCGACTCATCGAATCCTTAAAGATCCAGATCAAAAAAGAGATAGTGGACAACTATTTCAATGATCGGGTCTATCTGGAAGAAGACACGGAAATCCTGCTCCGAGAAGTCGAAGCCTACCGGCAGGAACGGGACCTGTGGGGCCGCCGCTTCATGGCCCTGTATCAGTCTCTGGGCTCCGAAGCGGGCTGCAAACTCTTCATGGAAGTCCTCAAACTGGAGGATTGGCCCTTTTACCAGCAATACTGCGCCTTGCCGGAGCCGCAACGCCAGGACCTGGTCAAGGCCTGCCGCCGCCGGGGTCTCACCGCCTATCGCCGTTTCCGCAACCTGATTCTGGACCTGTACCAGCAAATCCAGCAGGACGCCCAGAAGCTGAAAGAGGCTTACGACAAAATCCTCACCCACCTGAAGCTCTTGAACGAAGACATTGACAAGTTCAATCTGTCTTACGACTTCAGTCTCATTGCGGCCCAGATCGAGGCCATGGAAGGGGTCAGCGCCCCCTTGGGCGGCGGCCTGCTGGCCCCGGAACGGGAGGAGCTTTCCACCCGCATGCGCTTCAAACGCCGCAAGTTCACCGACGAGGAACTGCCGCCGCCGCCGGCCCTGCCGCCCCTGGCGCAGATCAAGGACCGGCTGCTCGGGATTATTGCGCGGATTTGTCCGTGAACCAAATAATATTTTGCGTGCAGGAATGATTGTCCCGAAAAGACATAGGGGACAGGAGGCTGGCCGTGCGGAAAGCAATGGCATTTTTAGCCGTCGTGGTGCTGGGCTGCTGGCTTTCCGGCTGCGCCAAATATTATTATGTCAAAGTCAACGGCTACACCGCCCTCTCTGCCCCGGAAGAGATCAAGCCGGGAGGCTCTTTTTTCGTCATGGAAAATGAGAAAGCCGCCAATCCGCTGCTGGAAGCTGAAATCAAACAGAAAATCCATAAGTTGTTGGAAGCCAGGGGTTATTCCGTCACTTCCTTTGAAAAGGCCGACTATCTCCTGTTTTTTAGCTATGGCCTCGGGGAGCCGCGCACGGTGGCCGTGCCGGAATATTACGGCGGCTTGGGTTGGGGCTGGGGCTGGGGTGGGGGATATTGGGGAGGCGGCCCGTCCGTGTGGGTAGGGGGACCGCCTTATTGGGCCTGGGACACTGATAGCGCTACTCTCTATGATCGCTGGCTCCAAATCAACGTGGTAAACGGACCCGTTTATCGGAACCAGGCATTGTCCAAACCCGTGTGGGTGGGAGAGGCCCGCAGCACCGGAGCCTCTGCGGACTTGCGCACCGTACTCAATTACTTGTTGGTGGCGGATTTCCAGGAATTCGGCCGGAACACCGGCAAGGCGGTGACTAAAAAGATCAACAGAGCTGCCCCCCAGGTGGAGGTCCTGATTAAATAGTAGTTTCGAGCACCTTTTCGGAAGCGAACCCAACTTCCCGGATAATGCCGTTGGAAATCATCATTAAAATAATTTCGGTCCTGTTCGGCCTGATCATCGGCTTTCTGGCTTATAAGACCTCCACCAGGTCTGAAGTGGCCGGCCTGCTGAGTATTCTGGTAGGGCTGACGGGAACCCTGGTGGTTAATAATCTGATTGAGTTTTTTCAGCAATCCCGCCAGCTGTCCAGGATCAACGCCAACCTCTCCAATCTCCTGATAAAAATTGCCAAATTTCACCAATCCGGCTGGAACCTGAATCAAGTCTTGCGTTATGGCGTCACCACCTTTAAGCGCGAACAGATACCGAACGTCTGGATAGAATTGTTATGGCAGATGGAAAGCAGGTATTGCGGGGTCAGTTATTCCGATCCTGATTTATGGTGGAGCCAGGCCTTCACTAAGTTGGCCAGCGAAATTCAAAAAACCAAGATCATCGTCAATAAGGCCGATATCAGGAGAGTCTTTATTTATAAGGATGAGGCAGAAAAGGAGCGCCTTCAAGACATCATGCGCGAACAATATCAGTCCGGCATCAAGGTCAAATATATTTCCCAAAAGAGTATTGAAGACAATTATCTCTTAAAACAATTGTCCGGGAAAATTGAAACCTTCGATTTCGCCCTGATAGATGCTAAAATTGCCTGGCTGGTGATAGTCGATAAAAATCGAAAATTTAAGGCGGGCAAGGCCCTGATCGATGAAACCCTGACGGAAAATTATCGCAGTTTTTTTGACCACCTCTTTGCGGAGGCGGCGCAATTTGAGGGTTAACTGCTTTTCCCAATTTTAATCGCTGAATTTAGGAACCTTGAGCAGACTCTTTAGCCATCTCCGATTTTTTTTCCGGGAGCGCCTCTGGCAGGAAGAAGACCGGGGCCGCCTCTGCCGCTGGGCCGTAAATGGCCTGCGCATCCTGATCCTGGCCGGCCGCGGCCTGATCCGCAACCAATCCCTGGTGCGCTGTTCGGCCCTGGCCTACGCCACCATCCTGGGCTTCATTCCCCTGTTCGCCCTGCTCTTCGCCATCCTCCAGGCCATCGGCCTGCCGCGCCTGTTGGCCACCTATTTCCTGGAGAACCTGGCCCCCGGCTCCCAGGAATTCGTCACCCAAATCCTTACTTACATCGAAAACACCAGGGTGACCTCCCTGGGGGTCTTCGGGGTGGTGGTCCTCCTTTGCGACCTGGTTATTATCATGACCAACGTGGAGAAGGCCTTCAATAAAATCTGGCACGTCTCCCGGACCCGCTCCTGGAGCCGCAAGGTCAGCGACTATCTCAGCATCTTTCTCCTCTTCCCCATCCTGATGGCCGTGGCCATCTCGGTCTCCACTTCCTTCCTGGGCATCTCCGAACTCCGCCATATGCTCGAGGCCGTGATGCCCGAGACCTTTTTCACCGCCACCCGCTGGCTGGTGACCCTGGGGGTCCTGTGGCTGGCCTTCATCTTCATCTACCTGGTGATGCCCAACACCAAGGTCCGTTTTTCCTCCGCCATCCTGGGCGGAGTGGTGGGGGGCAGCATCTGGCAGGGGGCTCAGTGGATTTTCATAGCGATCCAAGGCGCTTCAGCTTACTACAACGCCATTTACGGCGCCCTGTACAACCTGCTCTTCATTTTTATCTGGATGTTCTGGTGCTGGCTCATCCTGCTCTTCGGCACCGAAGTGGCCTATGCCCACCAGCACCTGGACCGGCTCAGCCGCAGGTTCCGCCGCCCGGCCCTGTCGCCGGAACCGGTGGACGAGTACCTGGGCCTGGCGGCCCTGCTCAGCATCGGCGCCCGCTTCTACCGGCGGCAGCCGCCTCTGTCCCTGGATGACCTGGCCGACATCCTGCCTAAAGCCGATAACCTCCCCCAACGGGTGATCCAAATGCTGCAGGATTGCCACCTGGTGGTGGAGGTGGCGCCCCGGGAACCGGCGCCCTCCCCCCAATATCTCCCCAACCTGCCGCTGGACCGGGTGACGGTGGACGAAGTCCTGGCCTGCCTGCGGCGCTCCCGGGAAGCGGCCCTCTCCCAGTCTCTGGATTCGGATCCCCAGCTCGCCGCCACCATCAGCCGCCTGCTGGAGGACCAGATCGCCGCGGGGGGGCCAGCCCTCAGTCTTCAGGCCATAGTGGAATCCTGGGAACCGGGAGGGACCAAACCGGAGCCGGGGGATGGGGGTGGGATAACGGTGTAGAACAGGCGCCCTCGCCTGTCCAGGACAGCCGGGGGCGGCTGTTCTACATTAACCAGCTTGGGGGGCTCAACCCGGCGGGGCTAAAAACTCCAGGGGGTCAAGCAGGGTGATCTCCGGGTCCCGGCCCAGCTTGGGCCAGGCAAGACGCTCCGGGGCAATAGCGGCCGGAATCCAGGCCAGGGTGAGGTGCAGGTGGGGAGTAATGGTCCTTCCTCGCCCCAAGGGAGCCGCGATGACCGCCATGATTTCGCCGGCCGCCACCGCCTGGCCGACTTTCAGAGTGGCTAACGGCCTGATATGGCCATAGGCCGTACAGAGCCGCCGGCCGTCCGGCGCCTTGATCGCATGGCCCAGGAAGATGGATTTCCCAAGAAAATCATCGCTGATTTTAATAACTTCCCCGGCAAAGGCGGCGGGTATTCGGGTACGCTGATTAACTTTCTGCACCCGCCCGTCCGCATCCTCAAAAAAGCACAGGTCCAGGCCTTCATGGGGGCTGGGTCTGAGCTCCTGCTCCCGCCACCAGGTTTCCCAGGCATTAAAGAGCATTCCCGGCTGGAAGAGCCATCTTTTAAAACCCGCCATTTGGGGTTGATTGCCGGCCAGCAGATAGTCGAAGAAGCGGCTTTTAACCTCCGGGTCCCAAGTCATGGTTTATCGAAATTTAAACTCCCCCCGCCCCAACAGGTCGTGCAGGTGGACGATGCCCAGGACCCGGCGGGCCTCGTCCACCACCGGCAGGACGGTGATGGCGTGATGTTCCATTAACTCCAGGGCCTGGGAGGCCAGAGCCCCGGGGCCGATGCTCTTGGGCTTGGCGGTCATCACTTCCTTCACCTTCATCTCCAGGACGTTGCCCCACTTGCGCAAGGCCCGGCGCAGGTCGCCGTCGGTGATGATGCCCTTCAAGGCGCCGCGGCCGTCCACCACCAGGGTGACCCCCAGTCCCTTGGCGTCCATTTCGGCCAGGGCCTGGCCCACGGTGTGCGCCAGCGGCGTCAGGGGGACCCTCGCCCCGGTGAGCATGACCTCGGCAATGGCCAGCGACAGGCGCTCCCCCAGGCTGCCGCCGGGATGGAAGCGGCGGAAATCGGCGGCCTGAAAACCGCGCTTGGTCAAGAGGGCCACCGCCAGGGCGTCGCCCATGGCCAGCATGGCGGTGGTGCTGGCGGTGGGGGCCAGCCCCAGGGGGCAGGCCTCCCGGGGCACCCCGGTGTCAATGGCCACCCGGCCGGCGCGGCCCAGGGTGGAGTTGGGCCGCCCGGTCATGGTAATGAGCGGCGCCTGGAGGCGCTCCAGGCTGGGAATGAGGATGGTGAGCTCCCGGGTTTCGCCGCTGTTGGACAGGGCCAGGACCACGTCGGCCCCGGACACCATGCCCAGGTCGCCGTGCATGGCCTCCACCGGGTGGAGGAACAGGGCCGCGGTGCCGGTGGAATTGAAGGTGGCCACGATTTTGCGGGCCACGATGCCGGATTTGCCCACCCCGGTGACGATGACCCGGCCTTGGGCCCGGTAAATGAGGTTCACCGCCTCCACGAAGCTAACGTCCAGCTTGGCGATCAGGGTGGCAAGCCCTTCAGCTTCGATGGTTAAAACTTCCCGGGCCAGGTCGAGGAGATTGACAGACATTAATTTGAGTTTTCTGTTTTCGGTTTTCGGTAAAGCCTAAGGCTGCCTGGATGCGCCGGGCGCCCCCTACACCTCTTCCGCCGGGATCAGTTCCCGCCCCACCATGATGCGGTCCTTGCCCCGGCCCTTGCTGCAAAACAGGGCCTGGTCGGCGATGGCGAGCAGAGCTTCCCGGTCCAGGGCGTCTTCCGGCAGGGTGGCGATGCCGTAGCTGGCGGTAAGCCGGATATTCAGCCCTTCCTCCGCCAAAAAGTCGGTCTGATTGAGCTTCTCCCGGAGGCCCCGGGTCAGTTCCAGGGCCTGGCGTTTGCCGCGCTGCGGCATCAGGATGATAAACTCGTCCCCGCCGTAGCGCACCAGGCCGTCTTCGGGCCCCAGCCCCGAGTTGAGCGTCCGGGCCACCTCCCCCAAAACCTTGCTGCCCCGGAGATGCCCGCAACTATCCACCACCGCCTTAAAATTATCCAGGTCCAGGAACACCACGGAAAACTCCCCGCCGAATTTGCGCACCCGGGGAATGAGGTGATCCAGCCGGCAGATGAGATAGCGGGTGTTGTAAAAGCCGGTGACTTCGTCAATGAAGGTGCGGGCCTGAAGTTTCTGGAGGTTGCGGACGTTGTCCACCGCGATGCCCACGTAGTCGGCCAAAATGGCCAGTTGCGGCAGATACTTATCCCGGAAGAATTTCTCATCCTCCACGTTGACCACTTCGAAGACCCCGATGACTTCGTGGCGCACCACCAGAGGCAGGGCGATGATGGAACGGGTGTCGAAGCCGGTGACCGCATCCACCCGGGCGCAGAAACGGGGGTCTTGGTTCACGTCGGGGATAAAGATGGGCTGCCCGGTTTGAGCCACGGCGCCGGCGATGCCCTCCCCCAGCCTGAGCCGGATGGACTTGACGGTCTCCAGGTCCAGCCCCACCACCACGGCGAAGTAAAGTTCCTTGGTCTGGGGGTCAACCAGGAGCAACGACCAGTTGCGGGCCGGCATGATGAGCTTGATGCGCTCCAGGACCGCGGTGAGGAGGGTCTCCATGTCATAGGCGCTCAACAGCGCCTTGGAGAACTCCAGGGTGCTCAGCAGGCGCTCCACCTGGCCGGTTTCGGAGGCCCGGTACGTCAGGTCTGGTTTCTGGTCCACTGCTTTAGGCTCCCATGCAGAATTCTATGGGCAACTTTCCGATATTGCAAGGGGTTTGTGGGGGTCTGGGCCGGTGAAGCCGCAGGCCAAACCTCCCGGTCCGTTCGAGACCGCTGAAGAAAATGGAAAATGTGGAACAGCCGCCCTCGGCTGTTCTTTTAAAGAGCAGGCGGGGGCGCCTGCTCCACACTAACCCCGGGAGAAGACGTCGGCGTCCAGGTCCAGGCGCTTACCGGCGGCCAGGAGGTGATAGCCGGCCGCGGCCACCATGGCGGCGTTGTCGCCGCAGAGGTGCAGCGGCGGCAGAAAGAGCTCGGCCCCGGCGGCCCCGGCCTGCTCTTGCAGAGCCTCCCGCAGGCGGGCGTTGGCCGCCACCCCGCCGCACACCACCAGGCGGTTCAGACCGGTCTCCTTTAGGGCCAGCCAGACCCGCTGGGTGAGGGAGTCCACCACCGCCTCCTGGAAGCCGGCGGCCAGGTCGGCCTGGGCCTGGGGGTCGGCGAGGATCTCCGGGTGCTTCTTCAATTGCACGGCCACCGCGGTCTTGAGGCCGCTGAAGCTGAAGGTGAGGGGCTCCTCAGGAATGCGGGGCCGGGGCAGCTGATAAGCCCCGGCGTTGCCAGACCGGGCCAGGGCCTCGATCCTGACCCCGCCGGGATAGCCCAGTTGCATGAGTTTGGCCACTTTGTCGAAGGCCTCCCCAGCCGCGTCGTCCCGGCTGCGGCCCAGTAAGTCCATGTACAGAA
>CAZOCQ010000046.1:0-16683 GCA_964578335.1 uncultured Desulfobacca sp.
GGGGGACCGCGTCAATATTAGCTTCCCCCATAACCCGGAGCTGAACCTCTCCCAGGCGATGGTGCGCCCGGACGGCAAGATCGCCCTGAGCCTGGCCGGCGACATCGCCGCTTACGGGTTGACCGTGCCGGAGCTGCAGGCCGGCATCGCCAAGAAATACCGGGAGTTTATCACCCGGACCGGATACAGCCGGGTTCTCAAGGAAGGGGACTATTTCGATCTGCGCTTCGTTTATAATCCGGAGTTGAATATTGGGGCCCGGATCGGGTCCGACGGCAAGGTGTCGCTGCCGCTGCTGGGGGAGGTGAAGGCCGCGGGCTACACCCCGGCCGCCTTCCGCCATGAGCTGATAAAGAGATATTCCCGTGATCTGCGCGAGCCGGATATCGCCCTGCTGCTGGGAGTCAACCCCAATGCTTTTCCCATGGATATTGCGGCCAAGAAGATTTTCGATCAGCCCGAATTCATCACCGTCACCCTGGTGAAGTCCGCCGGCGCCCAGGTCTTTGTGGGCGGCGAAGTGGCCATGCCCAAGGCCGTGCCCTGCGAGGGCCACCTGACCGTGCTCCAGGCCATCGCCGCGGCCGGCGGTAAGAAGGAGGGCGGCGATCTCTCCCGGGTGGTCATTCTGCGGCGGGGGCCGTTTGAGCAGACCGAATGGCTGCAGACCGACCTGGCTTCCCCCCTTAAGGGCCGGGACCTGACCAACGACGTGGCCCTGCGGGGCGGAGACGTGGTCATTGTGCCCCTGTCCGGGATCGCCCGGGTGGGTCTCTGGGTGAAACAATGGCTTCGGGACGCCATTCCGCTCTACGGCTCCTATAACATCAACCTGGGCGGCGGGACCTCCTTCGTGTCCCCGATCCCGTAAGGACGCGGCGATGGGGCGGGAACTGGTCTGGTGCCTGTTGCTGCTGCTGGGACTGCTGGTCCGGCCCCTGGGGGCCGACGAATTCGGGTTGCAGCCCAAAGGAGAGTTTGACGCCCTGCCCCAGGGGGTGGTGAACACGGCCTCGCCGGAACTGGGCCGGGACCTGCTGTCGGGCGGCGACTACGGGATGGGTAATACCTCCGCCGTGGAGGTGGTGGGGCCGGAGGCCCGCCGGGAGGTGCGCATCTTCCGGACCCCGGAATTGCCCATTTCCCACCGGCGGCCGGCCTACTTCCGGGTCCTGCTGGGAGAGGTCACCGGGCTGTTCGCCTGGATCGAGACCCCCCCGGTGCAGGGGGAGTGGACCCTGGTCATTGACCGGCTCGATTTCGACGGCGCCCGGGAAGAGATTTTCCGCAAGCAGATGAAACCGGGAATCCGCCAGTGGGTCAACGTCCTGCCCCGGACCGTCATTGAGTGCCGGGTCACCACCAAGACCACCGCGGTCAGACTCAACCGGAGGTTCATCCTGACCCTCAGTCCGGTGATGTACGCCGTCTGGCCTGATTTTCTGCCGGTGCCCTACCGGACCATCTTCGATTAGGGAGTTTGATCTTGCGTCGGACTCTTGAAGGAACCATATGAAGGTGCAAACCACGGGACGCCTACTGCTCAACAGCCTGTTCAGACGCCGGCGGCTGATCGTCCTGATCAACGCGGTGGTCCTGGGGACCATCCTGCTGGGCAGCTGGCTCTGGCCTCCGGTTTATCAAGCCTCCAGCAGCGTCATTATCCTGAGCCGGGCCTACCCTGATCTTCTGACCCAGCCCAAGCTGCCGGGGGCCGTGACCATGATCATGAATCCCAAAGAGGAGATCAACTCAGAAATCGCCATCATCCGCAGCCGGCCCGTGCTGGAACGGGTGGTTAAAGAACTGCAGCTCGATGAACCGAAGCCTTTTCAAGATGCCGGAATCGCCGGAGCTTTCCGCGACCTGGCCCGCGCCGTTTACCACGGTTTGGGGGATTCTTTACGGTGGATCGGCCTGGCCCGGACCTATAGCCCCAGCCAGAAATTTGAAGCCGCGGTGGATCGGCTCTCCAAAAAACTCCTCATAGACCCGGCCATTGATTCCCAGATCATCTGGATCAGGTATCGCAGCAAGGACCCGGTCCTGGCCAGCGCCGTGGTGAACGCGGTGACCCGGGAATATCAGCGCCAGCATCTGGCCATTCATGTCAAACAGGCCGAGAGTTCTTTTTATTTCGAGCAGATCGACCAGGTGCAAAAAGACCTTCAGGCCTTGCAGGAAAAGCTGCTGAAACTTAAGCAAGACCGCGGCATCGTCTCCTTCGCCGAGCAGAGCAAGGCCCTGCTGAAAAAGCTGGAGGACTACGACGCGGGCCAGACCAAGGTGCAAAAGGAGATTATCCGGATCCGCGCCAAGGTGGAGAAGATCCAGGCTTTAAGAAAGGCCCGGCCCGAGTTGCTCATCCCGCTGCCCGACCTGTCCCAGGACCCCCAACTGGCGGATTTGGAAAACAAACTGGTTAATCTGCAATTTCAAATCAAAACGGTGGACCAGCGCTTCACCCCCGAAAGCCGGCAGGCCCGGACCATTCGGGAGCAAATCGCCCACCTGCATCGGCAGATTCGGGAGCAGGTCAATACCCTGCTGGAACGGGAACTGGCCAGGCTGCGGGAACTTCAGGCCGAAGAACAGGCCATCGGCCAGACCATGAGGGGGATAACCGTCGAAATGGAGGCCCTGCCGGCGGTGGAAATGAACCTGAGCAACCTGAAACGGGACATTGACACCAAAGAGGCCATCTTGGCCGTGTTGTTAAAGAAGTACCAGGACAGTCTGCTGGCGAAAAGCGCCGACCAACGGCTGGAAAACGCCAAGATCCTGAGTCTGGCCGCGGTCCCCTTGCGGCCGGTGTTTCCCAACTACCCCCTGAACCTGGGGCTGGGCCTCTTGGCTTCTTTGGTGGGCAGCGTCAGCCTCGCCTTTTTCCTGGAATATTGGGACGATTCCCTGAAAATCCCGGAGGACGTGGAGCGCTTCCTGGGCCGCTCGGTGTTTGCCTCCATCCCGGAACTTTAAGATGAGACTGAGAGGGATCGAACCACGCCGCACCGCGGCGCCGCCGGTCCCGGGGTGGTGCCTGGGGGCCGCCGCCGGGCTGGGCCTGCTGGTCCTGCTGGTGGTGCAGCTCGAGGCCAAGTGGTTCCTCTTCTTGTTTTTTTTCGGCCTCCTGGCGCTGGTTTCCCTGGGGGTTCCCAATCGCCAGAATTTTTTTCTGGTGCTGCTCACCTTCTCACTGTCGGTCTGGGTGGGGATGCATCTCGATTTTACCAGGTCGGTTTTTGGCCGCTCCACTTTCGGGTTCCCCATCCATTTCAGTCTCCTCCCCCTGGCGGCCCTCTATGCCATCTGGGTGGGACAGCGGGCCACCCTGAAAGAACCGGCTCCCGTCTCCACCCGGGGCCTGGTTCCCCTGGCCGGCCTCCTGGCGGTGGCGGCGCTGTCGCTGCTGGCGGCGCCGGACAAAAAGTTCGCCCTTTTTGACCTGTTCGCCCTGTTGACTTCCATCCTGATCTTCGTTTACGTCTCCAGCGAGATTCGCACCCTCAAGGAATTGCGTCTGCTGGTCGCGGTCCTGGTGGCCAGCGCGGTTTTACAGGCCTCAGTCGCCCTTCTGCAATGGCTAACCGGCTCCTCCCTGGGGGCCGATTTCTTTGGAACCACCACTTCCCTGTACGGCTATGTCGGTCTGGAGACCCTGTCCCGGGTCTCGGGCCTGATGGGGCACCCCAACAACCTGGCGATGTTTTTCGATCTAATGCTGCCCCTGACCTTCAGCCTCCTTTTCTGCCCTCTGGGCGGGTGGCCGCGCTGCTGCCTGGCGCTGGCGGTGTTCCTGGAGGTCCTGGCCCTGGGGGTGACCTATTCCCGGGGCGGCCTGGGCGCCTCCATCCTGGCCCTTTGGGGGCTGTTGGTCTTTCACCTGAGCCGGAGCCTCGGCCTGATGAGGGCCTTCTTTTCCGGCCTGCTGGCGGCGGTCCTGTTCTTGGCGCTCATCCTGGCGGTGCCCAATCCCATTCAAAAGGGCCTGTTCCGCACCGAGTTCGCCACCGCTTACGGGCGGGTGCCGCTGATGGAAGTGGCCTTTAACCTGATCCGCCATCGGCCGCTGCTGGGCAGCGGCTTGAACAATTATGTCCAGGTGGCCCGGGAATACGACTATACCCCAGGGCAGCTCACCATGGCCTGGAACACCCCGGTGCACAACCTTTTTCTGTTCATCGCCGGAGAGCTCGGCCTGCCGGGCCTGATTTGCTTTCTGGCCTTTTTGCTGAGCGTGTTGATGGCCCTCTACCCGGTCTTGCGCGCCCCGGACCCCTTTCTCCTCTGCACCGGGGCCGGGATTTTCTTCGGCCTTCTGGCCTTTTGCCTCCATGCCCAGGTGGATTACGGCGTCTGGACGCAAAACCGGCTGCTCTGGTTTCTGCTGGGTCTGGCGGTGGCGGTGGGGCGTCTGCACCGGAACGCGGCCCCGGGGCCGCCGGTATCGGAGACTTGGGGCTGAAAAACCTTAGACCAAGCACCGATGAAGCCGTTGGGGCCCGGAAATGACCAGCACCCGGAGATTCGTGCGCAACAGCCTGCTGCTGGTCAGCATCGAGGTCATGGCCAAGGGTTTCGGGGTGATTTTTTTCGTGGTGGTGGCCCGGTTTTTGGGAGCCGGGGACCTGGGACTCTACGCCTTTGCCCTGGCGGTGGCCAATTTCGTGGTGATTCCCGCCAGATTCGGCTTCGAAAGCCTGGTGCAGCGGGAGGTGGGACGGCAGCCGCCCCTCACCCTGATTTACTTCCGCAGCCTTGGCCTGCTCAAGGGCCTGATTTCTATAGGTGTTTTTGGCCTGTTCCTGGCCGCCCTGGCGCTCTTCGGTTCCAAAGACTTCATGATTATGGCCCTGGCGGCTGTTTTTGCCCTGGTCTATTCCTTCATGGAATTCGTGGATTCTTTTTTCCGGGCCAACCAGAGACCCGAACTGGAACTGGCGGTGCGCTGGTTCTTTTCGGTGAGCAATTTGGCCCTGGGTCTGGCAGTGCTGCTGGCCGGCTGGCGCCTCACCGGGGTGATCTCCTCCCAACTGCTGAGCGTCAGCCTGGCGGGCGCCCTGGGAGTGGCGCTGCTGTACCGCATGGCGCCGCGGCTTCAGGACTCCTGGGATTGGGGCACCCTGAAACACCACCTGATGGCGGCGGCGCCCTTTGCCGGCATCCTGGTGGCCCTGCTGCTCAGCAATCAGGTGGGGGTCATTATTTTAAAGCCCCTGGCCGGCACCGTGGAAGTGGGCTATTTCGCCGCGGCGGTGCGGCTTTTCGACGCCATGACCCTGATCGCCGCCGCGGTGATGGGGGCCTTTTTGCCCCTGATGAGCCAGCTTTATGTACAGACGCTGGGAGGCTTTGTCCGCACTCTGCATTTCACCCTGAAATACTTGTTTATCCTGGCGGCGCCTCTGGTGGTGGTGACCACGGTCCTGGCCCCCCGCCTGATAGACTTCCTCTATCGCCAGGCCTTTGCCCCCTCCATCCCGGACCTGCAAATCCTGAGCGGCGCGTTGTTTTTCAGCTTCTGGAACTATACCGGCGAAACCGTGCTCATTGCCGTCAACCGGGAACGGCAGTTGCTGAAACTCTCCTGGCTGACCGCCGGGATCAGCGTGGCCGCCAATTTGCTGTTGATTGCCCGGTTTTCCCACCAGGGGGCCTGCTGGGCCATCCTGGCCACCCAGGGATTATACAGTCTTATCCTGTTCCAGGTGTTGCTGCGGCGTTACCTCAACCTGGCCGGACTGCTGCGGCTCCTGGCCCTGCCGGCCCTCAGCGCGGTCTTGATGGCCGCGGCGCTCTTCCCCCTGCGGGACTGGCCGCTGTTCTGGTCGCTCCCCGGCGGGCTGCTGGCTTACTTGGGCGCCCTGCTGGCCTTCGGGGTCATCCGCCGGGATGAAGCGGAGCGGCTATATGGTCTGTTGACCACGGGTTCAAGAAGGTCAGTAGCCAGTGGTCAGTGAATAGTGAATAGTAACGGATGATTATCATAAATGCGTTCTAAGTATGGTCTTATCTAACTGTTTGGATTTTGATTGAGCAAAAACCGATAACGTATGAGCAGGCGGCCCCTGGCCGCCGGAGGCCAGCCCAAATGAGCCACCGATTGAGGGTTAAATTTTGCGTCGCCGCTTTCCTGCTGGTTTTCATCGCCGTCGGAGGGGCCGAGGCGGCCCGGAAGGGGCCAAAATCTCCGGTCCCGGGGAAAGATCGCCAGCTTTACCTGCGCCAGGGAGACCAGGTTATTCCTTTAAAGCAGGGTGAGCTGATCTTTAAGACCGTCCTGTCCTGGGGAGACAGCAAATCCGGAATCTACGGGATTGCCCGGCCCCCCCTGACCAGCCTGGCCCCCCAACCCCTGGAAATCTTCTGGTTCGATCCGGAAACCGCGGCGGCCTCTCTCCGTTTATCCAGGTTGAGCCGGGTCGAGACGGCCCCGGCCCACTCCTTCGATCTCCGGCCCACCAAGCTCTCCGCCGACCTCTTCGCCCAGGTCTATGGATTGAAATACGATTCCCTGGTGGCCATCAATCTCTATACCGCGGAGCGCGACCTGCCCCTCCAGGTGTCCCAGGTTCCCGGCCGACCGGGGTGGTATCGGGCCGTGCCGGAGGAGCCCTTGGCCGAGGGGCTTTACGCGGTAAATTTCGGGCTGGTCCAGGGGCCCAGGTTCTATGCCGGCGAACCCCGTTTCTACCCCTTCGCGGTGGCTCCGGCCCCCCCGGCCCCTCCCGCCCGCCGCGGCCAGACCGCGCTCAAGCCCGCCGGCGGGCCATAAAGGTGGCTGACCAACGCCGGAAAATAGATTTTGCTTCAAAATTCTCAAAAATATGTTTGACTAAATTTCGTTTAGATGTATTAGAATAGCCCAACCCATCATGGTGGGGGCAGCAAGTTCTGGTCTCCAGGACGGAGACGCCCGGTCTGCCTTAACAGGCAGGCCGGTTTTTTTTTATCCGAAAAACGAAGGCTCATTGGGCCTGGAAGTTTAGCATGGTGAGGGAGTGGGGCCTGAAGGTGCAGGCGAACGGCATGGCCGCCATCGTCAGGCCGGCGCTCACCGGCCTGACGTCGGCGTGGCGCTCTTCGTTATGACCGGAAATTCGCTCCGCCGTCAAGACCGTCACCCGAACTTCAGGGTGGGGGGCAAAGCCCTGCAACTGGAGGGCGGCCGTCACCGGGGTGGTTAAGGAACGGTTCAGGACCAGCAGCCGGAGACTCCGCCGGTCAGGGGAGAGGGCCGCCAACGCCGTCAGGAAGGGCGCCGGCGGAGTGCCTTTGAGATTGCCCACCTCGGGCACATTGAAGGTGGCAGCTTCGACTTTCGTATCCAGCCGTTGCCGGCCCGCCAGCGGCCGCAGGAGCTTTAAGACCTCATATTGGGGCCGCACCGTTCTGGTGCCCAGGTCCCAGCGATAACCCAGGGCCGCGGTGGGGTTGCTGCCGTGCAGGTTCCAGGCTGCGGCCAGGCTAAGGCCCAGTCCCGAGGCCTCCCGGCTGAGGCCCAGGAGCAGGTCGGCGTAATACAAGGCCCCGGCCAGGTTGGAGAAGTCCCGGGGATTGTGAGCGCCCAGCGGCCAGATGCCGTATTCGGTCACGGCCAGGGGGATTTTTTTTCGGGCCGGGGCGTTGGCGTCCACCACCGCCCGAATCTCCCGGAGATCGCTCAAAGCCCGGCTGGCCCCGGCCAGCACCGCGGTGAACCAGGCAGGGCTTTGCAGGGAGATTTGCGGCGGGCCGGCGGCAGGATAATAGGCGTGGATCACTAGGAAATCCATCGAATTCCCCGCCAGCTTGACTACCGTGGGGTTCCAGGGTTCACAGGGGTCGGCGTCTCCCGTGCCCCGGGGGGCGGAAAGACCCACGGCCCCAATCTGGATCTGGGGGTCCACGGCTTTCATGGCCCGGGCAAAGGCCGTCAGGTCCCCGGCGTAACGGGCCGCACTGGCGCAGCCCATTTCCTGCCGGTCATAGACTTCGTTGCCCACCTCCCAATAGCGCACCCCCAAAGGCTGCGCCAGTCCCCGGGCCTCCCGCTGCCTGGCCCAATAGCCCACGGTCCGCCAGTCGCGGCCCTCTTCATCCACCCCCAAGGGCCTGGGGTCGCCGGGGTCGCCGTTGACAAAAGCCACCAGGGCCGCGGCCCGCTTCACTCGCTGGCTCAAGGACACCCGGCTGGACAGCCGGCCTTCCCGGTCCAGGCCGCTGCCGTAATTGACGGTGAGCAGGACCTGGGCCCCCAGGGCTTGCGCCAGTTTCAGATGTTCGGCAATGCCGTATTGATTGGTGAACCACTCGGGTTGTCCCGGCCGGGCCTCCGGCCGCACCTCGGCACCGGCCGGAGGCCGACGTCGGAGGCCCGAGACGCCTTCCAGGCGGTTGCCGCGCCGCCGCGCAAAGCTAAATACCTTGCCGAACGGCCCGTCCTGGGCGTCCAAGAGACGGGCCTGGGTGACCCCCGCCCAGGATGGGGACCCGTCCAGGACTAACACCTCAGGCCCGAGCCCCTCCGCCTCTATGGTTTTGAAGCCGAGGCCGTCCTCCCAAAGATATTGATCGGCGGCGCTGCCGCCGGGGAAGCGCAGCAGGGTAGGGGCCAGGGCGTCGAGCCAGGGCTTGACGTTCTGGTCCGGGCCGTCCACCCGGCTGTCCCACAGGCCGTTGCCGGCAAAGAGGACGTTTTGCCCGAAGAAGAGCGGGCTAATGGTCCCCTGGGGCCGGGCGGCGTCCACGCTGATTCGGGCCTCCTGGGCCGCGGCCCCGCTGAGGCCCGCCAGGAGCAAAACCGTCCCCAACAGCCACCCCCAAAGAAAAAGGCCAAGCCGATTGAACCGACTTTTTTTCAAGTCATCCCTTCCGTCAGTTCCGGACCGCCGCGGCCAGTTCCAGGACCCGGGATATGCGGGCGGCCTGGTGGTCCCAGGTCCAACCCCCTTCGATGGTCCGGCGGGCGTTGGCCCCCAACTGCCGCCGCAAGCGGCGGTTGCCGATAAGTTCCAGGAGCTTGCCGGTCATGGCGCCATAGTCCCCCGGCTCGTGCAGCAGGCCGTTGTAGCCCTCGGCGATGACCTCCTTGATCTGCCCCAGGGCCGGGAAGAGCACAGCCTTGCCGGCCGCCATATACTCCAGCAATTTCATGGAGGAGCCGTAAAAAAGATAATCGTCTTTGTAGGGACTGATGACGATGTCCATGACGCTGAGCCAGTCCGGGACCCGGCTGTGAGGCGTTCGACCGGGAAAAATGAAGTGTCCGGCCAGCCCCCGAGCCGCGGCCTGGTCCCGGAGGGCGTCGCCCAAAGGTCCCTGGCCCACCATTAAAAAGACCGCCCGGGGGTGGGCGGCGGCCACGGTTTGGACCAGGTCCAGGAAGCGGGGAAGGTCGCCGAAATACTCAAAAGAGCCAATATAGCCGAGGACCACCCGGTTCTGGAGGCCGAACCGTTGCTGGAGGGCGGGGTCGGCGGGCCGGGGTTGAAAGGCCAGGTGGTCCACCCCGTTGGGCGCCACGTGCAGTCGGGTCGCGGGCGCCCCGTAGCGCATCAGGTAGCCTTTCAGAACTTCGGAGATGCAGACCACCCGACGGGCGCCGCGCACCTTCAGGCCCTCCAGCAGCCGGCCCAGGCCGGGATAGTGGTAAAATTCCGGGAAGAACAGGGCGTATTCGTACTCCAGGGGGGCCTCCACGAACAGCACCAGGGGCAGCCCCAGCCGGCGGGCGGCCAGCAGGGGCGAGATATTGCCGTAGGAACTCACCGCCAGAAGCACGTCGGGCCGGAAACCCTGGAGCAGGCGGAGCTCCTGGCGCAAAAAGGCGACGTTGCGCCACAGGAGGCGGGGGAAGTGGCCGTAACGCCGCAGCCACGGGACCTGTTTCAGACCCAGATAGCCGCGCTCCGCCCCGGGGCGGCGGGCGGCCCGGAACTGCACCTCCACCTCATGGCCCTGACGCACCAGGGCCGCGGCCAGGTCCCGCACCTGGGTGGCCGCGCCGATGGCTCGGCCGGCGATGTCGTAATGATAGTTGAAATAGGAAATTCTCATTCCCGACTACCCGCCGGAAACACCCGGTTTCCTAGAAGGCGCTGGGCCAGGACCCGCAGCCCGAAGAGGGGCAGACCCAGGAGATAACGCCGCCAGGTCCGGGGCTCCTGCCAGAGGCGGTAGAGCCATTCCAGCCCGCGGCGCCGCCACTTTTCCGGCAGCCGCTCCAGCTCCCCGGCCACGATCTTGAACATGCCGCCGCAGGTGAGGGCCAGGCCCGCCTGCAACTGCCCCCGCCACCGCTCAACCCACAAGACCTGCCGGGGGTCGCCCATGCCCACCCAGAGGATATCCGGCCGCACGGCGTTGACCGCGGCCACCACTGAGCCATCGCCAAGTTGGAAAAAGCCGTGGTGCGTCCCGACTATCTGCAACCCCGGATATTGCCGCATGGCACGGTCCCGGGCCCGTTCGGCCAGCCCGGGTTCCCCGCCCAGCAGGAAAAACCGGAGGCCCTGGGCCGCCGCCAGTTCGCACCAATGGGGCCAAATATCCGTGGTGGTCAGCTTTTCCGGGATATTGCCGCCCAACATCCGGGCCGCCAGCCGCAGGGAGGCGCCGTCGGCATAGAGGCAATCGGCCCGGCGCAGGGCCGCCAGGAAATCGGGGTGCTGATAAATAAGGTTGAAGACATAAGCGTTGACCCCGTAGGCCGCGGCGCAGCCGGGGGCGGCCAGCAACTCCTGGAGCTGCGCCAGCAGGGAGGGCATGGTGTAGGCGCCCACCGGCAGGCCCAGGATGTCCACCGCGGCCACCGGCATCAGCGCTCCTCCGGGCCGGGCGGCAGGCGGTTGCCGTGGGTGAGCCGATAAAGCTGTTCCCGCCGCAGGTAGCGGATCAGGTCGGGGTCGGTGACCCGGTTGAGGGAAGGATCGAAGTAGCTCCGGAAAAAGCCCCAGATGAAGGCCAGGCCGCCCACCAGCCAGGGCCGCTCCGCCATGCGGAAGATCCCCCGGGCCACCGCGAAGAGGGGGTGGCTGCCGATGGCATAGGCCCCCTGGCCCCAGATGACCCGGCCCTTTAAGCCGCCGAAAGAAGAGCCTTGCAGGCGGTGATGAATCAGGGTGATGTCGGGAGCGCTCACCGTCAGCCAACCGTGCCGCCGGGCGTCGGTTTCGTCCAGGATGTCCCAGCCATAGACCGGCTGGAGCCCGCCGATGTCCAGAAAACACTGGCGGCGGTAAAACTTGTTCTGGCCGCCCACGTGGTAGGGGGCATAGCGTTCGGAAACCAGTTTATCTCCCACCTTCAGCCGGGTGGTGCCCCCGGCCAGACCCACCCGGGGATCGTCAAACCGGGCCAGGATGCGGGCAAAGCAGTCGGGCCCGAATTCCAGGTCGCAGTCCAGCTTGGCGATGACCTCGTAAGGTTCGTCTCCCAAATGACTGAGGCCGGCGTTGAAGGCCGCCACCACCCCCGGCCCCAACTGCCGCCCGCCCGCCCGGGACCGGCGCAGCACCTTGATCCAGGGATACTCGGCGGCATAGCGGGCCGCCAGCTCCGGGGTGGCGTCCCGGCTGCCGTCGTCCACAATGAGCCACAAAGCCGGAGGCTCGGTCTGGGCCGCCACCGATTTGAGGGTGAGGGGCAAAAACCGGGCCTCATCCCGGCAGGGACTGATGACCACCAAGCGGCGCCTCATTCCGGCCATCTTCCCCGCCCCCGGACCCGCCGCCACCAGACGGCGAACACCAGCAAGGCCCACAATTGCCGGCCGTAATCCCGCTGGCCGGCGACGTGGGCGGCGCTCATCTCTTCCACGTAATCCAGGTTAAAGCAACCGGTTTCCTTCAAGGTCTCCATCAGCCGGTGCTCCCGGGCATATTCCAATAGATGGGCCTGGAGCCAGAATTCCAGGGGGGGATTAAAGCCGCGCTTCCGCCGCTCCAGGATTTCGGCAGGCAGCCAGGGCGCCAGGCTGCGGCGCAGGGCGTGCTTGGTGCGGAAGCCGTTTAACTTCAACTTCATAGGCATGGACAAGGCGAATTCCACCAGAGTGTGGTCCAGGAACGGTACCCGCACTTCCAGGGAACAGGCCATGCTCATGCGGTCGGCCTTCACCAGCAGGTCGTGGGGCAAATAGACGGTGAGGTCGGCCAGATTGGCCTGGGCGATGGGGTCAAGCTCCGGATAGGTCCGGGGAATGGCCCACATTTCCTCCAGTTGGGGGAATTCGGCGCTTTGCCGCTGAAAATCCGGGGAAAAGAGGCGCTGTTGCTGCTCCGGGGTGAAGCCCGCCACCTTGCGGGTATAGCCCTCGAAGAGCGGAAAAAGGGAACTGGCGGCCACCCGCTCCAGCCGGTGGGCCAGATAACCGAGGCGGGGCGAGCCGAAGTGGGGCAGATGGGCGGCCAGGGCCGCCAACCCCCGGCGCAGGGCCCGGGGGAGCAGGCCCAAGTAGCGGTTAAGCTGCATCCCCTGATACTGGGTATAGCCGGCAAAGAGTTCATCGCCCCCTTCGCCGCTCAGGGCCACGGTCACCCGGCGCCGGGTCGCCTGGGAGAGCAGGTAGGTGGGGATAATGGTGGCGTCGGCCAGGGGTTCGTCCAGGTGCCAGAGGAGCTTGGGCAGCAGGTCGGTGGCGGAGGCGCCCAGGCGGAAGGTCTCGTGGTCGGTCTTGAGATACCGGCTCACCGCCTCGGCGTAGGCGGTTTCGTCGTATTTGGCCACCTCGAAGCCCACGTTGAAGGTGCGGATTTCCCGGGCGCCGGTCCGGGCCATGGCCGCGGTGAGGGCGCTGGAGTCGATGCCGCCGGAGAGAAAGACCCCCAGGGGCACGTCCGCCACCAGTTGCAGGCGGACCGCCTCCTGCAACCGTTGCCGCAGTTCCTCGCACCAATCCTCCAGGCCTCGTTCCGGGCCGGGGTTCACCCGGGGCCGCCAATACCTCCAGGTGGTCACCCGGTTATCTTTCAGGCGCAACGCTTCCCCCGGCTGCAACTGGAGGATGTCCCGGTAAATGGTGCGGGAGCCGGTGATGTAGTGCAGGGAAAAGTAATCGAACACCGCCCTCGGGTCCACGGCGGCCTCGAATCCCGGCGGCAGCAGCAGGCTCTTGATCTCCGAGGCGAAGGCCAGGGTGCGGTGGTTCAGAGCATAAAACAGGGGCTTGATGCCGCAGCGGTCCCGGGCCAGGAACAGCTCCCGGTCCCGGCGGTTCCAGACGGCCAGGGCGAACATGCCGTTGAGCCGCTCCACCACCTGCGGGCCCCAGGCCTCGTAGCCGTGCACGATGACCTCGGTGTCGGAGGAGGTCCGGAAGCTGTGGCCCATCTGCTGCAACTGCGCCCGCAGTTCCCGGAAGTTGTAGATCTCGCCGTTAAAGACCACCTGGATGGACCCGTCTTCGTTGGCCATGGGCTGGCGCCCGCCGCTCAGATCAATAATGGCCAGACGACGGAAGCCCAGCCCCAGGACGTCTTCCACGAAGAAGCCTTCGTCATCGGGGCCGCGGTGCTGCAGAACCTGGGTCATGGCCTCCAGCAGGCCGCGATCCACCGGTTCGCCGTTGAGGTTCAGGATGCCGCAAATGCCGCACATAAGCAGTAGCCAGTAGTCAGTGGCCAGTGGCCAGTAAAATCCAAACCAGGGCGAAACTGGAATTTTACGCAGTTACATTTTAACTTCTTTAGGCCATTGGCTGACAATTATCTTTTTGCCGCTTCTCTATGGCTTCCCGGAACAGTTCCAGGAGCCGGGCGGCGCTGTGCTCCGAGTTGAATTCCCGCCTCACCAACTCCCGGCCGGCGGCGGCCAGGCGCCGGGCCAGGGGGCGGTCGGCCAGCAGCCGGCCCAGGGCCGCGGCCAGGGCCCCGGGGTCGTCCGGCGCCACCAGGAGGCCGGTGTCGCCGTCCCGCACCAGTTCGGGGATCCCGGAGACCCGGCTGGCCACCACCGGAATTTCCAGGGCCAGGGCCTCGATGAGCACGGTGGGGATGCCGTCCATGTCGCCTTGGCGGACGCAGGCCGGCATGGCCAGCAGATCGGCGGCCCGGAACAGGGGCAGCAGTTCCTCCGGTTGGAGCCGGCCCGGCAGCGTTACGGAGTCTTCCAGGTTAAGATCAGCGACCATTTTCTTGAGCCGGCCGGCCTCCGGGCCTTCGCCCACGATAAGGCAGCGGCAGGGGACGCCAGATTCGGTCAGGCGGGCGCAGGCCGCCACCAGGTCATGGAAGCCCTTGGTTTCCACCATACGACCCACCGCCAGGATGAGCGGCGGTTTCCCGGCCGGGTGGGGGGAGGGCCGGAACCGACGGAGATCAACACCGTTGCGCACCAGTTCCAATCGGGCGGCCGCCGCGGCGGCAGGAAAAAGCTCTTTCAGAAAGTTGATATTGAACCGGCTGATGCAGGCCACAAAGGCCGCGGCCCGCAACTTGGCCGGCAGCAGCAGCCGGTCCACAAACAGGTCATAGGCATGCGCGGTAAAACTGAAGGAGACGCCGGCCAGGTGCGCCGCGGCCAGGGCCAGGCTGGCCGGGGCGTTGGCGAAATGGGCGTGGAGGTGTTGGACGCCGGCCCGGCGCAGGCGCCAGGCGGCGTAAGGGGCCATGAGGAAGAAGGCCAAGGAGCGCCGGCGGCCGCGCCAGGGCTCCGGGGCCAGGAGAGCATAGCGCAGCAGGCAGAAAAGGTAACGCCGTGGGTGGCCGAGGAGAAAGAAGAAGTGGGCCAGCCAGAAAAGCGGCCTGGCCGGCTGCCAGAGCACCTCCGTCTCTGCCGCCAGCTCCGGGGCCTCGGGATGGACCGCCGTCAGGTCCGGCGCATAGAGGCTGAAGGGTTTGATCCAGGCCCCCAGCCGTCGCAAGGCGGCAATCTCCCGGACCACGAAGGTTTCGGAAAGCACCGGCAGGATGCGGCCGAGATAGGCGAGGCGATATGGACTGGTGGTCATAGGTTGATTATTAATCGGCAGGTTGCAGTATTTCCAAAAGCGAGCGGGGCCAATCAGAGTAATCTGACCGCCCCGCTAAACGGTGCGTCCGTACTTAAGGTCTGGGGGGCGGTGGACTGCGCCCCCTGCACCACTATCCTGATTGCCCCAAAACTGCGGATCAGCGCCCTTTGGGCCCGTCAAGACCCCGCGCCCTCCCGCCGGTTCCTGGTGCAACCCTGCCGCCCTTTACCGCCCCTTTAAGCGGGAGTCATTTCTTGGCGGACTTATGGTGGGAGCCTCGTTCCCCAAAGCCTCTCTCTTTGGCCATGCGGCTGCGCTGCTCGGAATATTCCTTGCAGACCAGGGGATACTTCTTGGGATCCAGACCGAACCTCTTGAAATATTCCTTAGGCAATAATTTGTGCGCTTTGCGGATGTGGGCCTTCAAGGTGCGCATCTTTTTGCCGCATTCCAGACAAACAACATATTTATCCTTAACGATGTCTTTCAGGGGGATCGGCGGTTTCTTTGCCACTCCGGGTTCTTCGGCTGGCGGCGGGGGGGCGGCCTCCGCCAACTCTGTACCGGCCTCGATGGCCGCCAGGACATTATAGACCTCTTTAATCTCCTCCACCAATTCTTGGGGAGTTAATTCGGTCATGGAAGCATGAGAAATCACAATTTGCGACGTCAACCTTAAGACTTCACTGGCCATAAAACCCTCTCTTTGATCCCATATTAAGAATCGGACTTTTCTTAAAACTCTAATATTTGATTTTTTACTTCTTTGTCAAGTGTTTTATTGAAGCAAAATTATTTTTTTACTTCTTTTTGATACTGTGAAGTACCTAAAAAGTTAAAAAGAAGCAGTGGTTCGGCTCGCCCTGAATAGCTGGTAGTTGTTGATATTACAAAAATTTTATCCCTATAAACTTACATCCCCTTGACATAGCAACAGAATATTCCGGGAAGCCCGGACCCGAAACCTGGTAAGAAGATTGACATCGTCCGGTCCCTGTGGCATGCTGGGACAACAAAAATTTGCCAACCGGGAGGGCCAGGTGCAGGCCGGGTCCCGAAGTTTGACAGCCCGAGTGTTCCGCCCCCGGAAGAGTCCGGAGGCCGGCTTCCCGGCCGGGGCGGCGCTTGGGCTGTCTTGCTTTAGAGGTGAAAGAAGTATGACCTTAGTCGCGGATTGATCAGTTAGGGGGAGGAAAATCGGGGCCATGAGAACCTTCGCCATCGCCAATCAGAAAGGCGGGAGCGGCAAAACCACCACCAGCGTCAATCTGGCCGCGGCCCTGGGAGAACTGGGGCGCCGCGTCCTGCTGGTGGATCTGGATCCCCAGCACTCTTCCACGGCCTGGTTCGGCATCAAAAACGTCGGCAAAGAGGTGTTGGGCATCTTTTCCGATAACGGCGACCTGACGGAGCTGCTCCGGGAGGCCGGGACGCCCGGGGTGGAGGTGATCCCGTCGTCTTCCTGGCTGGTGGGAGCCGAGAAGATCCTGGCCGGAGAAGTGGGGGCGGAGACCATCCTGCGGCGCAACCTGCAGCGCCTGCCCGAGGGGCGCTGGGATTATCTCCTGATCGACTGCCCGCCCACCCTGGGGATTCTCACCATCAATGCCCTCACGGCGGCGGAGGAACTGCTGGTGCCGGTGGAGGCCCATGTCATGGCCCTGAGCGGCCTGGCCCAACTCCTGCACACCGTGGAGGTGGTCCGGGATAGCGTAATTGCACTCGTGTGTATCTCAGTGATCTTGGGATGT
>CAZOCQ010000047.1:0-16319 GCA_964578335.1 uncultured Desulfobacca sp.
CTAAGTTCCCTCCTCCCTAGCAAATATTTGCCTGTTGCGCCCGGCGTGCTCGCATCGGGAAGGGCCGTGACCGCCGGATTCCGGCGGCCGCGGGCGTTCATCTTCTGGCTACTGACTACTGGCTACTGACCACTATTTTTTATTAAAAAGGCTGAGGTATTGGCCGTAGCCCTCTTTTTCCAGGTCCTCCTTGGGAATGAAGCGCAGGGCCGCGGAGTTCATGCAGTAACGCTGTCCCGAGGGCGGCGGCCCGTCCGGGAAGACGTGCCCCAGGTGGGAGTCGCCCTGTTTGCTGCGCACCTCGGTGCGCACGGAGAAAAAGAGGCGGCGGTCTTCCCGGGTGACGATGTTGCCGGGCTCCAGGGGTTTGGTGAAGCTGGGCCAGCCGGTGCCGGACTCGTATTTATCCAGGGAACTGAACAACGGCTCCCCCGACACGATATCCACGTAGATGCCCTCCCGGTGATTATCCCAATATTGATTGTGGAAGGCCGGTTCCGTGCCTTCCTCCTGAGTCACCTGGTATTGCAGGGGGGTCAATTTTTTCCGGAGCGCCTCGGGACCGGGCTTGGTGAATTTCGGGTTGGGGGGCGGCTCGGCCGCCAACGCCCGGCCGGCCTGGGCGGCCTCGCCCCAGACCTTCTGAAGAAATTGATCCCGCCCGGAATTCCAGCGGTAGTATTTATAACGCACCGGGTTTTTATGGGCATAATCCTGGTGGTAGTCCTCGGCGGGGAAAAAATTGCTAAATTTGACGATCTCAGTGACCACGGATTTCTGGAAGCGGCCGGAACGGGCCAGGGCCGCCTTGGACTCCTCGGCCAGGCGTCTTTGCTCTTCGTCATGGTAATAGATGACGCCCCGGTATTGCGGCCCCCGGTCCACGAATTGCCCCCCGGCGTCGGTGGGGTCCATATGCCGCCAGAAATAGTCCAGCAGTTGCGGATAGGTGACTTTCCGGGGGTCGTAAAACACCTGGACCGCCTCCAGGTAACCTTTGCCGGCGTAGTCCTCGTAGGTGGGATGAGGGCCGCGGCCGCCGGCATAGCCGGAGATGACTTTCTCGACTCCGGGGACCTTTTTAAAATCCGCTACCACGCACCAGAAACAGCCACCGGCGAAGGTGGCGATGGCCAGTTGGGCTTCAGTCATAACGCTATCCTTTTTCGGCTCGGTTTTTGAGGCGGCCGGGGTCGGCGGCAGTGCCGCCAGCCAGATTCCCAAAGCCGATAGCCCCAAAAAAATGCGCACGGTTTTCATGAGTCTTATATCCCTTGATTCGTGTAGATGACTTGCCGTTAAAAACAAAGATAAATCGCTCCGAAAGATAATCAATGGGGCGGGGAGGAGAAGAGCTTCTGGGGAGCCGGGGGAGGGAAGGGGGTCAGGCCTCAGGGAATGACCGACCGGCGGCGGCTTCGGCCAGCCAGGCCATGGTGAAGGCGGTGAGGCGGCGCCGGGCCAGGTCGGCCAAGTCTTTCAGCGGGGGGACCTGGAAGGGATTCTGGCCGCGGGGGCGGGGGGCGTCGCCCTCTTTTTGAAAGAGATATTCCAGGGAAAAGTCCAGGGGGTCCAGGATGGCCCGCACCACCAGGAAAGGCAGGCCGGCGGCGGCGCAGACCTCGGCGAAGACGGCGCTTTCCATCTCCAGGGCCGGGGCCCGGTGTTGTTGACCGGAGGCGGCCTTGGCCGCGGGGGTCAGGGCCGGTCGGGCCACGGTCACCAGGGGGCCGCAAATCCCCGGCAGGCCGGTTTGCCGGCGGAGCAGTTCGGCCCGGGCCAGCGGTTCCGGCGGCGCCGGAAAGGTGAGGCCCCGCCCGGCGTCAATCAGGGCTGTGGCGATGACCAGGTCGCCGGCCTGCAATTCCGGCGCGGTGGCCCCGGCATAACCCACCTGGAGGGCGAATCGCGGCGCAAACCTCTCCAGCAGCAGGCCCAAGGCCCGCGCTGCGGCCGGCGGCCCCACCCCGGTGCGCAGCAGCACCAAGGGCAGGCCGTCCCAGGTTCCGGCGGTGAGCCGTCCCGGAGAAAGGCGCACCTCCTCCGTCACCTCCAGCCGGGGCCGGAGGTCGCGGATTTCGTCTTCCATGGCCGCCACGAGCGCAAGAGGAATCGCAATCATGAAGAGGGTTTTCGGTTTTCGGTTTTCGGTTTTCGGTTAAATGATGGCGACATGCATATTATTCCTTCCTTGGGTCTATGGTTTAAGTTACCCCAAATTATTAACCACAGAGGCGCAGAGGACAATGAGAAAAGACCGAGAAGGGGGTCAAAGCCGAGGTAACCGGGCCGCGGCGGTCCGGCCTCAATAAGGATAGACCTCGGCGCTGCCGGTGAGACGGGTGCGCTGGAGTTTTTGCAGCACCCCTTTGCGGTTATAGGCGAGGGTCAGCACCCGGGTATTTTGGTAAAAAAAAGGCCCCAGGGCGTCCAACACCGGGATGAAATCGCCGGGCGCGGGAAATTCCGTCACATAGTAATAATTCCAGGTCTCGTCCCCTTGGGCGCCGTAAGTGACGATGGCGGGATCGCCCAGCAGGGCGGCGACCTCGGCCTTGGTGGATTTGCCGGTCTCCAGCCGGGAGGTGAGCTCTGGCTTGGCGGCCTCCTTGACGCCGGTGGACACGCAGGAGAAGACGGCCAACAAAACGGCGGCAGCCGAGGCGATCCTCAACCAGGCTTTCATGGCAGTTCCTCATGGGCCTGTGGCCCACCCGTAAAGCATGAAAAGGTTAGTGGGGCGGGCCTCTGTGCCCGCCAAACCTGGGCCACAGGCTGGAAGCCTGCGCTACCGGAACGAACTTTTCGAAGCAGCTCAATGGGAGGCATAACATAGATTCTCCGGCCGGCTCAATAAAAAAAGCGCCGGCAGGTCCTGAACTCCCGGATGGAGCCGCCCACCTCAAGGTTGTTGGATAATAAATTTTCCTGTAAGATGTCCGGGCAGGTCCTGATTCAGCCCGGTAGCGGAGTCCGGTCATGTCCTCCATCTTCAAGAGCCATAGTTTCTATATAAAGATAGTGACCGCCTTCATTGGGTTGCTGGTCCTCACCGTCCTGCCCATCGTCTCCTATAATTATTATCAAAACCGCCAGATGGCCTTGGAGTCCAGCGATGATTTAATGGCCCAGATCACCGCCACGGTGATGGAAAAGACCGAAAACTATTTCGTGCCGGCCGCGGTGCTGGTGGAGATCAGCGCCCGCCTGGCCGAATTGGGGGCGGTGTGCTGCGGCAATGAAAAGCAGTTGGAGCTCTTTACCCTGGGCGCCCTCCAGTCCTTTCCCATGATCTCCATGTTTTTTATCGGCGACGAGCAGGGCAATTATATCCGGGCCTGGCGGCTGCCGGACGGCAACCTGGAGGCCCGGATCATTAATCGCAGCGCCGTTCCGGCCAGTAATACCTTTAAATATTGGACCCCCGAATTTAAGGTGTTCAAGACCGAGACCTCCACCGAGATCGATTACGACCCGCGGGTGCGGCCCTGGTATATCGGGGCCAAGGCGGCCAGGGGGAATTACTGGACCGATGTCTATATCCTGTTCAGGAATAAAAAGCCGGCGGTGACCTCGGCTTACCCGGTGATCGATCCGCAGGGCCGGATCGTGGGGGTTTGGGGGGTGGACATTGAGTTGGACGAAATTTCCAACTTCCTGAAGAGCTTGAAAATCGGCAAAAACGGCCTGGTCTTTATTTTCAATGCCAAAAATGAAGTGATGGCCTTTCCGGACGTCTCCCGGATTATTAAGGAAGAAAAAGGGGAGTTGCGGCCGGTGCGGGTGGACGAACTGGGAAGCGGCCCCATCAGCCGCGCCTTTCAAGAGTATCTCAAGACCGGAAAAAGCAAGCCGGTGATCGAAAGCGACGGCAAAAGATTTCTCGCCGCCTTTGCGGATTTTCCCCAGGAATTTCCGGCCCGCTGGAAGGTGGGGATAGTGGTGCCGGAAGAGGATTTCATCACCGGGGCCAAACGGTTGATCGGGGAAACCCTGTTGATCTGTCTGGTTATCCTGTTGGCCGCCATTTTCTTGGCGGTCTTCATCGCCCGGTCCATTTCCAAACCCATCAAGCAGCTGGCGGCTGAGACCCAAAAAATCAAGGACTTCCACCTGGATGACCGGATTGAGGCCACTTCCCATATTAAAGAGATCCAGTTGATGAGCAACGCCATCGCGGCCATGAAGTCCGGGCTCCAGGCCTTCCGGCGCTACGTGCCGGCGGAACTGGTGCGGCAGTTGATTCACACCGGTGAAGAAGCCCGGCTGGGGGGCCAGAAGCGAGAGCTGACCGTGTTCTTTTCGGATATTTCAGGGTTTACCTCCATCGCCGAACGCCTAACCCCGGAAGAGCTCATGCTGCATTTATCGGAATATTTCGACCAACTCACCCGGATCCTGACGGCCGAACAGGGCACGGTGGACAAGTATATCGGCGACGGCATCCTGGCTTTTTGGGGGGCGCCGCGGCCGGATGAGGAGCACGCCCGGCACGCCTGCAACGCCGCCCTGCTTTGCCAGGAGAGGCTGCGGGAACTGAACCGCAAGTGGCAAGACGAAGGGAAAACCCCTTTCACCACCCGCATCGGCATCAGCACCGGAGAGACGGTGGTGGGCAACGTCGGCTCCAGCGAGCGCATTAACTACACGGTAATGGGCGACAACGTCAACCTGGCCAGCCGCCTGGAAGGGGTCAATAAAATCTACGGCACCCGGATCATCGTGGCCCGGGCCACTTGTGAGGCGGTGTCGGCTCACTTTTGGTTGCGTCCCCTGGATGTCGTGGCGGTCAAAGGGAAAAGCGAGGGCGCTATGATCTATGAACTGGTGGGCCGAAAATCGGCAGGAGAGGGCGCATCCGAAGCCGAGGCGCTTTGCACGGAATTCAGCCGAGGGTTGGCGGCCTACCGGAACCGGGATTGGGACCGGGCCTGCACCATCTTTGCCGGGCTCTCCGACCAATTTCCCCAAGACGGACCCGCCAAGTTGTATCTTTCCCGTTGCCGCCATTACCGGGAGCAGCCTCCGGCCGCGGATTGGCGGGGAGTGGAACACCTGGAAGTCAAATAGGCTGGGGAAGGAAAAACAGCCCACCTGGGGGCGCGGGACTCTGGAGTTGCAGTGGGTTGTAATCCCTTGATTCCCGTGGAGAAAAGAAAGCAAAAAATATTTATAATTAATATTAGACAAATTGAAATTTTATTGAAATCTGCTCAGAATTATTCTAATAATAGCCCAGCAATCATTTAATGATAGAGCCCTACCAGGCTATAGAGACGGCAGATCATTAGGGAGGGACGGGTTCGGCGGCATGAGGGCGCCGGCAGGCGCCCCCCCTAAGGCCCCGGCAGTAACGCCGTCTGGCGGAATAGCGGTGAGGCCAAGGAGCGAGGCCGATGTATTGCCCCAGGTGTGGGTCAACCCGGCTGAGGAGAAGCCACACGCGAGGCTGGCTGGAAAAGATCGCCAAGCAGTTGAGTTATCAGGCCTACCGTTGCCGGGAGCCGGAATGTGACTGGCGGGGCCTGTTCCGAGTTAAATCCCGAGATCAAGCCACGAGTGGGACTCTGGCCAAAATTCGGGGGCCGCTCATCCTGATGGGCGTGCTCCTGTTCAGTCTGACCTTGTTCTTAATAGTGGTTAACTTATTTATTTAGCAATAGTTAGCTGCCTGCCATGAACTTGCCCGGGGGCCGGAACGACTCCGGCCCCTTTTCCCTGTAAACTTCCTTTATCCCAACCACGCTTTAATTCACCCGGTGCAAGACCTTGCGGATGAGGGACCAGGGCCAGCCTGGCCTACATATCATGGCTCCGGCGGCCCCGGCTTCGCCAGCAGGATGCCGTTGACCGCGCCCAGGGTCGCCTGGTACGAACCTTTATGGGGACCGGTCCGGGCTGTGCCCCCGGAGCCGAGGTAGATCAGGCCGGCGGGAGCGTGGAAGCGCTTGGGCCCAAAACCGATATAGCAGGGCGCCGCCCCGACAATGAGCCCCAGCGGCTTTTCATTTCCCACTTCCACCGGCGCGTCGAGCTCCGGAGTGATTTCTCTCTCATCCACCGCGGCTTGGAATTTGATCTTTAAGCGCCGTTTATTCCAGTCAAAGTACACCTGGGCATAACTGGGCGACCGGCCCTTCAGCGCGGCGCGGTAGTGATAAGTCAAGGTCCCGGAGCCCTGGGCTTCATTCACCTTAAGCACGGCGTTCTTATCCTTTTTCAGGTGTCCCAGGGTGGTGAGATAATAGCCGAAAGTGAAGCCGCCGATACGCAGAATCGGGATGGTGGCGTCGTCAAAATTGGAAAAGTCCCCGTGGATGACGCCGGAGAAAGAAAACCGCCACACCGGCGCCAGGATTTCCCGGCCCTCCCTGGTCTGGGTGCGTTTCTCGAGGTAAGTCTGGGAAAAGCTGACCTTATCAGGGCGGGTCAGACCCTGGGGGGCCGCGGCCTGAAAGGAGTCGCCGAACAGCAGGTGCATGGGGAGATTGCTGAAGGAAAGGAGCTTGCCGTCGGCCGGGGAAAACTTCAGGAGATAAAAGCGGTCATAGGTTTCATGGGGCCAGGTGCGGGGCCTGAGATCGGTGACCCCGAGAGCCCGGGCGAAATCGTCAATCTCCATGTGCTGGGCGCAGATCAAGACGTTTTTGCCGTCGTATTGCCGCTGATCTTTCAGCCAGTTCACCGTCACGTCGGCCTGGCCGTAGGTGAACTGGTAGATTACCGTCAGCCCGAGGGCTTGGCTGAGCGGTTCCACCGTCTCCAGCGGACGGACGGATTTTTTCTTTTCGGTGGGGGCCTGGGCGATGATGGCGGCCGGCGGCCCGAATTCCACCACCCGGGGGTCGGCGCGGAAGAATTCGGAGAGGGCCAGAGCCCGCGTCAATCCTCTGGGCGTAAGATTGATTTTGGCGCGATCTTCATACTTCTCCGCATGGCGGATGAGGATGACCTGGGCGGGCATGGCCTGGGAGGCTCGGGGCCAGAGGCCCAGAAAAATGGCCAGGATAGCCAGTAGTAATCCCAACTGGCGCCGCGGACCGGCCGGCTGTCCGCCTGGACGCCCGGAACCTGTTCTGGCCAGGTTAAAATCCATGGCAATCCTTTCTTGTTCCTGAGGCTTTTTCATTAGTTTATAGCACAGGAATTTTTTTAAAATCAATTTGTTCTAGCCCTTTATGGTGCGTAGAACGCACCCTTTTGGTCCGGCAACTGGCCACTTGATTAACGCGGGGGCTTGGGGGAAAATAACCGGCAAAGTCAGGGCTCAGGATAGAATTTTATCCGGAAACCGAAAACCGAAAACGAAAACGAGATAAGACCATGCCTGAGGTGGAACTCCCCAATCCGGAAGAGTTGGAGGAACAGCGGGAGAAGTCTTTTACCCGGCGGGTGGCCCTGGCCACCGCCTTTTTTGCGGTGCTGCTGGCCATCACCTCCCTGGGGGGCAACAACGCCATGAAGGAGATGATCCTGGCCCAGCAGCAGGCTTCGGACCAATGGGCCTTTTACCAGGCCAAGGTGATCCGGGAGCATTCTTACCGGAGTCAGAAGGAGCGGCTGGAACTGGACCTGCTGGAAAAGGAGGCGCTGAAGCCGGAGGTCCGGAAGCGTTTCGAAGTTCTGCTCAAGAAGTACCAGCAGGAAGAGGCGCGCTACAACAAAGAAAAGAAAGAGATTCGGCAGGAAGCCGAAAAGCTGGAACGCGAACGGGACCTCAACCGCCAGAAGGACCCCTACTTCGATTATGCCGAGGTGCTGCTGCAGATCGCCATCGCCATGTCGGCCATCACCATTTTGGCCCATTCCCGGCGGGTGTTCGTCTTTGCCGTGGTGGCCGCGGCCCTGGGGACCCTGTTGTCCGTCAACGGCTTTCTCCTGTTGGTGCACCTGCCTTTCTTCGGGCACTGAGCAAGTTCATCTCCGCGGGAGAAAATCTCCGGATGAAGCGGTCTGCCGGCCCCCTGACCATGGACTCTCCAAAAAAGGGGAGGGCGGATAAGTATTCTGTACCAAATTTCGTTAAGATCAGTTAAAATTGGCAGCACCAAGGCCCTTCAAGGAGAATACCAAGGTCATGGCTCAATGGGAAGAGCTGACCATGCCGGAGTTTGAGGCGGCCCGGGCGGCGCGCCCGGTCTTGCTGCCGGTGGGCTCCCTGGAGGAACACGGGCCGCACCTGCCCCTGGGGACCGACGCCTTCCACGCCCAGGAAGTGGCCCGTAGAGCCGCGGCCCTGCGCCCGGTGATCGTGGCCCCCCCGGTATTTTACGGCATGTGCCGCTCCACCCGGGAGCACCCGGGCACCGTTAGTATCGGCGGCGATACCCTGCGGGCCTTGATCAAAGACCTGGGCCGGGAGTTTTACCGCCAGGGATTGCGAACCCTCATCATCCTCAGCGGCCATGCCGGGGGCACCCATATGGGGGCCTTGACGGAGGCTGCCGAGACTTTGCTGGAGGAGTGCCCCGACCTGCGGCTGGCGGTGGTCAACATCCTGGAACTGCTGCGGGAGGTGTTGGCGGAGCAGCCGCACCTGGTGAAGACCAAGGGGGATTCCCACGCCGGGGAGGTGGAAACGGCCGTCATGCTGGCGGCCTACCCCCAGTTGGTCAAGGGCACGGCCCCGGCGGAATGGCCCGGCTTTCCCAAATACGAGCTGGTGCGGGACAAACGGCGTTATTGGCCCGGCGGGGTCTGGGGCGATCCGGGGGCCGCCGAGGCTGTCCAGGGGGAAGAGATTCTGGCCGCGGAGGCCGGGCGTCTGGTTCGGCTAATTGATGCCTTAACTAGTGGAAGTCACAAATAATCTCACATTAAAGTCAGATTATTTGCTTCTAGAATTTTTTTTGCCTTGACAGCAAAATCGTTCCAATGATACAAGAGAACTTGGCAGCAATTTTGTGGGAAGGGGAACAGGAAACCTCTCTATGATCGCTGAAGCCATTGAACGCTTGGCTGACCGGGTACTGGACTACGAAGAAGCCGACCTCACCGCCCTACTTAATCATTTCAAGGCCCGCATGGAACAATTCGAACCCACCCAGGAATGGGAAAGGGCGGTGATCGCCTATTTTCTGATTAACGGAGTCCGGGTTAAAAACGCGCTAAAACACGGCAAGACCAGTTGCCGCAACCTCAGGCCGGGCCAGCGCCCCGCCCTGCGCCTGGTGAAGTAGCCCTTTCACGCAGCACCTGTAGTTCCTCCGCTTTTCTTCCTTCTGCAAGCCTAGAGATAAGTGTTTGGTTAATGTTGCAAATTGCAACAAGTTAACCGCGCATTCCTGCCTGATATTAACCTTGCAAGGTCAGGTTTTGGTTGTCAGTTAAGTCATTTTGGGCGGCGGCCCTTGAGGAACAGGCGCATCGGGGCGTGGGGGATTTTCAAGCGCTCCCGGAGTTGCTTCACCAGGAAGCGGCGGTAGGAGTCGGGCACGGCCTGGGGCTGGTTGACGAAGGCGATGAAGGTGGGGGGGTGGACCTCGGCCTGGGTGAGGTAGAGGAATTTGACCGGCCGGTGGTGGTGCATGGGCGGCGGCGTCCGGGAGGTGAGCTCCCGGATGAATACATTGAGTTCGTGGGTGGTGGCCCGGCGGCTGCTCTGGTCGTGGACCTCGTTGATTAGGGGGAAGACCTTCTTCAGGTTATAGCCGGTGAGCACTGAGACCGGCAGCACCGGCACGTGGGCCATGATCTCCAGGGCGTCCCGGACCCGCACCAGAGCTTGGCGCTGCTCTTCCTTGGGCACCAGGTCCCATTTGTTCAGCAGGATGAGGCAGCCCTTGGCCTGGTCATTGATGAGCCCGGCGATGCGCAGGTCCTGGCCGGTCAGGCCCTCCTGGGCGTCCAGCAGCAGCACGGCGATTTCGGCCCGGGCCAGGGCCTTGATGGTCCTGAGGACCATGTGGCGCTCCAGGCCCTCCCGCCCCACCTGGCTGGGACGGCGCAGCCCGGCAGTGTCCACCAGGATGTAGTCAGCGCCGTCGAGACTCAGGGCGGTGTCGATGGCGTCCCGGGTGGTGCCGGGGGTAGGGCTCACCAGGAGGCGCTCCTCCCCCAGGAAGCGGTTGATAAAGGAGGATTTGCCCACGTTGGGGCGGCCCAGGACCGCCACCCGGAGGCCCGGGACTGTCGCGGCTTCCTCCGCGGCCGGCGGGAGGTGGGCGCTGATGGCTTCCAGCAGGTCGGCGACCCCCAGGCCCTGGGCGGCGGAGACCGGATAAACGGGGTCCAGGCCGAAGCGGTAAAATTCCGCGGCCGCGGGCTCCAGGCCGGGATGGTCAATTTTGTTCACCGCCAGGAGTACGGTCTTGCCGGTGCGACGCAGGTAGTCCACCACCAGGGCGTCGCCTTCCTGGGGGCCTTCCCGGCCGTCGGCCACCAGGACGATGACGTCGGCTTCGGCCACCGCCTCCTCGGCCTGGCGCCGCACCAGGTTGCTCATTTCGTCCTCGCCGCCCACCAGGCCGCCGGTGTCCACCAGGAGGAAGGCGTGGTCGTCAAAAGTGACGACGCCGTAATGGCGGTCCCGAGTAACCCCGGCGATGTCGGCCACCAGGGCCTTACCGGAACGGGTGAGGCGGTTGAACAGGGTGGACTTGCCCACGTTGGCCCGGCCGATGATGGCGACAAGCCCTTCCGGGCTTGCCGCGGGTTTTCGGTTTTCGGTTTTCGGTTTTCGGTGAAAGGCAGACATGGTTAATCTATGGTTCAAAAGATTAATTTCTCGCAAAGGCGCAAAGGGCGCAAAGAATAATTTTTAAGAAAAAAGGGGAATGATCAACATTCCCCATGGTAAGTCAGAATCGAGGTTTTCTGTTTTTACCGAAAACCGAAAACTGAAAACCGAAAACCGAAAACCGCCTTTAAGGCTTTTGAGCCAGATTCTTGGGGGGCCAGTGTTCCAGCAGCTCCACCGCCTTCTTTAATTGCGGGTCCTGGTCCAATTCCGCCGGGGTGATGGGGGTGTTCCAGGGTTTATCCGTCAGCCCTTCCTTGCGCATATGGCGGTCCATGGCTTCGTCCCGGAGGTTCTTCAGGGACTTGTTGGGGGGCAGCGGCTTTTCCTGCACCACCACGTCCGGTTCAATCCCCTTTTCATTGATGGTGGTGCCGCTGGGGGTGTAGTACAGGGCGGTGGTGAGACGCAGGGCCGAACCGTCTTCCAGGGGGATGATGGTCTGCACCGAGCCCTTGCCGAAGCTCTTGCTGCCTACGATCAGGGCCCGTTTCTGGTCCTTCAGGGCCCCGGCCACGATCTCCGAAGCGGAGGCGCTGCCTTCATTAATCAGGACCACCATGGGAACGGAGGAGAATTTGCCCTCATGGTCGGAGCGGGCGTAAAAGCGCATGGTTTGGCGGCGGTTGCGGCCTTCGGTGTAAACGATGAGACCGGATTTGAGGAATTCGTCGGAAACCCGCACCGCCTGCTCCAGCAAGCCCCCCGGATCGTTGCGCAGGTCCAGGATCAGACCTTTGAAGGGCACCAGGCGCTGCTGCATCTTTCTCAAATAGGCTTCCAGGTCGCGATCCGTCTGGTCCTGGAAGTTGGTCAGCCGGATGTAGCCGATGCCGTTGTCCAGGATGCGGGCCTTGACGCTGCGGATGGGGATGATTTGCCGGGTGATGGCAAAATCCTTGGGTTGCTTGAAGCCCTCCCGGTTGATGGTGAGGATCACCTTGCTGCCTTTGGGGCCGCGGATGGTCTTTACCGCTTCCAAAAGATTCATGTTCTTGGTGGTCTTGCCGTTGATCTTGACGATCTGGTCTCCGGCCCGAATGCCCATTTGGTAGGCCGGGGTGCCTTCTATGGGCGAAACCACCGTCAGCACCCGGTCTTTCAGAGTGATCTCGATGCCGATGCCGCTGAACTTGCCCTTGGTTTCAATCTGGAGCTCCTTAAATTCCTCGGGAGTCATGAAGGAGGAATGGGGGTCCAGGGTGCCCACCGCGCCCTGAATGGCGCCGTAAACCAGGTCCTTGGTGGTCTTGGGCTCGGCATAGTGTTCCTCGATGAGGGCCAGGGCCTGGGCAAACACCTTCAGTCTGGCGGCGGCCTCCTCGGAGGTGAGAGGCATCGCCGCTTCCAAATGAAGGGCGGCATCCGACTCGCCCTTGGGCTGGCTGGCCGCGTGCGGGGCCAAAGCGCCGCCGATAATCAGCCCGGAAAGCAGGGCCAGGCTCACCCAAAATAATGATCTACGCCACATCGGTCTTTCCCATAGTGCGCTGGATTTGCCGGCGGTCAGCCATGGGCTGGTGGCCGTCGGCAGTCATTACCCTTGCTTTTTGACGGCCGCCTGGGCCTTTTTGCCGCTTTTCAAAACTTCCACAGCCTGGAGCACCCAGGGGTCTTTTTCCGGGACCGGGGTCTTGGCGGGGGCCTCTATCTCGGTCTTGGAGTCTTTATCCTTCGGGGTCTGGCCCTGGATGTCGGGCTCCAGGCCTTTACCTTGGATCTTTTGGCCGCTGGGGGTGTAGCACTGGGCCACGGTCATCACCAGGGCCGAGCCGTCCTGCAGGGGCATGATCCGGGTCAGGCCGCACAGGCCCAGGGTCTTGGCCCCCAACAGACTGGCCTGAAATTGGTCATGCAGGGCCGCGGCCAGGATTTCCGCGGCCCGGGCGCTGCCCTGATCCACCAGAACCACGGCGGGCAGGGTGGTCTTCAAGAGCAGGTCCCGCTCCTTGCCCCGGAAGGTCTCCTGGCTGTCCTTGGACCGTCCCTTGGCGGAGACGATCTCTTTGTTACCCAAGAAAAGGGAAGCGGAGCGCACCGCCTGCTCCAGGGACCCCCGGGCATTATTGCGCAGGTCCACAATCAGGCCCCTGATGGGGGGGGTGCGTTTGAGCAGGGAGGTTAAGGCGGTGGCCAGTTCCTTGGGGGTGTCGTCGTTGAAAAAGCGGACCCGCAGATAGCCGAAGTCGCCCTCCAGCATCTGGGAGCTTACGGTGTTGGCAGTTAATGGCTCCAGGGTCAGGGTAACGTCCTGGGGCTTGAGGGCGCCGTTTCTGATCACCTGCAACTTGATCTTGGTCCCGGAGGCGCCCCGGAAACGCCGGGTGGCCTCCTGGGTAGTCAGGTTGCGCACCGTTTTGCCCTCAATCTTGGTGATATGGTCTCCGGGTTTCAGGCCGGCGGCGGCCGCCGGGCCGCCTTCCACGACCGAGACTGCGGTGAGGAGGCCGTCCTTAAAGATCAAATCCATCCCGGCTTCGGCTCTCGGCTCCGGTTGCTTTTCCTGGAATTTTTTATACTCCTGGGGAGTGAGAAAGGAGGAGTTGGGGTCAAGAGAATTCATCATGCCCCGGAGGGAGCCGTAGATCATTTCTTCCTGGCTCAGGGGATGGACATACTTTTGGGCGATTTCAAAGAGCGCCTCGGTATAAAGGCGCAGGGAATCGTAAGGCGCGGCGCTCCCCCACTGCGCCAGACCGCCGGCCAGCGCCAGGAGCAGGAAAACCAAGAGGGCGCAGCGGACCCGCCGGCTCCGGCCGCCCTCCCTGACATGCCAATGGAGATGTTTCACTTGATAAAATTCTCCCGGGAACTGCAGTAGTCAGTGACCTGTAGTCAGTGGCCAGTAAAAACTAGACGGGAAGTAAGTTTTATGCAAGATACGCAGTAATGAGTATATTTTAGTTTATTTTAATTACAAAACAAGTCCGAGTCATGGGAATTTTAGAGTCACCGGGAGCCGCCTTCCTGACAGCGAACAGAGGCCGCCCCTATTGGAGCGCAGGAAGCAAACATTATAATCGCTGACCCCTGACTATTGACCACTCTTCCGGGCCAGCACCTGCCGGGCGGCGGCGGCCACGTCGGCCGCGGTGAGGCCATAGTGTTTCAGCAGTTGCTCGGGTTTGCCCGACAGGCCGAAGGTGTCCCGGACGCCGACGCGTTTGAGGGGCGTGGGCTGGTGTTCGCTCAGGACCTCGGACACGGCGCTGCCCAGGCCGCCGGTGACCATGTGTTCCTCGGCGGTGACCACCGCCCCGGTTTCCCGGGCGCAGGCCGCCACCAGTTCCCAATCCAGGGGCTTCAGGCAGGAGAGGTTGACCACCCGGGCGCTGACGCCTTCCGCGGCCAGTATTTCGCTGGCCTCCAGGCAGGCGTGCACCATGACCCCCAAGGCCAGGAGGCTGACGTCGCTCCCCGGCCGCAACACCGAGCCCCGGCCCAATTCAAAGCGGTGGCCGTCGTCATAAATCACCGGCAGGCTCATACGCCCGGTGCGCATATAGACCGGGCCTTGATAAGTTGCGGCCCAGCGGGTCATGGCCCGGGTTTCGGGGCCGTCCGCCGGGACCAGCACCACCATATTGGGCAGGATGCGCATCAGGGCCAGGTCTTCCAGGGCCTGGTGGGAGCCGCCGTCTTCGCCCACCGTGAGGCCGCCGTGGGAGGCGACGATCTTGACGTTGAGGTTGCCGTAGGCGATGGTCTGGCGGATCTGCTCCCAGGCCCGGCCGGTGGCGAACATGGCGAAGGTGCTGGCGAAGGGAATCTTGCCGCCCAGGGCCAGGCCGGCGGCGGTGCCCATCAGGTCCTGTTCGGCCACCCCCATGTTGAAGAAGCGGTCTTTAAAGACCTGGGCGAAGTGCTTGGTCTGAGTGGAGCCGGACAGGTCGGCGTCCAGGACTACGATGTCAGGGTACTCGGCCCCAAGTTTTTCCAGGGTCTTGCCGTATTCGACGCGGGTGCTTTCTTTGGCGGACACGTTATCTCTCTATGCAATATTGGTGGGGCGGGCGTCCCGCCCGCCAACCACTTTAGGCGGCCAGGGACGGCTACCCCACCATGAAATTAAGCTCCCAGCTCCTTCAGGGCCTGCTGGTATTCCTCATCAGTTGGGGCGACGCCGTGGTATTTGGCCTTGTCCTCGAAGACCGACACCCCTTTGCCTTTGACGGTATGGGCGATGATGAGGCTGGGCCGGCCGCTGACGCCGCGGCAGGTCTTGAGGGCTTCCAGAAGCTCAGGGATGTCGTGGCCGTCCACCTCCAGGGTGTGCCAGCCGAAGGCCCGCCATTTTTCCGGCAAAGGCTCCAGGCTCATGACCTCTTTGGTGCGGCCGTCAATCTGGAGGCGGTTGCGGTCCACGATGGCCGTGAGGTTGTCCAGGCCGTAGTGGGCGGCGCTCATGGCGGCCTCCCAGATTTGGCCCTCCTGGATTTCACCGTCGCCCATCAGGATAAAGATGCGGCTGGCCTGGCCGTTGAGCCGGCACGCCAGGGCCAGGCCGTTGGCGATGGACAGCCCCTGGCCCAGGGAGCCGGTGGGGATTTCCACCCCGGGGGTGCAGGCCGAATCGGGATGGCCCTGGAGCATGCTGCCGAACCGGCGCAGGGTGGCCAGCTCCTCCCGGGGGAAATACCCCAGGCGGGCCAGCACGGCGTAGAGGGCCGGGGCGCCGTGGCCCTTGGAGAGGATGAAGCGGTCCCGGTCTATCCAGCAAGGGTCGCCGGGCTTGGCGCGCATTTCGGCGAAGAACAGGGCCACCAGAATATCGGTGGCGGAGAGCGAGCCGCCCAGGTGGCCGGAGCCGGCCTGATGGAGCATTTCGACGATGTCCAGACGCACCTGCCGGGCGATTTCCTGGAGCTGGCCGGGGTCGGGGGCGGAGGGCGTTTCCGATGCAGTTGCTTGATTTTTCATTACTTTTCGGTTTAATGAGAGAATGAGGATCAAAAAATTAATGATCCGGGCGACTTCGGAAAGATGCGAAGCGGCCGGTTATAGATAAATCACAACTGAACGAGTTTGGCAAAAAAATTTTCGTGCGGGGGAAAAATTTCAGGCAAATCAGGACTTCCGTTGAGACGGTGAGCGGCCCCCCATGCGATTTATCTTTTCTTCCGGGCCTCGCAAGAGGTATATAATATGAGGTTAATGAAAACGGTTGGGAAGTTGAAAACAGCAGGAGAGACAAGATGGCCCTGAGCCGTGAGGAAGTGCTGCACGTGGCCGAATTGGCCCGTTTAAGTCTGGGACCTGAAGAAGTCGAATTATTCACCCGGCAGCTCAACGATATTCTGGCTTACGTGGAAAAATTGCAGGAACTTGACACCGGGGGGGTGAAGCCTCTGGCCCACGTGGTTCCGGTGTTCAACGCCTTTAGGGAGGATGAGGTGAAGCCGGGGCTGCCCCTGGAGGAGGCCCTGGACAACGCCCCGGCCCGGGAAGAGGGGAGTTTTGTGGTGCCCCGGGTGATTTAGGGACAGGTTTCAGGTTTCAGGTGAAAATGCAACTGACGCCACCCCCTCCCCAACCCTCCCCCCTCAAGGGGGAGGGAGTTTAACCGCCACGGATCATAGGT
>CAZOCQ010000048.1:0-4850 GCA_964578335.1 uncultured Desulfobacca sp.
GGCTACTTCTTCTTCTAAACCCAAAAGCGATTGACTTCCACCAGCCCACGGGGTATGATCCCCGTGGGCTGGTTTCGTTTTTGGTTTTTCGTTTTTGGTTTTTCGTCAAGGATTTGAGAAGCAGTTATCAGAATAAACATATAATGGGTTGTAGGTGTATTGGATATGCCGGAGGGGAGGAAATCGAGATCATATAAGGACCTGGAGGTTTGGCAAGTATCGCTGGAGTTGGTGAAAGATATCTATGAGATTACCGGCAAATTTCCGTCTCCAGAACGATTTGGGCTGACTCAGCAAATCAGAAGAGCCGCGGTATCCATTCCCTCAAATATAGCCGAAGGTCAATTCAGGAATTCTTCAAAGGAATTCAAACAATTTCTCTCGGTTGCCCTGGGATCTGCTGCAGAATTAGACACTCAATTAATTCTTGCCAGGGAAATAAACTACTTATCCCCGGAAGAGGCGGTCATTATATTGCATACGCTGGAAAGAGTAATGAAAATGCTGAAAAAATTATCCCTTAGTATAAAATAGCGGTTTTTTACGAAAAACCAAAAACGGAAAACGAAAAACGGGGTAAGTTGTATGCCAAACATTTCGCGAAAGGTTTTGTCTATAGGGCTGCTGGCTTTGCTCTGTCTCATGCTGGCCGGGGGATGCGGTCCCTGGAAGAAGGTCAAAGAATGGGCGGGATATGGGGGGGACGACGAGGCGGAAGAAACGGCGCCCCCGGAGGCCCAGCAAGAAACCGTGGTGATCGACGGCAAGGAGTTCGTGCGCAGCAAGAACCCCTACTGGCTCACCTACCCGAATACCCCGGAATATCTCTACGTGCCCAAGGGCACCGAGTTCAAAACCATGCAGCAGTACCTGATCGATTCCCTGGCCAAGGCCGTGGGCCGGGAAAAGGCCAAGGCCGAAGGCAAGAGCGTGCCGCCCGACAAGTTGCAGGAGATGGTGAAGGCCGAAGTGGACCGCATCCTGCGGGAGCAGGGTTTGTCGGCCTTTGTCTCCCAGGGGCGGGGTGCGGCCACGCCTTTCGTGGGGCGCTCGGTGGCGGTGATCCCCGACCTGGACACCCCCAGCAGCTATGAGGGGCTCAACCGCTCCCTGGCCATTGCCCTAGGGGATGCCCTGGCCAAGACCAAGAATATCCGGGTAGCGGGTCAGGATGAGGTCCGGAGCGCCCTGAGCAAGGCCGGGGTCGCGGGCAAGATCAACCTGGCTCCCAATGTCCGGGCCCTGGGGGATTATCTGGGGGTGCAGGGGATCGTGCTCACCGGCATCGTGCCGCCGGAAAAGGGCGGCGGCGGGGCCATGGCTCTGCAGGTTTATGATACCTTCACGGGGTCCAAGGAGCAGTCCTTCGCCGGCGCCGCGGAGGCCGGTGGTTTGAATGCCGCGGCGGTGACCAAATTCGTCAACGCCAACAGCCTGGGGGTGGGCGGCGCCTTGGTGGGCATGCCCTGGTTCGGCCGGGTGGATTTTGTCAAAGACGGCAAGGTCTATCTCAATCTGGGCCAAAACGCCGGTCTTAAGGTGGGTGACCGCCTGAGGGTGGTGTCCCCCGGCAAAGCGGTGGTGAATCCCACCACCCACGCCGTCCTGGGTTACACCGCCGACGAGACCCTGGGGGAGTTGAAGGTGACGGAACTCCTGAGCAACACCGGGGCCGTGGCTACTCCCCTGAGCGGCGGACCCTTCAAAGCCAACGACCGGGTGCGGGCCAAGCAGTAGTCAGTAGCCAGTAGCCAGTAGCCAGTAGCCAGTAGCTAGTAAAGACAGAAAAGTCCCTCTGCTTTTGGAGAGGGACTTTTGTTATTATAGGGCGGCCTGTGGCCGCCGGAATTCAAGGGTGCGTCTTACGCACCAATTTGGCGCGTGAGACGCGCCCTACTGACTGATCCTCTCCAATCCGCCCATATAGGGCCGCAGCTTCTCCGGAATAACCACGCTGCCGTCGGCCTGCTGGCAGTTTTCCAGGATGGCCACCATGGTGCGGCCCACCGCCAGGCCGGAGCCGTTCAGGGTGTGCACCAGGCTGGTGCCCTTGACCCCGGGGCGCCGGAAGCGGATGGCGGCCCGGCGGGCCTGGTAGTCCTCAAAGTTGCTGCAGGAAGAAATCTCCCGGTAGAGCCCCTGGCCCGGCAGCCAGACCTCGATGTCGTAGGTCTTGGCCGCGGCGAAGCCCATATCCCCGGTGCACAGCACCACCACCCGGTAAGGCAGTCCCAGCTCTTGCAACACCTCTTCAGCGTCCCTAAGCAGCCCCTCCAGTTCCTCATAGGAAGTCTCGGGCGTGGTGAATTTCACCAGTTCCACCTTGTCGAACTGGTGCTGGCGGATCAGGCCGCGGACGTCCTTGCCGTGGGAGCCCGCCTCGGAGCGGAAGCAGGGGGTGTAGGCGGTGTAAAAGATGGGCAGGTCTTCGGCCCGGAGGATTTCGTCCCGGTGGATGTTGGTCACCGGCACCTCGGCGGTGGGCGCCAGGAAGTAGTCCCAGCCCTCCAGTTTAAAGAGGTCGTCGGCGAACTTGGGGAGCTGGCCGGTGCCCTGCATGGAGGCCCGGTTGGTCATGAAGGGGGGCAGGACCTCCTGATAGCCGTGCTTTTGGGTGTGCAGGTCCAGCATGAAGTTGATCAGGGCCCGCTCCAGCCGGGCGCCGGCCCCTTTAAGCAGGGCGAAGCGGGCCCCGGTGATCTTGGCGGCCCGTTCGAAATCCAGGATGCCCAGGGCCTCGCCGATCTCCCAATGGGGCTTGGGCTCGAAGGGAAACTTAGGCGGCTCGCCCCAGGTCCTGACCACCGGATTGTCGTCCGCCGACGCCCCGAGGGGCACCGAGGCATGGGGGAGGTTGGGGACGGTGAGCAGGAATTCCTGCACCCAGGCGTCATGTTGGGCGGCCCGGACTTCCAGTTCCTTGAGGTCTTCGTTGATCTCCGCCACCCTGATCCTGGGGGCGTCAGCCTCCTTTTCCTTTCCCCCCTTCAACAGCCGGCCGATCTCCTGGGACAGGGTGTTGCGCTGATGCCGCAGGTCCTCCATTTCGGTCAGCAGCCGCCGGCGCTCGCTGTCGTGGAGGCGGAAATCCTCCACGGAGATGGTTTGGCCCCGGTTTTTTAGGGCTTGTTCAACAATATCCAGATGATCCCGGGCAAATTTCAAGTCCAGCATGATTTCCCCCCTGATATAGCTTTCAGCTTTCAGCTTTCAGCCAAAACCAAAAACCAAGAACTAATACCAGAACCCAATCAATCGAGTATTTTTCGGTAGGGGCGAATCTTGTATTCGCCCTGGCCCACTAAAAACTAAAAACTAAAAGCTAAAAGCTAATAGCCAATAGCCAATAGCCAATAGCCTGAAACAGACCTTTTCAACCCTCGCCAGCCTTGGGTTTATCTTCCTCCAGCAAGCCCTCCTTGACCCTTTCGATGAGCTTGACCAACCCGTCGGCATTCTGGCGCTGGATGAAGTAGAGGATGTCGGCCACCGAATCCTCCAGGGCCCGCAGGGCGGTGCGGTTGGCGGGGTTCTGAATCTGGATGCAGGCGTACAGGTCGGCGTTCTGGGTGAAGAGATGCCGGGCCAGGTTGTGCAGGGTGTTGAAGGTGGGAGTGGCGAACTCCTCCAGGTCCTGGTGGGACACCCCCAATTCCCGGATGGCCATTTCCAGGGCCATGAGGGAAAAGTGGGCCAGCCCCTGGACCACGGCCATGAGGCGGTCGTGTTCCGTGGCCGTGGTGACCTTCACTCGGGCCCCGGCGGCTTCCAGCAGCTCCTTAAGCCAGTTGAACCAGCGTTCGCCCCGGCCCCGGCAGAGGACCACGGTCTGGCCGGCGATGGTCTTGACCCGGGGGCCGAAGAGGGGGTGGGTGCCCACCACTTCGCCGGGGAAATGGGCCAGCATGGCGCTCAGGGGCCGCTGTTTCACCGAAGTCAGGTCGATGAGGGCGGCGTCCTCCCGCATGGCCGGGGCCAACTCCCGGACCACCTCGGTCACCTTGGGAATGGGCACCGAGAGCACCACCACGTCGGCCTGGCCGGCGGCTTCCACCGGGGTCGGACGGGTATCCACGTCGGCCGCCAGGACCTCCAGACCCTGGGCCGCGAAGAAGCGCTCGAACCAGCGGCCCATCTGGCCCCGGCCGCCGATGAGGGCCACCTTTACGGCCATAGAATGGCCCTCTGGCGCAGCAGGAAGTCGGCCAGGGTGAGGCGCACCATGGCCTGGATCACCGGGACGATGCGGGGAATGGCGCTGATATCGTGGCGGCCGCCCACCCGGATGGTGCGGGGTTTCCCCTCCAGGTCAATGGTTTGCTGTTCCCGGGCGATGGAAGGAATGGGTTTGACCGCCGCGGTGATGACGATATCGTCGCCATTGGAGATGCCGGCCAGGATGCCCCCGGCCCGGTTGGAGGCGAAGCCGCCGGGGATGATGGGGTCGTTGTTCTCGGAGCCCAGCATACAGGAGGCGGCGAAGCCGGCCCCGATCTCCACGCCCTTGACCGCGCCCACGGACATCACCGCCTGGGCCAGGACCGCGTCCAGTTTGTCGAAGACCGGCTCGCCCAAGCCCGGCGGGCAGCCCCGCACCCGCACCTGCACCAGGCCGCCCAGGGAGTCGCCCTGGGCCTTGACCTCCTTCACCCGGGCGGCCATGGCTTCGACTACTCCGGCGTCGGGGCAAAAGAAGGGGTTGTCCCAGATGATGGCTTCGTCAATTTCTTGCGCCCGCACCCCGCCCAACTCCAGGGTATAAGCCGCCACCTTGACCTGATCCCGGTCCAGGACCTTCTGGGCCACGGCGCCGGCGGCCACCCGGGCCACGGTCTCCCGGGCCGAAGCCC
>CAZOCQ010000048.1:4950-16282 GCA_964578335.1 uncultured Desulfobacca sp.
GTAGCCGATGAGGACCAGGTTGCGGTTATTTAACAGTTCAAGGTTCAAAGTTCAAGGTTCAAAGAAAGGGTGCGCCCAGCGCCGCGATTCCTTAATAAATTATCCAAAAATAATATTATCCCAAAAGGGAAGACATTACCACTTCCCCAGGAAGATCAACACTCCGATGATGACAAAAGCCGCGCCGGCGATCTTCTTCAGCAAAGCCTGGGGAACCAGATGAGGTAAAAAGCTGCCGAAGGCCACCCCCAATAGGGTAACCAGGCAGAGCGCCGTGCAGGCCCCGGCAAAGACCGAGACCGGCGTGCGGGTTTCCGCCGACATGGTCAGGGCGGCCAGTTGCGTCTTATCCCCGATCTCGGCCAGGAAGATGGTGCCGAAGGTGGCCCAAAAGATTTTCCAGTCCATGATAAATTCTTCCTGATTAACTGGGGTGCTTCGAGAAAAGCCCCTCGATTCATCCCAATCTGAAATTTCGATAACGGCTTTTTACCGAAAACCGAAAACCGAAAACCGAAAACCGTCTTTAAGGCAGGCGGTAACAGGCCCCTTCCCGGGCGGCGTCGATATAGTGCGGCTTGCCCCCGGCGGCCGCCAGTTGGCGGGCCGCCTCGATGATCTTTTCCACTTCGGCGTCGCTGCGGCTGGGGTCGTGGTGAGTCAGAATCAGGTTATGTACGCCCGCCTGCCCGGCCAGCTGCACCGCCTCCTCGTAAGTGGAATGGCCCCAACCCCGGCGCTCCGCCATATCCTCCGGCAGATACTGGGCGTCGTGGATGAGCAAATCAACGTCCCGGACAAATTCGACAAATTCCGGCAGCCTTTTTCCCTTATGGGCGCCCAACTCATTATCGGTGATGAAGACCAGGGTGTGGCGGCCTTCTTTGATGCGGAACCCGAAGCCGCCTTGGGGGTGGTTAAGAGTGATGACGTCGATGCGGACGCCATCAATATCTAAAGTTCCATGGGCCAGGCGGTTGAGGTAGTCGATGCGCGCCTTGAGATGGTCAAAGGCCACCGGGAAGAAGCCGTCCCCCATGTGGCTGTCGAAGACCCGGGTCATGGCCTGGAAGGCCGGCGGCCAGCCGTCCACCAGGAGCTCGGTGGTTTCCAGATAAATGGGGGCAAAGAAGGGGATGCCCAGCAGGTGGTCCCAATGCCCGTGGCTGAGGAGAAGATGCAGGCTGACGGGAGAGTTGTTCGTCAGCAGATGCTTACCCAGGAGGCGCAGACCGGTGCCTCCGTCAATGACCAGGCGCCGCCCGGAATTGAGCCGAATTTCCAGGCAGGTGGTGTTGCCGCCGAACTCCAGGGTGTGGGCTCCGGGGGAGGGAATAGACCCCCGGGTGCCCCAAAATTTGATCTCCATCAAGTCATCTCCTCATTTCGGACTCTGGAAATCTTCCGCGCCAGGAACGGCGACCCCCTCTTTCTCCAGGAGGGCCGCCATCAGGCCGAAGCAGCCGGTGAGCATCATATCTCCCAGGGGGGCGGCGAAGACCCCGGGCCAGCCCCGGGCCAGACGTCGCCGGGGGCCGGTGATCACCGTAAAGGCAAACGAGGGGGCCGGAGCATAATCCGGTCCATAGGCGCAGCCATGCCCCTGGTCGGCAAAGACCTCGTCATTGGTGAGTTCCCCGCTCTGAAAGCGCCGCAAGTGGTCGAACAACTTCTCCCGGTCCAGCAGGCCGGTGTGGTGCTCATAGATGCCCCGGAGGCGCTCGCCGCGCACCAAGGCGGCGAAGGTATGGGCGTTGCCCAGGTTGACCACCAGCACGCCGGAGTCCAGGCGCTCCCGGGCCTGGGGGTCCAGCAGCGCGCCCCGCACCCCGGCGGCGCAGGTGTCCATCAGCAGCGCCCCCGGCAGGGCCTCGGCCACGGCCAGCATCCTGGTGAAACAAGCCGGCGGCTGCTGAAAGCTCAGGTCCCGGATGGCCCCGCCTTTCTGCAAAAAATCCTCCCAATAGCGGAAGCGAAAGCGCCGGTTGCTCCCCTGGGGATAAAAGCCGTGGTCCTGCACCGCCACCGCAAAGTGGCGGGGCGGCTCCACCTCAAAGGCCGCCAGGCAGCGGTTGAGGGTCTCCAGGTCCACGTCCCCCAGGGTCAAGGCCGCGGCCTCCGGGGGCGGCGTGTCGGTGAGAACCACGCCCCACTCCCGGACCTGCTCCAGGCGGTCGCTCAAAGTCAGGGCCGCCTGGGGGGTGGCGTACAGCGGCAGGCCGCAGGCCAGATGACGCCGCACCGCCTGGCCGATGGCGCCGCCGCCCATCAGCCGGCCCGTCAGGAAGAGGGGGCGGCTTTCCCCGGTTAAGCGGGCGATGCGGCGGGCCATAATCCGGGTGGGGGCGGGCAGCACCAGCTTCACCGCGTTTTCCACGGTCTGGCCCGGCTCCCAGAGGAAGAGGTCCTGGGTGCCGCCGCCCACGTCCACCGCCAGAATGGGACCGCTAATCATTATCTGTTATCCGATTAACCCCCAGTAGCCATGTTTTAAGCCGCGTTCCGGGAGGTTTTCACTTTCCAGACGAAATAGGCCGCCAGCCCCAGGATGCCGGCCACCACGAAGTAATCCAGGATATGGGTGTATTGCTGGATAATGCGCCAGTTTTCCTTGAGGCGCACCCCCAGATAGGTGAGGAAGCCGTTCCACAGGGTGGCTCCCACCAGGGTATAGAGCACGAACGGCGCCAAAGACATCCGGGCCAGCCCCGCCGGGATGGAGATGAGGTGGCGCACCACCGGGATGAACCGGGCGATGAAGATGGTCTTGCCGCCGTGGCGCTCAAAAAACCTTTTGGTCCATTCCAGGTGATGAACATTGAGGAACAGGTAGCGGCCGTAGCGCAGCACCACCGGCTCCCCCAGCATTCCCATGCCGTAGGACAGCAGCGAGCCGACAACGGAGCCCAGGCTGCTGGCCACCATCACCGCCCAGGGGTCAAACTGGCCGGTGAAGATCAAAAAACCGGCAAAGGGCATGACCAGCTCGCTGGGGATGGGAGCGATCATGCTCTCCAGGGTCATTAAGAGGAAAATGCCGATATAGCTGCATTGGTTAATGAGCAGGGTGTTGTAGTAACAGAGGGCTTCGGTAAGTCCCATAATTAATTAATTTTCTCCTATTTCCCGCTGCCGCAGTTCATCCTCTACCCGGGATTGCAACTCCCGGAGTCCGGGACTCAATTCCACCGGATAAGCCGGCGGGTCGTGCAGGGCCTGGTAAGGCTCGGGGAGGCGGGCAAACTGGGCTTGACAATATTCCCGGCTCTCGGACAGAGACGGTTGCGGCCGGATGATCTCGCCGCGGCGCATCACCGGGCGCAGCAGCGGCTCGGCGCCGGCCACCGTTTCGTCCCGCCGGGCGATGACGTCCCGGAGCATCCGTCCTTGGCCGTCATGATGGCGGAAAATCTGCTTTTTGTCCACCAGGGTGACCTTGCCGGTGGAGAGCTTCATGATCGGCCGATCGGCATATTTTACCAGTTTATAGGCAATATCAAAGTAGGGGGCATCGGCGGACACCCCCATTTTGGTGCCCACCGCGAAGCTGTCGATTTGGGCCCCGGCGGCCAGGACCGTGGCGATCTTGTGCTCGTCGAAACTGCCGCTGGCCAGGATGCGGACGTATTGGAGGCCGGCTGCGTCCAGGATTTGGCGGACTTCCTTACTGATGGCGGCCATGTCGCCGCTGTCCAGGCGGACGTATTGCAGGCGCTCGCCCCGGGCCTCCATCTCCCAGGCCACCCGGGCGGCGTGGCGGGCCCCGGCCAGGTTGTCATAAGTATCAATGAGGAGGGTGGTGGTCCGGGGAAAGACCCGGGAAAATACCCGGAAGGCCTCAATCTCCTTAGTAAAGCTGGTGATGTAGGAATGGGCCATGGTGCCGAAGATGGGCAGTCCGTAGAGCCGGCCGGCCAGGACGTTGCTGGTCCCCAAAAATCCCGCCAGATAGCTGGCCCGGGCCACCTTCAGGCCGGCGTCGGTCCCCTGGGTGCGCCGCAGGGAAAAGTCAATCAGGGGGCGGCCCTGGGCCGCATAGACGGAGCGGGAGGCCTTGGAGGCGATCATGGTTTGAAAACTGACGGCGTTGATGATGAAGGTTTCCGCCAGTTGGGCTTCCAGGATGGGGCCGCTCACCTCCAGGATGGGCTCGTCCTTGAAAAAGAGGCTGCCCTCGGGCAGGGCATGCACCTCGCCGGTGAACCGGAAGCCTTCCAGGTAATCGAGAAAATCGGCCCGGAACAGACCGGTCCCCTTCAGATAGGCCAGATCGTCCGGGGTGAATTTCAGGGTCTCCAGGTAGTCCAGGGCTTCGGCCAGCCCGGCGGCCAGGAAGTAGCCGCGGTTAGCCGGGTACTTGCGGATGAAGAGGCTGAAGGTGGCTTCCGCCGCCATCCCCTGGTCGAAGTAACAGGCCGCCATGGTCAACTGGTAGAGATCAGTCAACAGGGCCAGGCGCTGTCCCAGGGGTTGTTCAGCCATTGCCGCCTCTTGGACTTCGGGGGTCTGAAATTTCTTAAATATCTTTTGATTATAGTCAATCCTACCCAACAAAATCAAAGAATTATGCGGGGATGAGTGAAAAGTTGTCGGTGATTGGCCAGGTGTCGGCAGCCAGTGGTTAGTGGTATCATTCAGAAGAGGACCGGAACTGCCCAGGCCGACACTGCGCCGCCTCCGTCGTTGACTCCGGGAAGGGGGATGATTAACCTTTCCCATATCCCGCACAGAAAGGAGGCAGTGATGGCCAAGTTACTGATCGCTCTGGATAGTTCTGAAGGCGCCTGGCGCGCCGTGGAATACGTGGCCCAGACCTTCGGCCGGATCCCGGAGGCCCGGGTCACTCTGTTGCACATCCTGTCCGGCCTGCCCCCGGCCTTCTGGGATGACGGCCACGTCCTGCAGGACAAGGAAAAGGAGGCCCGCCAGCGCCTGGTGGCCAACTGGCGGAAGGAACAGGAAAAGAACTGGCTGGACCTGGTGAACAAGGCCCACCGGCATCTCATCGCCGCCGGCCTGCCCCAGGAGGCGGTGGTCAACAAGTTCAAGTCCAAATATTACGACGTGGCCGAAGACATCATCAACGAGGCCAAAACCGGAGGTTGCGATACGGTCGTCATGGGCCGCCGCGGCCTGGGCATGGCCAAATCCCTGCTCCTGGGCAGCGTTACCCGCAAGGTGGCGGACGGCGCCAAGGGCTTCGCGGTGACCATCGTGGGGTAGTTTTTTTCAAGCAAAAAAAGAGGGCGGGTATCATACTCGCCCTTTTCAATTAGTAAGTCCGGGTTGATCGAGCCAAAGCCTTCCGCCTTTTCATCCGCCAATTAAGCCTTGAACTGCATCTCGATATAGTTGTCGTTGAGGATGCGGGCCAGGTCAAAGCCCCGGGTGACCTCATCGCGGCTGATGATGATGCCCTTTTCGGCCAACTCCTTGACGGTCAACTCGGGGTCGTGGCCGGCGAAAAGGCGGCGCACCACGTTGTGCATGGTGGCGGAAGAGGTGTTGCCCCGGCTCGGCACCCCCCGGGGGACGTCATTATGGATGCGCTGGAAGAAGAAATCGACCTGGTAGGCCCCCGCCGGGCTCTGGAAGCGCACCACCTGCTCGCCTTCAGTTCCTTCATTCAAGAGCTCCTGGGGCACGTAACGCTGGAGCACCTGGCCGGTGCGGTTCTGCTGGGCCAGGTAGAGGATGGAAACCAGGTCGTAGTGGTCCAGGGGCCGCTGCTCGTCCTGCTCCACCCGGGTGGTGCCGAACTTGCGGAAGCGGTGCTCCGGGGCCTTGGGGTGGCGGTTCACCACCATGTCCGCGCCGATGGTGCCCACCGAGCAGGAGAGGTTAATCTGGTTTTCGTCGTCAATGGCCACTCCGTAGGACTTGAGTTTCTCCACGATGAGGCCGTGGCGGTGGCCGCAGAGGAGGCGGCGGATCAGGGACTGCATTAAATTGGGAGACGCCTGGTACTTGGGCGACAGGGCCAGCGAGGTGAGCATTTCCAAGGTCAGTTCCACATAGTAGCCTTCGGTGCTCAACATCAGGTTGATCTTGCCGGGCCGCCCGCCGTTGGGGCCGTAACGCCGCCAGATTTCCTTCCAGTCGTATTCCTTCAGGAGTCCCAGAACCGTAATCATGTCGTAAGAATCGAGTTCCCGCCCTTCCCGCTCTTCAACCTGACACTTGGCTTGCATAAAGGGGCCTCCTTGTAAATTTTCTTCATAAGATAAGTCCGTGGCCAGGCCGATGCAATCAGGTCCGGCCTTTTTCTGGAGTTTGCGCCCTTTTTCCCGATTTCGGCGCCCGGTTTCCGGCGGTCTCGCCCCCGGTCCGCCGGTCTTGCCTTTCGGGGCGGGATGACTATATTTATTCCCAAAATATGCAAAATCTCAGGAGTGCCGCCACGTTGGGGGCGGCGCGGTTTTAAAGAAGGAGGAAGACCCATGACCATGGAGATTTGCTGGCTGGATGATCTGGCCAAGGCCCAGGAAACCGCCCGAAAGATCAATAAACCCATCCTGCTCGATTTCTATAATCCCCAGTGACTGGGCTGCCAACAGATGGGTACGGTTACGTACCCTGACGAACGCGTGGCTAAGTTTCTGTCCTTGAATTTTGTGCCGGTGCAAATTGAGACCTCCAATACCGCCATGACGCAGAAGTTTTCGGTAAGCTGGACCCCCACCTTGCTGGTCTTGGATGCCGATGGCCGCGAACATTACCGGACGGTGGGTTTCTTCACCCCGGACGACCTGGTCGCCACCTTCCTGGCGGCCAAAGGCCGCTGGGCCTTGGACACGGACCAACTGGCCGACGCCCGGGCCCTCTTCGAGGAAGTAATCTCCTGTTACGCGGATCGGGACGCGGCTGCTGAGGCCGTCTTTTTTCTGGGAGTGGTCAAATACAAGATGAGCCACGATCCCAAGCCCTTGCGGGAAGCCTACGACGAGCTCAAGGCCAGGTTTCCCCAGAGCCTCTGGACCAAACAGGCGGACCACTACCGGCTGATCAACAAATAAAAAAAATTAGGAATACTTCCTATTTTTTCTAGATGAAATCTTAATTTATCAGTGGTAAAAGTAGGTAATGTCCTCTTAGGGGCGAACCTATGGAAGTGAGAATAGGCGAAGCCAAATTGGAACTGGTGCAAGGGGATATCACCCGGCAGGAGATGGAGGCCATCGTCAATGCCGCCAATCCCACCCTGCTGGGCGGCGGTGGGGTGGATGGGGCCATCCACCGAGCCGGAGGCCCCCAGATCTTGGAAGAGTGCCGGCAAATCGGGGGGTGTCCCACCGGGGAGGCCCGCCTCACCACGGGCGGCAACCTCAAGGCCAGATACGTCATTCATACGGTGGGCCCGATTTATAAAGGCGGGGGCCAACGCGAGGCCGAGCTGCTGGCCTCCTGCTACCGGGAGAGCCTGAAACTGGCCTCCGGCAAGGGGATCGCCTCGGTGGCCTTCCCGTCCATTTCCACCGGGGCCTACGGCTATCCCATGAGTGAAGCGGCCCATATCGCCTTAAAGACGGTGATGGATTACCTGACCGGGCATCCGGAAATAACCTGGGTCCGCTTCGTGCTCTTCGGGCAGGCGGCCTATGAGACTTATGAACAGGCTTTGCGGGAGTTGCTGAAGGTCTATCCCAACGCCAGGGAGTTCTGAGACCTCAGAAAGCGCGGCGCCAGCCCGCGGCCTTGAAGAGAAAGCAGCGGTTGTGGCGGAAGGGCCCCGCGTCCAGCCAGGTATAACCCAGGCCGGATAAGGTGGCCAGGTAGCGGCCCCCAAAGCCGGGCGCCAGTTGGGCCGTCCCGGTGCCGCGGCCGCCGTCCCCCACGTCCAGGTAGTATTGCAGGCGCGGCGAGCGGATCAGGTCCTCCGGGTCCCGGCAGCCGTAAGGCGGCCAACACCAGAAGACCAATTCCGGACCAAATTCCTCCACGGCCCGGCGATGGTCCGCCCGATACACCGGGACGCCGTAAGCCGAGCCCCCGCGCCCTTGCAGGTCGGTGGCCGTCACCGGAAAACCCCGCTCCCTCAGGGCCGCGGCCACCAGCCCGTCCCCGGCGCCCACCTCCACCACATTGCTCACCCCCAGATGCCGAAAAAGGCGGATCAGGCCCAGCAGAAATTCCTCCGTGGGCAGGAAATAAAGCTGGGGTCCACCGCTCAGCACGACTTCGGAAAACAGGCCGCCGGCCGCCAGAAAATCTTCCATTTCCCGTCTCCGGGGCACCCGGCGCCGGCCCCCGGAGAACAGCAATTCCCGGCCCCGGCGGGTCAGTTCCGGGGTGGGGAGGGAATAGGGGAGGGGGGTGGCGGCGTCTCCGGCCACCGCCCGGATGAAAGCCCGATGGTCCGTGGACTTGGCCAGGATGGCGCCGGGATCAAACATCACTCCGTAGGCGCCCCGGCCGGTGGGACTCAGGCTGGCGCTCCAGCAGAAGCGCTGGCGGCTGTCAAAGACGGCGGAAAGGTGGAGCCCCTCGAGGGTTTTCTCCGGGGTGAGCAGGCCGGCCAGTTCCGGTAGGGAGGGCAGACGCCAGTCGCGCCGGCCGCCCCAGGAATGCCGGTTGAGGTAGGCAATATAGGCGGCGGCCTGGTGGTGGCTGAGGGGTTGGGGGCTGCCGCTCTGTTGCCAATAGAGGCCGGTCCCCCGGTCATGCATCACCCCGGGGGCGGCCGGCAGGAAGCGGGCGGCCGCGTCCGCCTCGGCGACCCCCCCGGAGGTCCGGGAAGTGAGGAGCCTCTGGCTGCACCTGGAACAATAGGGGGTGGTCTGCGGGGCGCGGCGGCGGCAACTGCGGCAGCAAAAGGCGGCGTCTGGGCTGGTTGGGACCACGGTTGGTTGACTGGCAAACAAAAAAAGGCCCCACCCGACTCAGGTGGGGCCCGTAAAAAGACAGTTATTTGGTGGCTTCGATGCGGCCTTCACACTCGGCGACATAATTTTCCAGCCATTCCTCAATGAGGTAAACCCGCCCCAGCTTATGATCCATGCGGGGCAGGACTTCCGCCGGGGCCCGGTCGCCCTTCTTGGGGTAAACGCAGAGGGCCGGGATGGTTTTGCCGAAGTATTCCTTATAGTCCGAACCGCGCACCTCGCCGAAAATGGGGCGATACTCGGAGGCCGGGCCGCTGGAGGCCTTGTGGTACTGCCGGAAGGGATCGGGGTTGTCGCCCAGGTCGATGGCCGCGGTTTCCACCCCATGGGCCCCCACGCTCTTCAGCAGGTTGAGCACATTGGCGTTGTCGCATTTATATTTCTCGACCGGTGTGTGCTTGGTGCTATAGTAAAATTCAATGTAACCATACCTTGCCATCTTTTAGCCTCCTCCCTATTTTAACCGAATTATTATGCACTCTTTCACTTTGCCTTCGCCTTTCATACCATTCGCCTGCCAAATATGTCAAGATTTTTTATGGTCTTGGGCTGACGGGGTAAAAAAAATAGACCAATACTCTGCCGTTGTGTTAGAAAAACGGTTAAGTCTATTTCAGGAGGACGCCTTGACTCAGAAATGGCGGCACCTGCCGGAATGGCTGCCGCTGGCCGAGGGCCGGCGCCTGGCCGCGGTCATCCAGGAGACCGAAACCGGGGCGGTGTTGATGTTGGTGGAATTGGACCGGGAGGCTTTGGAGCGCATCGCCGCCACGGGCCGGGTCCATTATTACGACCCCCGGAAACGCAAAACCGTCGCCAAGGGCGAAGCCTCCGGCCACTTCCAGGAAGTAACCGAGATTCGCCTCAACTGCGCCGGCGACCAACTGCTCATCCGGGTGCGGCCCGCCGGCGGGGCCTGCGAACTGGGCTACCAATCCTGCTTCTTCCGGCGCCTGGGGAACCACGGCTGGGAGATCGCCGACCCCAAAGTCTTTGACCCGGAAGAGATTTACCCGGAGATCGCCTTTTCGCATTAGGCCGGAACCTGGCCCTCCCACCGAGTGGCCGGTTGCAGGCGGGACGCCTTTGACACCAAGGTTGAAGTTGGTCACGGTTGGCCTTTGGTCGAGACCAATTAAAATTTTTTATTAAATATTTTCTTGATTGAAAAAAAAGGGCACAATACTTTTAATCAATCTTTCTTAAAGGCACCCTGGTTATCCTGCCAGTGATAGCAGAATCATGGGTTAGTCAGTGTTTAGCGGGGCCGTCGGTTGCAGCCAGGTAGTGGGGTACTCGACCTCTGCCACTGGTGTCCGCGCCTTTCTTTACCGCGGCGGCGTAATGTATGACCTGAACGACCTGGTGGTGAACCTGCCTGCCGGGGTGGTTCTTGCCTGTGCTTACGGGATCAACGACCGCGGCCGGATCATCTCCCAGAGCGGCGGAAGCCCCCACGGCTACCTGCTGACGCCGGTCTCACCGCAGGCCGGACTCGATCTGCTGTTGCTGGAATAGTGGGGCTGGGAGCAACGTCGCCATTCTCCAAACCAAAGGCGGGCACGGAGCCCCGGCCTACTAAACAAGGGGCGCCCCATGGGGTCGCCCCTTGTTTTTGGGTGGGCCGGGCCCACTGCAAATTTGGTGCGCGGGGCGCACCCTGCCTTAAATCTTAATCAATCCCGCCGCGGCCTTGGCCGCCATGACGGTGTTCTTCATGAGCATGGTGATGGTCATGGGGCCGACGCCGCCGGGCACCGGGGTGATGGCGGAGGCGACCTCTTTGACGGTCTCGAAGTCCACGTCGCCGGCCAGCTTGGCCTTGCCGGATTCGGTCATGCCGATGCGGTTGACGCCCACGTCAATGACACAGGCGCCGGGTTTCACCCAGTCAGCCTGTACGTACTTGGGCACGCCGGCGGCCACGATGAGGATGTCGGCCCGTCTGCAATGCTCGATGATCTTCTCTTTGGGGGTGCCGGTGTGGACGCAGGTGACGGTGGCGTTGGCCCCGGCCTTCTTCTGGATCATGATGGCCACCATGGGTTTGCCCACGATGTTGGAGCGGCCCACCACCACCACTTCCTTGCCCTTGGGGTCGCCGTAGCCCCGCACGATGAGTTCCTGGCAGCCCGCCGGGGTGCAGGGCAGAAACACGTAGTTGCCGATGAGGATGCGGCCCACGTTCATGGGATGGAAGGCGTCCACGTCCTTGTTGGGGTCGATGGCCAACAGGATCTTGTTGGAGTCCACGTGTTTGGGCAGGGGCAACTGCACCAGGATGCCGTGGATCTTGGGGTCCTTATTGTATTTATCAATCAGACCCAGCAGGGCTTCTTCGGCGATGTCCGGATTCTGGTTGTCCTGCACGGAGTAGAAACCCAATTCATGGGCCGTCTTCTGCTTGGCGGTGACGTAGCTGACGGAGCCGGGGTCCTCCCCCACCAGGA
>CAZOCQ010000049.1:0-16028 GCA_964578335.1 uncultured Desulfobacca sp.
CCAAGGCCACGGCCCGCTGAGCCTTAACCGACCAAGCACCCTACGGGCGGCAGGAGCTTTCCTGCCGCCTTTTTTGTTGGGCCGCGGTTGGAGAAGGACCGCCTCCGGTAAGGTCTTTCCGGAAAAGGCTTCAAAAACCTGATCAGCGGGCAAGCCTATTCCGTCTGGCGGGCCCAGCGGCTGCGGCAGAACCAGCGGTAGGTGCGGCGCAGACCCTCTTCCAGAGGCATCTCCGCCCGCCAGCCCAAGGCGGTTAGGCGGCTGACGTCCAGGAGTTTCCGGGGGGCGCCGTCCGGCTGGCTGGGGTCAAAGACCGGGCGGCCCCGGAAACCCACCACCCGGGCGACCAGTTCGGCCAGTTCCCGGATGCTCAGGTCCTCCCCCACCCCCACGTTGATGATGTCGCTCTCCCGGTAATGCTCCATCAGGAAATAGCAGGCGTCGGCCAGGTCGTCCACGTAAAGGAATTCCCGCTTTGGATTGCCGCTGCCCCAGACCGGAGCCTCCCGCGCCCCGGTCACCTTGGCCAGATGAAATTTACGGATCAGGGCCGGAATCACGTGGGAATCCAGCAGGTCGAAATTGTCCCGGGGGCCGTAAAGGTTGGTGGGCATGACGGAGATGAAGCAGGCCCCGTACTCCCGGTTGTAGGCCCGGCACATGGTGATGCCGGCGATCTTGGCCACCGCGTAAGGTTCGTTGGTGGGCTCCAGTTTGCCGTCCAGCAGGTATTCTTCCTTCATGGGCTGGGGGGCGAACTTGGGATAGATGCAGGAACTGCCCAGAAACAGGAGCTTCTTGACCCCGTGCCGGTGGGCCTGATGAATGATATTGGCCTCGATCAGCAGGTTGTCATAGATGAACTGGGCCGGAAAAGTGTTGTTGGCCCGGATGCCGCCCACCCGGGCGGCGGCCAGGAAGACATAGTCCGGCCGCTCCCGGCGGAAGAAACGGGCCACCGCCCGCTGGTCCCGCAGGTCCAGTTGCCCCAGGCTGCGGGTGAGCAGGTGCTTGAAGCCCGCGGCCCGCAGGCGCCGCAGGATGGCGCCGCCCACCAGGCCCCGGTGCCCGGCTATGTAGATCTTGGCGTCAGCTTCCATCAGTAAAAATGTGGAACAGCCGCCCCCGGCTGTTCATTATCAAAAGGGCGAATACAAGATTCGCCCCTACGGCGCCTTGACGCCGTTGTTCCGGCTCAACTTCCGGATCACGTCCTGGCATTGACGCAGCTCCAGCAGGGCCTGGAGGTCGGCGTCCACCATGATCTTAACCAGTTCCCCGAAGCTCACCTTAGGCTGCCAGCCCAGGACCCGCCGGGCCTTGGAGGGGTCGCCCAGGAGCACGTCCACTTCGGTGGGCCGGAAATAGCGGGGGTCAATTTCCACATAATCCCGGTAGTCCAGGTCCACGTGGGCGAAGGCCGCCTCCAGGAACTCCCGCACCGAATGGGTCTCGCCGGTGGCCAGGACAAAGTCGTCCGGGGTCTCCTGCTGCAGCATGAGCCACATGCCCTCCACGAAGTCCGGGGCATAGCCCCAGTCCCGGCGGGCCTCCAGGTTGCCCAGGTAGAGTTTGTTTTGGAGCCCCAGCTTGATGCGGGCCACGGCCCGGGTGATCTTGCGGGTGACGAAGGTCTCGCCCCGCCGGGGCGATTCGTGGTTGAAGAGGATGCCGTTCACCGCGAAGAGGCCGTAGGCCTCCCGGTAGTTGCGCACCATCCAATAGGCGTAAAGCTTGGCCGCGGCGTAGGGGCTGCGGGGCCGCATGGGGGTCTCTTCGTTCTGGGGCGGCGGCGCCGAGCCGTAAAGCTCGCTGGAAGAGGCCTGGTAGAAGCGGGTCGCAATACCGCTGCGGCGGATGGCCTCCAGCAGCCGGGTCACCCCCAGGCCGGTGACGTCCCCGGTGAACTCCGGCATGTCGAAGCTCACCCGCACGTGGCTCTGGGCCGCCAGATGATAAATCTCTTCCGGCTGGATATTATAGATCAGGTGGCTGAGTTGGCCGGAGTCGGTCAAATCGCCGTAGTGCAGGAAAAACCGGGCCCCGGCTTCGTGCGGGTCCACGTAGAGATGATCAATGCGCCGGGTGTTGAAGGTGCTGGAACGGCGCACCAGGCCGTGCACCTCGTAGCCCTTGTCCAACAGCAACTCCGCCAGATAACTGCCGTCCTGCCCGGTGATGCCGGTGATTAAAGCCTTTTTGGCCAAACTCATTATTCCTTTCTTAATCTTAAAAAAGAGGTTTTAGGTTTTAGGTTTTGGGTTTTAGTTGGTTGCCGCGATCCCCATTTTGCGCCTCTAAATTTCTGGGCTATTCGCCTGAAACCTGAAACCTAAAACCTGAAACCTGCCTCAATAAGCCTGGCTGCCCGTCATCCCCCGGAAGATGGTGAGCCAGATGATCTTCAGGTCGAACCACAGGGACCAGCGGCGCAGGTAGTCCAGGTCGAACTCCACCCTTTTTTCCATCTTGTCCAGGGTCTCGGTTTCGCCCCGCCAGCCGTTGACCTGGGCCCAGCCGGTGAGGCCCGGCCGCACCTTGTGGCGCAGCATATAGCCCGGAATCAGCCGGCGGTAATACTCGTTGTGGGCCACCGCGTGAGGCCGGGGCCCCACGATGGACATGGCGCCCTGGAGCACGTTGAAAAACTGGGGCAATTCATCCAGGCTGGTGCTGCGCAGAAATTGCCCCAGCCTGGTGACCCGCTGGTCGTGCTTGGTGGCCTGGGGAATCTGCGGCCCGTCTTCGCACACGGTCATGGTGCGGAATTTATAGACGATGATTTCATGGCCGTCCAGGCCGTAGCGCCGCTGTTTGAAGATGACCGGTCCCGGTGAAGTTAGCTTCACCCCCAGGGCGATGAGCAGCATCAGGGGGGAGACCAGCAGCAGGATGAGGCTGGCCAGCACCAAGTCCTCCAGCCGTTTGACCCAGCCGTTGATCCCGAAAAACGGCGTCTCCCACAGGGAGACCAGGGGGATGCCCCGCAGCTCGGTGAAGCCGGCGGTCAGCAGGGAGAAGGTGAAAACGTCCGGCACGAAATAGACCGAAGCGGTAGTGTCCTGCAGGGCCTCCACCACCTTCCGGAGGCGCTCTTCGGCCCGCATGGGCAGGGCCAGATAGACCATGTGCACCTGGTTTTCCTGGACGTAGGGGATCATCCGGTCCAGGTCGCCCAAGATGGGGTAGCTCTTGGCCTTATTGCTCCCCGGGTGGAGTTCCACTGTCCCCGTCAGGCGGTCATCGAAAAAACCTAGGAGGCGCATCCCCAGCCAGGGGGTGTCCACCACGTTCCCGGCCAGGCGCCGGCCCAGGTCCCCGGCCCCGGCCACCACCACGCTCCGGGTGTTGCGCCCCTGCTGCCGCAGCCAGCGCAGACCCAGATAGACTTGCAGGCGCAGGGCCACCAGGGCCAGAGGGGCCGTCGCCATCCAGGTGAGCAGCACTTTACGGGAGAAATATATCGAGGTCTTGGTGACGTAGCCCAACACCGCCAGGATGGCCACCACCACGATCCAGGCGAGGCAGACCCGGCGCACCAGCCGCACCAGACCGACTCCCCGCCAGGGTTGATGCAGCCCCGCGGCCTGAAAGACCACGGTGGTCAGGAAGAAAGTGGCCAGACCCAGCGCCTGGAAGCGGAGGCGCAACGGTTCCCCAAAAAACCAGCAGAGGAACAACAGCAGCAGGATGACCACCGCCCCGTCCAGCATCCATTGCAGGCGGGAGATGAGCCAGCGGTACTGATCAAAGATTCCCTGTTGCCGATTACCGAACACGCCTGGTCCCCAAAAATGTTAAACTTTGCCGGCCGCCAACCCCAATAACAAATCTTCCCATTGGCGCAAGATCTGTTCGCGGCCCCAATTGGCTTCGGCGTATTGCCGGGCCCGGACGGCCATCCGTTGCCGGCGGCCGGGGTCCCGGGCCAGTTGGGTAATGGCCCGGGCCAGGGCGCCGGCGTCTTCCGGCGGCACGATCACCCCGGCCTGAGATTCCTCGGTGACCCGGCCCAACTCGGTCTCCGCCGTGGTGGTGGCGATGAAAGGCCCGCCGGAGGCCAGGATATTGGTCAATTTGGACGGCATCACCAGGTCAGCCGCCTTTTGCCGCTGCACCACCAGGTGAAGGTCGGCCGCGGCCAGCAATTGCGGAAACCGCTCGTTAGATTGTAACGGCAAAAAGGTCAGATTATCAAGCCCCTGACTTTCGGCCTGCGTCTGCAACTGAGCCCGGGAGGCGCCCTCCCCCGCCATCAGGTAGCGGATGCGGGGCTCGGACCGGGTGAGCGCCGCGGCCTCCAGGACCACCTCCAGACCCTGCTTTTCGCCGATGTTGCCGGCGTACAGGACCACGATCTCCTTGGTTAATCCAAGTTCGCCCCGCAGGCCGTCTTGGCGCTGGCCGGGCCGGATGTTATCCAGGTCAGCCCAGTTGGGCAGGAAATGGAGCCGGGCCTCCGGCACCCCCTTGGCCGCAATGCGGGCCATCATGCAGTGGGAGATGGTGGTCACCACCTGGGCCCGGCAGAACAGGCAGCACTCCATGCGCTTCAGGCAGGCCAGGAACAATGGTTGGTGCAGGATGCCCAATTCCCGGGCGGCGTCCAACTGCAAATCCTGGACGTGAATCACCAGGGGAACGCCGAAGTACCGGTTCAAGAGGACCGGGATCGAACTGGATTGCATGGGCGGCCACACTGCCAGGATGGCATCCCATTTTTGCCGCAACAGATAAGTGGACCACCAGTAGAGGCAACTGGCGCCAAAAGAGACTTCCTGAAACAAACGGCCGTGGGGTGTGACCGGATCGGGCACATATTGGGGGGCACGGAGCACTTCCACCCCCTCCAGCCATTCCCGCCGCCACCTCTGGGGGCGATAGTCTTCTTTCACCCGCCATTGGGGATAATACGGCGCCGCGGTAAGCACCGTCACCTGATGTCCCCGGGCCGCCAGCCAGGCCCCCAGTTCACCGGTATATTTGCCGATGCCCACCAACTCCGGGGCATAATTCATACCGTGAATCAACAACCGCATAGGATGGTATTTTCGCCAAGATTAGTAGAGCAATGCAGGCTAGGCGCCCCTGCCTGTCCAGAACAGCCGAGGGCGGCTGTCCTACATCACCGTCGTTCCCTCCAGGTTATCCAATCGGCCAAGGACTTTCACAGTAAAGCCTGCAACTATCCAAAACCTGTACCGAAAACCGAAAACTGAAAACCGAAAACCGTATTCATCCCGGCCGGGCCTTGGCCACCAGGCAATCACCGCGCAGTTGCCGGTCGGCCCGGGAAAAAAAAGGCAATACTAAAAGACGCCCCGTCAGCATCAGTGCCGCCACCGCCGGGGCGGAACGCAGCAGCCGGTTCACCCCCCCGGCCCCGGCGCCCCGGCTGAGACAGATGGATTGGGCCAGCCACAAGGCCGGGCTAAAGGTTTGCAGCTCCGCCAAACGGAAGCCGCCCCGCGCCAAGACGCTCTCCAAGGTATGCGGCGAAAAGTGCCAGAGATGATAGGGCACGTGCCAGTTAATCCAACTCCGTCCGAAGACCCGGCGCCAGATACTCCCGGCATTGGGGCAGGAGATCCAGACCTCGCCCCCGGGGCGCAGCCACCCCCGCAGCCGGGCCAAAAGCGCCCCCGGGTCCGGCACGTGCTCCAGGACGTTGCTCAGCACCACCACGTCGTAAGGCTCCGGCGGATTGAATTCCTCCCAAGGCACGGTGTACACCCGAAAGCCCCGGCGCCGGGCCTGCGCCGCCGCCTGCTCGTTGATCTCCAGACCCTCCGCGGCAAAGCCGTTGGCGGCATAGCGGCTCAGGCCCCGGCCTTCGTTGCAGCCCAGGTCCAGGAGGCGGCCGGCGCCCCGCTGTCCATGAAACGAGATATCGCCGTCCCAGCGCAGCCACAGCCGGTGCCAGCCGGAAGCCAGGAAGCGCTCCCGCAGCGACGCATAACCGCCGCCGGGCTTCACACCGGCATTATAATAGCTTTCATACAACTTCTGCAATTCTTTCTCCGCGGGCCGGGGCCAGGTCTGCGTAAGATAGCAGCCGGAGCATTGCAGAATGTCATAGGTTCCCGGCGCGCCGAAACGGTCGTCCCTGAGGCCGGACAGCACCACCCGACATTCTTGCCCGCAGATGGCGCAATTAGTCATCAAAGCAGGTCCCGATACTTCTCGGATAGGGGGGAGCCGGGGTCCTCCAGTTCCTCCAACTTGAGGCTCACCTGGTACTCGTAAAAGGTGTGGAGCAGGCAAAACCGGAAACCGAGGCGGCCATCCAAAAACCCCAGCTTGATGAGATACATCCAGATGAACTTGAACAGCGACCGGGCCGGCAGATAGCGGTAGGCCAGGTTTTTCAGAAAGCGCCGGCGCTCCGGCCCCTTCTTCCCCAGCAGGGCGGGCAGGACGGCGGCCGCCCCCTGGGCCAGCAGGGTGCGCCGGGCCTCCACCGCCTCCAGGCTGGAATAGACATTGTGGCGCTCGAAATAACGCTCGATGCCTTTATAGTCATGGTGCACCAGGGGATTTTCCAGATAACCCGCCGGGCCGTCCAACAGCACGTGTTCATGCACGATGCGGTCCTCGTAGCGGCCCCGGCCCCGCTGCAACAGGCGCAGGTTGTAGTCGGGATACCAGCCGCCGTGGCGCATCCATTGGCCGCGGAAGAGATTCTTGCGGGGCAGGTAATAACCGCAGAGATCCCCCGGCCGGCGGACGGCCGCGGCGATCTCCCGGGCCAGGGCCTCGCTCACCCGCTCGTCGGCGTCCACAATCAGGACCCAATCATGCCCAAAGTCAATGTTTTCCAGGGCCCAGTTTTTGTGGGCCGAAAAATTATCGAAGGCCCGCTGCACCACTCGGGCTCCCAGCTCCCGGGCGATCTTCAGGGTGCCGTCGTCGCTGTAGGAATCCAGCACCACCACGTCGTCGGCCCAGGCGACGCTCTCCAGGCAGCCCCGGAGATTGCGCTCCTCGTTCTTGGTGCAGATGAGCACCGACACCGGCGGCTTAGGCAAATCCGGCATAGAAAAATCGCCCCCTCTTGGAAGCCAGGCAGTTTAACGGGCAGCTTGCTTGGATAACCGATGTTTTTACCTGTTTTTCCGACTGTTGGCAATGATCCCGGCGTATAAATCCTGCAAGGCCAGGGCGACGCCATCCCACTGAAATTTGCGAGCCACCAGGTCCCGGCCCCGCCGACCCATCTCTTCCGCCAAATCGGCGTCGGAGAGCAGGCGCTCCAGGTTGGCGGCCAGGGAGGACGGCTGGCAAGGCCCCACCAGGCCGGCCCCGGCCGCCTCCACCTCCCGCCAGATATTCACCTGGTCCGAGATGACCACCGGCAGGCCGCCGGCCATGGCCTCCACCACCGCCAGGCCGAAGTTCTCGGAGTAGGAGGGCAGCGCGAACAACCGGGCGTCCCGCAGCGCCGCCAGTTTTTCGACTCCCAGGAGCATCCCCGGGAAGGTGGCGCGCTCCAGGACGCCTGCGTCTCTAAGCCAGCCCTTGACCCGGCCGCCCCAGCCCTCATTGTCCGGCCCGGCCACCACCAGGTGCACGTCCTCCCTCCGTTTCAGCACCTGGGCCATGGCTGGGGCCAACAGATCCAGCCCCTTTTTGAAATTGATCCGGCCCAGGAACAGGACGATCTGCCGGTCGCCGATCTCCGGGAAGCGTTCCCGAAAGCGCCCAGGCTCGGGCAGGTCCTTAAACTCTTTCAGGTCCACCCCCAGGGGCACCACCGCCCCCGGAGCGTCGCCGATATAGGGACGGGCCAGGCGCATCTCCTCCTCGCTGGTGAAATGAAGGGCCGCGGCCCGCCGGATATTGCGATTCTCAAACCAGGCTTCCATCAGGGCCTTGCGCCAGCGGTGGCGCCGGTGGATGTAAGGGTCCAGGGTGCCGTGGGGCCGCACCAGGTAAGGAATGCCGTACTTCCGGCAATAGTGTCCGGCCACCAGGTCGTGAAACAGGTAGAGGGAATGGATATGGCAAAGGTCGTAATCCTTGAGATTTTGAGCCAAGGCCCGGCCCAGAGGCCAGGAGGTCCCCCAATAGCGGGGCGGCTGGATGGGAAAATAGCGGATTTCCACTCCCTCCTGCCGCACCGGCCGGTCCAGCGGCGCCGCCAGTTCTCCGGGGCCGTCCTGGTTGGTGGTGTAGATGCTCACCTCGTGCCCCAGGCGGGCCACGGCCTGGGCCATGGCCACGCAGGCCTTGGCCGGGCCGCCGTAGCGGGGCGCCAGGTTGGCGATGACGTGGAGGATTCGCATCTTAAGTTTCGAGTTTCGAGTTTTTTGTTTTTAGCGCCTTGACTTGGCGTCTTTGCGTCTTTGGGTGAGATAACTGCTCCGTTGGCTAAAGCCTGCGGCCCCCAAAAAAGGGCAGCCGCTCCCAGGACAGGCCCAGGCCGCCCAGACACCGGCTCCACCAGAAGAGCAGCCCCCCGATGACCGCCGGCCCGCTCCAGGGCAGGGCTAGCCAGAGGGCCAAACCAAGGGCCAACGGTCCGATCTCCCGGACAAAAAATCGGCCGGAAATCCGCGGATGATAACGGCTGAGCAGGTACGGCGCCAGCCAGCCGGGCAGCAGCAGGTCCCCGGCCATCAGACCCAGGACCACCCCCGGCAATCCCCCCCAGCGGCCCCCCAGGTAGGCCAGTCCGACCCCCAGCAGGGATGAAACCACCAGGACCCGGGCCAGGGTCCGATGCCGGTTGGTGGCCATCAGGGGATGGCTGCAGGTGAGCCAGACCATAAACTGGCCCATGTAAATCAGGAAGAGGTCCATCACCTGCGGTTGGTAACTAACCGTCTTTCTTAGCCAAAAATGGTAGATGCCCTCCCCCCAGAAATGAAACACCGCCATGAAGATCACCGCCGCGGTCAGGGTGGAACGGAATACGGCCCGGAATAACAGGAAGAACTTCTCTTCCTCCTGCTGGGCGTCCAGGCGGGTCAATTCCGGCCAGGCGGCGTGGGAAATCTGCTCAAAAAAGGACCGGATGAGGTTGATGATGGTGCGCATGGTGGCAAAGATCACCACCTGCACTGAGCCCAATACCATGCCCACCACCAGCACGGCGCCCTGGATAGTGAAGGCCTGGGCCAGTTGGATGCCGAAAAAATGGAGGCTGGGCTTGATGAAGCCCAGGCCCAAGGCAAAGTCTCTCTGTCGGAGCGAGAACAGCTGGAATTGGGGGAAACGCCGGTTGAGGTCCCGGGCCGCCGCCAGGGCCGCCAGCAGGAAAGGCAGCAGTTGCAGGACGGCGATGGTAACCAGGCCGGCCCGCAACCAGAGCCCCGCGGCCACCAGGACTAAGCTCACCAAGTGCATGGCGTTGGCCAGCATCACCCCCCGGGGCAGCAGTTCCACGGCCCGATAGACCCCCAGCAGGATGCCCTGGGGCAGCGAAAACACCAGTTGAAAAGCCAGGAGCACCAGGACCAGGAAGACCACCCGCGGGCTGGTGACGGTAATCTGCAGGAGCGCCCCAGGCGGGAATAACAGCATAAGGCCGACGAACACCAGGAAGGCCCCCAGGGGAATGCTCAGGAACAGACTGAGCCCGGTGTGCAGGATCTGGCGAAACAGCGGGATATCCCGTTGGGCGTAAGCTTGGGTCAACCGGTTGACAATATAGAGCTGGCCCCCCAGGTCCGTCAGGGAAAGATAGGCGGCGATGGAGGTGAGGAGGAGCCATTCCCCGTAAACCTCGGCCCCCCAGGCGGTGAGGAACAGCGGCACCAACAATACGCGGGAGGCCAGGTTGATGATCTGGCCCAGAAAGTTGGCCCCTATCCCCTGAATTAACCTCTTTAACATGGTCCCGCAAAATTACCATCTTCTAAACATTACTGCCAGGCCCCAATGTCTCAGCAACGATTAAGACCTCCGGGGCGAACCTGTTTTTCAACCGATTTGCTCCAAACCACAACCGGTTTTCACCGGCGAAAAATATTTTAATGACCATTTCCGGCGGGTTATGCGGAAAGATCCACTTCAGCAGACTTCGCAGGGTTCCCAAAATCAGCCGGTGGAGCCAGGAGCCCAGCAGTCTTTGCGCGATAAATAAGTTGCGCCCGCCTCGGAAGGTCCTGGATAAGTGATGGGCGCGCCCATAGAATCTAATATTGCTGAAGCCCGCCTCGGTTAAGGTGCTGTGCAAATCTGTTTCATTGGTCTTCCAGGGATGTCCTCCATCCAGCATAATAACATCCAGGGGATGCAACTTGTCGGAGGTCCTGGCCAGCTCGGCGATCTTTCTGGCAAAGGGCGCACTTTGCGCCCCATCCATGGGCAAAGCCGAGACCAACGACTTGCCGAATTTACCCAGCAAGGTTAATATGGCCTCCGGATCGTACATATGCTCCAAGACGTGATTCGAGTAAATCAAATCAAAACCGGAAGGCAGCACCTCGGGGAGATTACTGATATTACAACAATAAAAGCTAATTTTTAATAATTCCTTGAGGCCCGGTTTTAAATTTTCTTTCAAGTCAATGGCAGTTATAGTTGATAAAGGCAATACCGCCCGGATAAACAAGAGCTCTTCACCATTACCGCAACCTAGCACCAGCACACTCTTGGCCTTACGAGGGATAAAAGCCGCTTTCCACAAATAATCTTCTATCAACCTCTGCTTTTCCTTCTTGGCAATCCCCAGTTGATCCATCATCATGGCTAGCCGGCTATCCTCTTCCGGCGCCAACTTTATCTCCTCATCCTTTAGATACCTTACGCTTGCCGGCCGGCCGGCCGGTCTGAGTTCCAGGTGTTGCTCGATGGCCCGACGGCTGCGATCATTAGCCTCCGGATCGGGACCGCTGGCAAAGGGATGATTCTGCAGGTAAACCTGTAGCTGCGGCTCGGGAATCCGGATCAAGACGGCGGGAACTTCCCCTGCCATTGGCGCTAAGTTATCCACGGCTCATCCCAACACCCATAATTTTGCCTCCAATGCTTGCCCGGCCGCGGTTACTCCAAGATTCTCCGGCATTCGGCCAGCACTTTCTGCCCGTAATCCTCCCAGGTGAAACCGGTTTGCACCCTTTGCCGGGCTGCCTCCCCCATCCGCCGGCCCTCCTCCGGATGCTCGTAAAAATAGAGAATTTTTTCTTTCAGCGCCTCCACGTCCCGGATGGGCACGATAAACCCCTCCCGGCCGTCCCGGATGACGTCGGTTCCTCCGGTGTTGGTGGTGACGATCATAGGCAGGCTGCAGGCCATGGCCTGGGGCTGGACCATGGCCAGCCCTTCTTCGATGGAGGCCAGACAGAAGACCGACCCCTGGGACAGGTATTTGTACAACTCAAATTCCGGAAAAGTCCCCAGGAGCTTGACGGCGGGCGAGGCATAGCGTTGCAGAAAGGGGCGGATTTCGCCGGTGAGGCTGCCGATCAGCCACAACTCGGCGCCGGGCAAGTTCAGTTCTGAAAAAGCCTGCAGGAGATAATGGACTCCCTTACGCAGGCTGAGATTACCACAATGGATAACCCGGAAGACCTTGTCTTGCTTGGGAACCGGATAAAAATTGGCCAAATTTACGCCAAAGGGCACTTTAATTAACTTGGCTTCTGCAATCCCGAATTCGAGAAAAGTATCTTTCACGTATTGTGAAGGAATGGAGATATAATCGGCTTCTTCGTATTCTTTTAATTCCTTTTCAACCACTTTGGGATGGACTATCTCAACCTTTGTGCCGAATCGCTCGTACTCCTCCGTAAGTATTCGGCGCTGGTGCAACATATGACTCGAGCCGCGCTGCAAGACGGTTTTAATCCCCTTTTCCTTGGCGCGCCTTAACGAATGCAACGAGCCACTGCTCAAACCGAAAAAAATATCGGTCTCTTTAGGAATATAAAACGAGGCATGAATATCGAATAATTCAAAGACCAGGTATTGCGGATTGATAATCCACTTAATGGATTCGGGGAAGTTCACCGCAATCCTATTATTGATTTCATGCAATAAAAGTGATTTGATATATTTTCTCTCTATCCCATATTTGACCGTTTCAAATACCGGATAACTGGTAATTAGCCGGCATAAACAGTCGCGATCCTGCAACTGCTTTGCCAGGTGAAAAATCCAGAAGCGCCCCAAAACACTAAGGGTGATTTTCATAAGCGCTCTGCTTCCTCTAAGATCTTTGCCATAACCGTTCCATTAAAGATACCATTTTTGAGACACCTCTCCCGGCCTTGTTGGGCAATCTGTTCTCTCTTGCGGTCGTCTCTCAGGAGTTCCCGGCATTTTTCCAGGCATTCGGCGGCATCATCCCAAAAGACCGCCTCTACCCCATCCTCATATAATTCCAGGTGTTCCGAGGTGCGCTCGGCGCAAAACAGGCCGCCGCAGTAGGGGATTTCCATGGTCCTGGTGGTGTGCAGGTCCCGGTTGCCCTTGGAGAGCAGCCCCAGTGAGATTTTGGCCGACTGCAGGGCCTTGAGATAATCATCCCCATATATTGCCGGGCCTCTCCAAATTCTTTTCAAGACCGGCCATTCAGGGGCCTTGTGCCAATCATTGCCGTAAATGGCCAGAGGGAGGCCGCCCTGAACGAGTTCCGCTAAAAAAGGGCCTCTTTCCGGCATCCAGGTTCCGATAAAAAGGACCTCCGCGGCGAATCTCTTCCGGTCGGCCTCGGTCAGCCGGCGCGGCCCGTCCAATTCGTCCACCGACATAAAGACCCGCAGCACCTTCTGGGCTCCCCAGGCATAGGCCTCCGCCACATTAACTTCCCGCATAACCACCAGCAAATCATAGTAGGGCACCGACTTCAAATAGCCCCGAAAGCGGTTTTTATCCCGGGCCCCGAAAGGATCATCCATGGTGTAATGGATGATCTTGGGGGATATCCGGCGTAAATCTTGGATTAACCCGGGACCGACCAGCTCTCCGCCATCTACTATTATGAAATCGTAAATATTCCCCTTGATGCGTCCAGTTAACTCACTCCGAAAATAGTAATCCAATAATAATCCACCGGTAAGGTAAATCCATTTCCAGGTTATTCGGTTCCAAATAGCCGATTTATACATATCGATATATTCTACATTATGCCCCAGACGCTCCATGGCGCGGGCCCGTTTCCAAGTCCAGCCGCTGCCCAAATATAATATTTTTTTCTGGTTGTTCATATATTATCAGTAGCGCATTAGTTTCAACGATATAACTTAAATAAAGGGACGGCTAAGGTTAATACCTCTTCGTCTAAATAAACCGGCTGATGAACGCGGGAGATAGTATCGCGCTTAACTTCCAGGTTGACCAATCTTTGCCGCCAGCCCCAACGATACCAATTGGTCAGAATATCACGGACTGAGTTGGTGATGGCCTTCAACTTGGTCCCTTTGGCCACTCCGCGCTGGCGGGGAATGAAAGGAATGGGAACCTCCAGGAAGCGGGCCCCCAGGGCATGGGTCTTTAATAACATTTCCGGATTGACAAAGGAGCTTTTGCCCTCCAGTTTTACGGATTGCACCAAGGCGCTGGGATAGAAGGTGACATTTTGAAAATCATGGAAATTAACCCCAAATAACAACCGCAACAAATAATAATTCGATAAGGACACCAGGGCTTTTTTAAGGTTGTCGGAGCGGGACTTGACGCGGTAAATGGAGCGGATCACCGGAATATGGCTGAGGATCCGCTCGGGAGTGGGGCGAATCCCCTGCACCACCTCAAAATGCTTTAACAATTCCAAATAGGTGCGCAGGTGGGTCAGATCATAGGACCAGTCCACCGTCTGCCAGAAGAGAAATTCTTTTTGGGCCGCCGCCACGGCTCGGCGACAAGAGAGGCCGACATTCAGGTTCCGTTCATTATGGAGGACCCGGAGCCGGGGTTCCCGGCGGGCGTAATCATCGGCAATCCGGCCGGTGCCGTCGGTGCTGCCGTCATTAACGAAAACCACTTCGTAATCCTGGACCGCAGCCTCCAACAGCGCCAGCGCCCGGTCCAGGAAATCCTTGATGATGGCTTCTTCATTATACCCCCAGGCCAACAGGGAGACGGAACGGTCAAATTTTTTGGCTAATCTCACCGGTAAAATTCCTCAATGGATATGGGTGGCTTGCTTGCCCCGGTCCCGGCGCCGGCGCTGCCGGAGTTCCCTGACAGGGGAGGGCGTCTCCCGGCCCGGAACTCAGTCCGGCCGGCGGGCGAAGGGCTCGGGACCCAGGCCCAGCAGATATTCGCGGCTGCGGGGTCCGCAATTCAAGAGCAGGTCCAGGGCGCTCAAATGCGAGACAAAGGCCCCGTGGAGCTGGGGGTAGGGGCGCGGCTGGTAGTCCTGAAAAACCACTTCCACCCCGGCGGCGGCAAACTGTTCCAGGTGCAGGTAATTGCGTCCGGAGGCCCCCTCATAAAAAATATCGGCGCCCAAACCGCGGCAAATATCCACCAAACGCCCGGTGGGGTCGTCATTCCGGCAGTCGAGGCGGCTGGAGAGAATGAGGTCGCGCTCCACTTCCAGCCACCGGGCCAACTGCGTAGTCAGCGCCAGATTCAGATCCAGGAGCCTGGTCCAGGAACGCTGCCAGATCGTTTCCAGGGCAGGGAAATAATCGGAGAAAAACGGCGCCTTGGCGTACAACTGCCGGATGGTGCCCAGGTGCTTCTTCCCCCACTGAGGACTGGCCGGATCGATGATGACTTCGTTGATCTTGGGTTGATTAAGCCCCTTGGTGCGCACCGGCACCGTCAGCCAGACGGGCCCTTGGGGTCCCTTGACCCGGTTGCGGTTGCGCCAGCCGTGTTTGTCGTATTGGACATCGTCCAATATGACAAAGATATCGGACCACAACATCTGCTCGAAAAAGCCCAGCCACGGCAAATAACCGGCCTGCAAAATGCCGATGACTTTCAAGGGGCTTAGCCACCCTTCCGGGCCAGTTTGGCTTGGCGGGTCTTTTCCGCAGCTTGAATGATTTTCCAGTAATTATGCTTCCAGGAGCGGTACTTCCAATCGGGGCACTGGGCGCACAGGGGAATCTCCATGCCCCGTCTCTCCAGGTGCAGCCGGCGGTAGAATTCAAACCCTTCGCCTTTCCAGATTTCGGCAAGGCTTTGCTCGTGAACATTGCCCATATCCGTAACCGCCCGGATATCAAAGCCGCACACCATGACTTTGCCCCGGGAATCGATATTGAGACGCTCGAAGATAAAGGGACAGGGGACCTGTTCCTCCGGCGGGAGATAAGGGTCCGCATCGGCGGAGTGGTCCTCGTTGATGCCCCAGGTCAGGTACTTGCGCTTTTGGAATTCATCCACCAGTCCGGACCAGAAGGCCACCACCCGTTCGATATCCACCCCTTCCTGGTTGATGCCGCTGGCGATGATCTTGGTCGGCGAACCCAGCTGCTGGCGCCAGGCCACCATGGACTTCACCGTGGCCGCCAGCCGCTCCCAATCCAGGCCGGGGCGCACCAAGGCGTAGGTCTCCGGATCGCCCGCGTCCACGGAGAATTCGATCATATCCGTGCCGCAGGCCAACAGGCGGCGGATGGAATCCTCGGTAAACCGGGAACCGTTGGTAATCAAGCCGATGCGGGCCCCTTTGGCCTTGGCGTACTCAATCAATTCCACCGCCTGCGGGTGCAACATCGGCTCCCCGCCGCCCGACAACCTGATCCAGGCCCGGTGCGGACCGCACTGATCGGCGATGATCTTGAAGGTGTCTTCCTGCATCAGGGGGCGGTCGCGGTATTCCTGGCGGATGTCGGAATTGGTATAGGGGCAGTTGGGGCACCGGGCATTACAGATATACACAAAGGACAATACGCACATCATGGGGAATTCGGCCGCTTCCGGACGGACTCCGTAATCCTCTTGGGTATGTTGTATCTGAGCCATTATGCCCCCGGAGCTTGATCTGAATTGATTTTCTTTAATCGCTTGCCTTCGCTAAGCACACGATTCCTTAATTATGGCAACGTTTTTTCGGGGCCCCCCCCCCCCCCCCCCCCCCCCCCCCCCCGGGGGGGGGGGGGGGGAGGAAGAGAGTGGAGTAG
>CAZOCQ010000050.1:0-16024 GCA_964578335.1 uncultured Desulfobacca sp.
CCCAGTTCCTTCCCGGCGTCTTCCTTCAGGAGGTAGCCGTCCACCCCGGCGGCGATGGCCTTGTTCAGGTACTCCACCTTCTTGTGCATGGTGAGGATGAGAATTTTGAGCTGGGGATAACGCCTTTTGAGCTCTTCGGCCACCTCCAGGCCCGGAATCTTGGGCATCGAGATGTCCAGGATCACCATGTCGGTGCGCAGCGTCTCCAGCAACTCCAGGAGCTGCTCGCCGTCGCCCACCTCTCCCACCACCTGGAGGTCGGAAAAATCTTCGACGATCTTCTTGATGCCTTCCCTTACCAGGGCATGATCTTCGGCCAGGACTATGCGATACATGGGGCTCAACCTTGGGTTTGGATGGGAATGGTCAGGGTGATGGCGGTGCCCCGGCCTTTACGGCTCCGGAGACTGAGACGGCCGCCGGCCAGCAGGGCCCGCTCTTGCATGGTGGTCAAACCGAGGCCCCGTTTGGCGAGGGTCCGGGAACGGGCTTCCTTCAGATCAAAACCTTTGCCGTTATCTTTCAGGCGAAAAGTCACCCGGTCTGATTGTTTGGCGATCTCCACGGCAATGTGGTCGGCCGCGGCATGCCGCACCATATTGGTCAAGGATTCCTGAAAGATCCGGTAGATATTGATCTTGGTCTCGGGCGAGAACAGGTGGTCGATTTCCGCCAGGGTCAAATCACAGAGAATTTGGTGGTTCCGGCAGGTCTCCTCCACCAGGTGCTTGAGAGACGACGACAGGCCCAAATCCTCCAGAGTCGAGGGGCTCAGGTCATAGGAAAGACGCCGGACGTTTTCAATCACCGCGTCGATATCGCTGAGCAATTTTTCACAGTTGGCCTTCAACCCCGCCTGGTCCCGGCGCAATTTGTTTTCGATGGCCACCAGGTGAATTTTCAAGACGGTGAGGGCCTGGCCCAATTCATCGTGCAGCTCCCGGGAGACCCGGCGGCGTTCTTTTTCCTGGATGGTGAGCAACTGGGAGGCCAGTTGCCGCAATTTCTGCTCCGAATCCCGCAGCGCCTCTTCGGCCTGTTTGCGTTCGGTAATATCCCGAAAGATGGTCTGGACCACCCGCTGGCCGCCGTATTCCACCATGATCTGGGTGATCTCCACCGGCACCTTGCGGCCGTCCCGGTGGAGCACCAGGCCTTCGTGCAGCCGGCCGGAGCCGGTTTTTAATACTTCTCGATAATTGTCCAAGACCTGTCTGCGCCTCTGGGGAGGATGAATCCGGCTGAAATTCAGGCCCAGGAGTTCCGCTTCCGGATAGCCCAACAGGTCTTCCGCCCGCCGGTTCACTTCGGTGATGGCGCCCTGGGGATCGGCCAGCACGATGGCGTCGCTGGCGCTGTTCATCAAGGTGCGATATTTGCTCTCCGATTGCCTCAGGGCCTCTTCCGCCCGGCGGCGTTCCGCCCCGGCCCGCAGGGCCTTAATGCCGTAGGTCAGATCGTTGGCCAGGCCCACCAACAGCTCGACCTCCTCCTCATCAAAGGCGTTGGGTTCGGCGGCATAGATGGCCAGAGTTCCAAAGGGCTGGGCCTCCCCCAGGGGCAAGGCCAGGACCGAGGCAAACCCGCGCTTCAAGGCCTCCTCCCGCCAGGGAGCGAACCCGGGATCGGTCTGGGTGTCCCGGGTGATGGCGGGTTTGCCGGTGCGCAGGGCGGTCCCCACCGGGCCTCGGCCCCGCTCCTTATCGTCCCAGGTAATCCGCAAAGTTTGCACGTAGCCTTCGTCAAATCCTTTCTGGGCCATGGGCCGCACGCTTTTTTCCTCATCCCCCTGGGCATAGCCCACCCAGGCCATGCGGTATCCGCCCACCTCCACGATGATCCGGCAGACTTCGCTCAACAGTTCCGCCTCATTGGCGGCTCGCAGCAGGGCCTGGTTGCATTCGGTGACCGCCTTGAGGGCCCGGCTGACCTTACGCAGGGCTGCTTCCATGAGGCGGCGCTTGGTAATGTCCCGGGCAATGCCGGCGGTGCCGACGACCTCCCGATGTTCATTATAGATCGGCGTCTTGATGGTTTCCACCCAGCAGGTCCTGCCGTCCGGATCCATCAGGAACTCTTCCAGGCGCTTCTGTCTGCCGGTGGCCATGACCTCCAGGTCGTCCAGCCTAAACTTCCGGCCCAGCTTCGGACCCCAGATCTCCTGGTCAAACTTGCCGGCCGCTTCCCGGGGCGTCAGCCCGCAGGCCCGGCCGAATTGATCGTTCACCACCAGCAAGCGGCCCTCCCGGTCTTTGAGCCAGACCAGGTCGGAGATATTGCTCAGAATGGCCTCCTGTTGCCGCCTCACTTCGTCGGCGGCCTCCTGGGCCCGTTTCCGCTCCGTGATATCCAGGGCCACCCCTTGCATGAACAGCGGCCGCCCCTCGGAGTCATAAACCGCCCGGGATTGGTCCCGGATCCAAACCACCCGGCCGCTTTTGGAGAACATGCGGTATTCGGCGGAAAACCATCCTTGCTCGGCATAGCTGAGCAGCAAATCCGTCAGGACCCGGTCCCGGTCTTCGGGATGGAGCTGCTTTTTATACAGCTCCGGGTCGGCCAGCCATTCCTCGGGGGTGAAGCCCAGCACCGCCTCGATTTGCGGGCTGATGAAGATTGCCGTGGAAACGTCGTCCAAAGCCGCCACGTAGGTAATGGCCGGGATCTGCTCCACCAGGTTGCGGTATTTGGCCTCCGAGGCCCGCAGGGCCTCTTCCGACTCCTTGCGCGCCGAAATATCCCGGATCACGGCCAACAGGCGCTTCTGGCCGCCGATGATGACGAGTTTTAAATTTATTTCCACCCAGTGACGCCGGCCTTCCTTGTTTTTGGCGTGGAATTCAAAGAACTGCGGGGTCCCTTGGGAGGCAGCCTTAATCAATTGCATGGCGTCCGCCGGGGTGAACCCGGGCATATCCAGGCACAAAGCGGCCACGCTTAATTCGCTGGCCTCCTCGGGGCTGAACCCCGACATTTCACACCATTTCTGGTTGACGTCCAGGAAGTTGCCGGTCTCCGGGTCCACCACCGCGATGCCGTCGTTCATGGCGTTGAAGATGGCGCGGTAGTTGGCCTCGGAGGCCTTCAGAGCCTTCTCCATCTCCTTGCGGCGGCTGATGTCGGCGAAGATCCCCAGGTCGCCGATGATCTCGCCTTTGGCGTTGCGCCGCGGCGCCGTCCAGAGGCTGACGTCCACCATGCTGCCGTCCCGGCGCAGGCGCCGCAGTTCCAGGGCGGATTGGCTCTCCCCTTCCAGGTCCCGGCGAATCCGGGCCAGGGCCTCCGGCCATTGGTCTTCGGGAATAATGGGCGCCGGACCGCCCAGGACTTCCGCTTCGCTCCACCCAAAAATCCTTTCCGCGGCGGGATTCCATAATTGCACCCGGAGATCGCGGTCCAGGGAGGTAATCGCCAGGGGCGCCGCCGCAATCAGGGCCTGCAAGGTATTGGTGGTCTCCCGCAGGGCCTCTTCTATCTCTTTGCGCTCGCTGACATCCCGGACGGTGCAGAGCAGGCCGACGGCCAGGCCCTGTTCATCCAGGACCGGGGTCTTGATCACCTGGAGCCATCTCTTGCCGGCGGCCCCGGTTACTTCTTCGTCCTGCACCTGGGGCCGTCGGGTGGCCAGCACCAGGGCGTCATCATGGCGATAACGCTTGGCCTCCGCCTCGGGAAAGAGATCGAAATCGGTCTTGCCGAGGATGTCCGCTTCCTCTTTCCCCAGAAAGCGGCAAAAGGCTGGGTTGGCCGTCCGGTAAACGAAATTCCGGTCCTTTAGCACCAGCAGGTCCGGCAGGGTGTCAAACACCAGGTTAAGCAGGCCGGTTCGGCTCAGCGGCGCCTCTTCGTCACTTTTGGGGAGGATTATGGGAAACTTCAATTTTTCGACCTCTCTTCCGCGGCCGCGATAAGTTCCTGGGTTGCCAGATTGAGCAAACCCCAGACCGCATCCAGGAACCAGAAGCGGTCCAGGTGGGCCGGGACCGTGAAAGACACCTGGGCGGGAAATTCCTCATCCGCCTGCCACAGGATCACGCCCACCGTCAAGCCCGGAAAAACTTTCAGGGCCAGGGCGGCGTCCCCCGCCGGCCTGGTTTCGGCCTGGAGCTTCCGCCCCGCGGTTAGGAAGCCGGCCCCATCCTGCCCGAACCTCTTTTCCAGGGCGGAGTTGGGGAGACCGTGGTGCCCCCGGAAAAAGGTGGCTCCGCCGGGCAACTCCAGGGGGCTGAGGTCGGGCCCCAGGGCCGCGGGGTCCAGGTGCAGCAGATAAGTAAGGGCGGTCAGACAGGCCCGGAAGCCCGGCTCGGGCTCCGAGGCTCGGGACCCCTGGATGCGGCGCCGAACCGGATCCACCAGCAGTTCCCGGTCCAAAAAAGGCAGCCGATACAAGCCTTCCCGGAATTCGACTCCGGTGCGTCGAGTCACTTCCTGGGGATCCCGCCCTTCCAAGTCCTTCCAGAGCTCTTCGCTCACATCCCGACATTTTTCGTAGGCCATAGTATTCCGAACCTGGGCTGGCAATTTTCTTTATAGCACGAGCCTCTTGCAAAATGTAGCCGCAGGCTTCAGCCTGCGCTGACACAGGCTGGAAAGCCTGTGCCACCGTGAATTAATTTATGACTCCAAAAATAAACCGCAGCCTTCAAATGAATTTTGCAAAAGGCTCAGCACAATAGCACAATAGCATGGAAATGCTGCCAGCGCTCTCAACCGTTACCGTTGAGGGTCAACCCAATTCGTCAGGCTTCGATTTTAGGGTTCCGTCCGCTTGATATATTTTATAATATTTCAAAAACTTACCCAATCCCGACTTTCAGGACCTCTATGAAAAAATTCTTCTACCCCAAATCCCTGGTAGTGGTGGGGGTTTCCGATACCCCCGATAACCTGGGCCGGGGAATTGTGGTCAATCTCTTGCAGTGCCGCTATCAAGGCCAGATTTTCCTGGTGGGCCGCCGGCCCGGCCAGGTCTATGGCCGCCGCATCTTCCCGAGCCTGCGGGACCTGCCCGAGCCGGTGGACCTGGCGGTGATCCTGGCCCCGGCCCGCTTTATCCCGGCCCTGGTGAAGGACTGCGGCGAACTGGGCATCTCCCGGGTGGTGGTGGAATCCGCCGGCTTTTCCGAACTGAGCGACGAAGGGCGCGCCCTGGAGGACGAAATCCGGGCCCTCCTGAAGCAATATCACCTCCGTTTGATCGGCCCCAACGGCCTGGGTTGCATGAACACCGAGATCGGCCTGGCTCTGCCCTTTGCCGAGGTCCGTCCCCTCCCCCGCCAAGGCCGCCTCTCCCTCATCGCCCAGAGCGGCGGGGTCTCCACCCACCTGCTGGCCTGGATGACCAAGGAGGGCCTGGGCCTCAACAAGTTCCTGAGCCTGGGCAACAAGCTGGACGTGGCTGAAAACGAGGCCCTGGCTTATTTCCTGGAAGACCCTGGGACAGAAGCGATTTACGTTTACCTGGAAGGAGTCGAAGACGGCCGGGGCCTTCTCGAAACGGTCCGAGGGGCCGTCAAACCCGTCTTCCTGCACGTGGCCAACGTGGGGCCGGAAACCGCGGCCATCGCCCAATCCCACACCGCTTCCCTCACCACTGACGAAACGGTGCTGGCCGCCGCCTGCCGGCAAAGCGGCCTGACCCACATTAAAGATCAGGCGGATTTTCTCTCCCTGGCCAAACTGGTGGGCCAGCCCCCGGTCCGGGGGAACCGCCTGGTGGTTTTTTCCCGCAGCGGCGGCGAGGCCGTGGTGGCCGCCTATGCCTGCCGGCGCTGCGGCTTCCGCCTGCCGCCCCTGTCCCCTGCCCTGGTGGACCTGATCCGGGACCGCTCCCGGGCCGGGGTCATCCACCCCAACAATCCCATCGACCTGGGGGACGTCTTCGACTTTGCCGTCTATACCGATGTCATGGAGGCGGTCTGCCGCGATCCGGAAGTGGACGCCGTCCTGCTGCACTATGGTCCCATGGCCGACTTCGAGATTCCCGCCGGCCGGGAAATGGCCCGGCGTTTCCTGGAATTGGCCCGGGCCGCCGGCAAACCCCTGGCCATCACCCTGCTCTGCACCCTGCAGGAAGAGGAGTTCTTCCGCGACACCCTCCAGGTGCCGGTTTTTCACTTCCCCGAAGAGGCCATCCGGGCCCTGGCCTGGAGCCGGGACCGGGCCGCCCGGGGCGCTCCCGAGGTCCTGGCCGCCAACTCGCCCCTGGCTGAAGCGGAGCAGATTGCCGGTTTGTTGGCCCAGGCCCGGGACGAATTCCTGCCCCTCCCCCTGGCCCTGAAGGTCATCGAGGCCCTGGGTGTGCCGGCGGCCCCCTGGCAGGCGGTTGACGACCCGAAAGAGGCCGCCGCGGCCGCGGAGGCCCTCGGCTTCCCGGTGGTCCTGAAACTCTCCGCCCCCTCCTTGATCCACAAGACCGAGGCCGGCGGGGTGCTCTTGAACCTAACGGACACCGGGGCGGTGCGGGCCGCCTATGAGCGCCTGGCTAGCCTGGCCCAAGCCAATCTGCCGGCGGGGGAAGCCTGGCAGGTGCTGGTCATGGCCCAGGCGGCCGGCGGCCGGGAGGTGCTGCTGGGAGGCCGCCGGGACCAGGTCTTCGGCCCGGTGGTGGCTTGCGGCGCCGGCGGCATTGAAACCGAGGTTATGGCGGACGTGGCCCTGCGGGTGGCGCCCATCAGCCCCGCCCAGGCCCGGGAGCTGCTGGCCGAGACCCGCCTGGGCCGCCTGCTGGCCGGCTTCCGGGGCCAGCCGCCCGCCGACCTGGAGGCCCTGGCCCGGTCTCTGGCGGCCATGTCCCAGTTGCTGGTCCAGTTTCCCCAAATCCAGGAAGTGGATCTCAACCCGGTGCGGGCCTTCTCCGGCCGGCCCGGCCTCCTGGCCCTGGACGCCCGCATCAGGGTTTTACCTGCGAAAAATCTGTAACCCTTATGGGGGGCGGTATTTCTACACCACCAAGACACCGAGGCGCCAAGATGTTACTTGGTGAATGCTTGGTGTCCCTGGTGTCTTGGTGGTGAATTCTTTCCAACTAGAAATCGAAACGGTTTTATTAAGGCGAAATAACTGTGCTCATTGCTCTCTGCGTCGGACTAACGGCCGGCCTCTTCGGCGGCCTGGTGGGCCTGGGCGGCGGGGTCATCATGATCCCCCTGATGGTCCGCTTCTTCCGGTTCAACCAGCACCAGGCCCACGGCACCAGCCTCATGGCCCTGGTCTTCACCGGCCTCTCCGGGGCCATCACCTATTACCTGAACGGCTCGGTGGATTTCAAGGCCGCGGCCCTGCTGGCCGCCTCCGCCATCTTCACCGCCCGCTTCGGGGCGCTCTACGCCAATTCCCTGCCCGAATGGCAGCTCAAGCGGGCCTTCGGCTTTTTCATGATCTTCGTTTCGCTGCTGTTGCTGAGCAAGCCTTATCTGGCCCATCTGTCGTTTCTGTCTCATCCGGCCGGCGGCTGGGGCGAAATCGTCGCCATCCTGGCCAGCGGCGCGCTGGCCGGCTTTCTCTCCGGCATGATGGGGGTGGGCGGCGGCTCCATCATGGTGCCGGCCCTGGTGCTGCTGGCCGGCCATACCCAGCATATGGCCCAGGGCAGCTCGCTCTTGGCCATGGTCCCGGCGGGCTCAGTGGGGGCCTACACCCACTGGCGCCTGGGCAACGTCGTCACCCGGGTCCTGCCCGGCCTCATCCCCGGGGTCTTCATCGGCACCTACTTCGGCGGCAGCCTGGCTCACCTGCTCACTGAAGCCAACCTGCGTCTGATCTTTGCCGCGGTGCTCATCTGGCTGGGGATCCGGGACATCCGGGCCGCGGCCCGCAAGCGCACCCAGACCCAGGCCGCCGAGGCCGGTAGTCAGTAAGCAGTGAGCCGTGAGCCGCCGGGGACGGCGGCCCCCCCGCCGGCTGCCGTCATTTCGGGCTGGTCTGCCGCTCCGAAGAGGATTGGCCGGGCCGGACGTATTGGGGAAATTGCTCCGCCAGGAACGGGGCCAGATGCCGGTCAATGATGGCCGCCACCTGTTGGCTGCCGGCGTTGGTGAAATGGTAGGTGTCGTAGAAATAGGCCGTGGTCTTGGGCATCTCCCGGGCCAGGTCAATGCAAAAGACCCGTTCCTGGGCGCAGGCCTGCCGCACCACCTCGTTGTATTGTTCTAAAATCTTCCAGAAAACTCGCCCGTTCCAGGCCCAGGATTCGGCCTTGGCCAAATCGGTCCCGGTAGCCGGGTCAATGAGGTCGCCGAAGACCGCCGGTTGGGTGATGAATACCGGTGTGATGCCGTTCTCCCGACAGAGTTGGATGAGTTTCCGGAGCCTCTGGGCATAAGGGTCCAGGTACTTCTCCCGATGTTCCTGGAGGGACGCCTGCTCTTTTTCCGGGCTGACTTCCACCTGTTTGAGCCGGGGGAAATCCAGGATGGGATGCACCAGCCCCATGCGCTCGGCCCGGGAATAGCGGTAAAAATTGACTGCATAACCCAGCACTTCGCTGCGGTTGATTAATTCCTCCCAGGTTTGCGCCAGCCAGCCGATCAGGGGTCTTTTCAGATGCCCCTGGTCGAGGACCCCGTAGCCGGCCAGGCCGATCTCATTGGCGCCCACCAGGAACAGGACCACTTTGGGGCGCATTTGGATGACGTAATCCTCCAGGGAGGTGATATGCCCGTAAGTGGAGGCGCCGTTCAGACCGGCGTTGGCCAGCCAGACGCGGCTGAATTGTTCCTTGAGCCGGGCGGCCAGGAGATCGCACCAGGTCTTGCCGTCGGAAATGAGGGTGCATTCGGTGGTGCTGCCGCCCACGGCCATGATGGTGAGGGTCTGGGCATAATTTCTCGGGGGCATCTCCCCCCGGAAGCCCAAATGGTTCCAACTGATGGAGATTACCGGGTCCAGTTTGTCGCACTTATCATTGGTAAACCGATATTTTTTATCCCGGGGCAGCTTGATCTTGGTGCCTTTGACCCGGTACTCGATGGGTTGAAAGATGCGGAGTAAACCTTCAAGCAAGCCGAAGGAGAGGGAAATACCTAAGAATATCGCTAAAATATTTTTGCCGTGTTTTTTTAAGGACACCCCAAACTAACCTCCGGCATTACCATTGTCAAAATTTCTCAAAACTTGTCAATATAATAAGAGAATCGCCCCGGTCATGGCTCATGACTTTCCAGGGCGATTCTTTTCATTCTGGTGGTGGGGTGTGGCTACTGCGGCGGTCAGTTCCGACGGCCGCCTCGCCGCCGGCGACTACTGGTTAGGGTCCGGAACCACGCAGTAACCGGAGTCAGTCCCTTGATAGCAGGGCTGATAATAGTTGTTGCCGTCGTAATAATAATTCTGATTGTTCACGTACACTGTCTGGGCATTGGAGGGCAGGCTGTTCACCAGGGCGCCGATGGCCAGACCGGCGGCCGCTCCGGCCGCGGCCGCGCCCCAACCGCCGCCGTAATAGGGTCCCCAACCGCCGCCGCTGACATTGACGTTGACGTTGGGATTATATGGAGGCGGAGGAGCGGGCGGTGGATAGGGCGGACGCGGTGGATGCGGCCCCGGTCCTGGTCCGGGACCATAGGGACCCGGTTCATACCGGGGATGATAACCTTCCGGACGGAAACTGCCGCCGCCGAAGCCGCCGGCATAGCCGCTGCCCCCGTGATAGCCCTCGAAACCGCCGCCATGAAAACCCCCGCCACCGTGGAAACCACCGCCGCCGCGGGCATGGAGGGCCTGGGGCAATAGGGGCCAGCTCACCAGGGAGCCGCTCAGAAAAATGAGCGCCAGCAGACGCTTAATTTGAGCAGGTCTCATGACTTGCCTCCTTTCTTTTTCATTTTCGCCTTTTTGGGCGCCGGGGCGGCGGCCGGCTTGACCGGCATAAATTTGATCTTTTGGGCTCCGGCGGGCGGGGTAAAGGTGAACAAGGTCTCGCTCCAGGAGGGGGAGAAATTCCAATCGGAGAGATAGGCGGTCCATTGGGGGGCAAAAGGCAGCTTCTTCTGGGTGACCACCACCTTGCGCAGCAGCGGCGGCTCCCCGGCGCTGATCCACAACTGGTAATGGACCTTCTCTTTGTCGAAGGCCAGGTGATAACAGGACGCCCCCCGGACCTGGCTCATCCCGACGTATAAGGCGTTGGTCAGGCCCTGGACGGCGTGTTCGCTGAGCCGGTTGGCGCCCAACTCGGCCAGGCCCACCCGCAGCCCATAGTCCTTATCGGCCTTATTCAGGGCGGCGTCCAGGTCTCCGGGCAACTCCAGGGCGCCGTAAACGTTTTTGTCTTTGTCATACAGGGTCAGGGTCTTGCCGTCATAAAATAATTGTTTGTGCTCCACGTCGCCCGCGCCGTTGAGCCGGAGTTTGTCGGGGCGCTGAAAAAAGCCCTCCATCTCCAGGCCGTATTGCAGCTTGCGGCCCCCGGCATAGACCCGGTCGTCGGTGACTTCGGCCTTGAAGGAGAATTTGGCTTGGTTTTTCAGAAAATCGCACATCTTCAGCAAGATGGCCTTGGGGTCGGGGGGCGTTTCCCGAACCGCGGCGGGCGCCGGTGGCTGGACCTTGGGAATTTCAGCGGGCGCTTTGTCCTGTCCGGCGCCGGATACGGGCAAACCCCAGACGATAACGGCCAGAATCAGCAGGCCCCAGTGCATTCTTTTTCTCATAACAGCCCTCCTTCAGGATAACTGCGCCTTGGCGTTTTGCGGGGAGTGTCGGGACCTCACCGGCAGAAAGAGGCCGGATAGATCTCCCGGTCCACCTTGGGGGTGTCTATAATCCGTCCCGGCGTCCCCACCGCCACCGCCTTAAATAACCGCTCGGCGTCCTCCAGGGACAGGCGGATGCAGCCGGCGGAGTCGGCCCGGCCGGGCAGCACGCCGCCATGAATATAATACGGCCCCTTGAGGTGCAAGGCCCAGGGCATCCAGGACTCGTAGATATTGGACCAGTGATCCTCATCCTTCTTTTTGATCTGGAAATCGAAAAGCGGAGTGCGTTTCCCCGAAGACCCGGCGGAGATGGGAAAGACGCGCCGCAGTTCGCCCTGCTCATAAAGGGCCAGGAAGCCCTTGCCGATGTCCACCAGCAGGTATTGCTCTTGGGACGCCAGGGCCTCGTCGTAAGCCGGGAAAATTTCCGGCACCTTGCGGAGATCCAAGGGAATCTTTAGGGTGTCGGCTTCTATGGAAAAAGGTTCCTGGGTCCTGGTCTTGACATAAGAAGGGTTCAAGGCATTGAAAAAGGCGAGGCGGTTCCGGCAGTGGTTAAACTCCCGATTAAAGCTGGGAATCTGCCGGCATAAGGAAGTGATGGAAAAGCCGCGATGAATTCTAACCCTGGCGAAGGGCACGCCGTAGGCCACCCCCGAGTCGATAATCTCGTATCCGGAGGTTTTCAACTCTTCGCACAGGTGGCTGTAGTCTTCGTCCTGGGTCCAGACGGGGCCCGCGATCATCAGGGTTCCCAAACCCAGGAACAGGAAGGTGATTAGCCGGCGCAGCCAAAACTTCATAACATTCCCCTGCCTGCTTAACCATATGTCCCTTCCGGGCCAAGGTCAAGTAGTTCCCGAAGTCCCGGGCCGTAGAGGAAGCCGTTCCGGCATTCCCGGCCCCGGCTGCGGCGGCGGGACCATTGGAGGCCGGTGGCCCCCAGGAATGATTGAATCGGGTTGGCTCTAAAGACTGGGAGCTCCCCCCCGGTGGGGCTGGACCCGGCGGCGGCAGTGCGCCGCCGGCATCCGGTCGGTTTTTAGGGGCGGGCGCTTGCGGACTCAGGCGAAAATCATCGGTTTACCGGGCTAAAATAACCAGAATCGCCGCCGGGACTGGCCCTCACGGGTCCGTCCTTCCTCCCCGGTCAGGGAGGCGATGATTTTGCGGGCCAACTCATTCACGGCCCGGGCGAGTTTCGAACGAGGACCTACTTTGGCCAGGGGCACCCCCTGGTTGATGGCCTCGATCAGGGGATGATAATCACTGGGGAGGACGGCATAGGGCGGTTCTTTCAGGATTTCCTCCAGTTCCCGCAATAAATCCTTGTCCTGGTTGTTGCGGTTCACCACCACCTTGACTTTTTGCTGTTCCGGGTCCCATTCCCGGATAATCGGCCAGATCTTTTTCAAGTTAATAAAATTGGGCACATTGAGGTCGGTCACCAGCAAGGCCAGGTCCGCTTCCTGGAAGATCCGAAATAACAATTCGTCGAAAACGTGACCCAGGTCCACCACGATAAACTTATAGAGGCCCCTAAGGATATTAAACAACTTTTCCAGGGCCTGGGCGTCCAGATTTTCTTGCTCCTCAAAATCCGAGATGCCGTGCAGGATTTCCAGACTGGCGCCGAAAGGCTGCATGATCTTCTGGAAGAAAGACTGATCCAAGTTTTCCAGATTAATGAGCACATCCCTCAGACTATAGTTCGCCTTTTGGTCCAGGAAGGTTCCCACATCGGGGAAAGGCCGTCCCAGGTCCACCAGGGCGCACCGGTCCGGCTGGATCTCGGCCAGAGCTACGGCCAGATTGATGGCGATGGTGGTGGTGCCGATGCCCCCCTTATGGCCGCAGACGGCCACCACCTTCCCCTGGGTGTGGCTGGCGCCGGCAAGTCTTTGCTTGAAGACCAGCATCCGGCGGAGAGCCGCCTCCACGTTTTCCTGGGAGAGGGGGAAGGGGAGAAATTCCTTCACCCCCAACTGCATGGCCCGCAACAAAAAATCCGTCTCCATTTTCTTGGAACAGACCAATACCGCAGTATGGGGGAACTGGTGCGATAAATCTCCGAGCCATTCAGGTGGGCTGGCGCCGCCATTGAGCAGGACCAGCATCGAATCCGGCGCGGTCTTAGGGGGGTTAAGGAAAAAATCTTCGTGGTGGGGGAATTCCTCCAGGACGCTCACCTGGGGCAGCTTATTCAATATTTCCGCCACCGCTGGAACTGGGTGGCCATCCTCATAAATAATGGAAATAGTTAATCTTCCAGGAGACACTGTTGGCAACCTCTCGCCCGAATTAGCTAACCATAATCACGTCGCCATCCCTGGACAAGTTTTTCTTTATCCTTCCCCCATCAGGGCAAACAGGGAGAGGGGCAAAAATTTTCCCTGGTATTATATCGGGCTTTCCCTCAGGGCACAATCAGGAATTTCCCTAGATTTCCTCAGGTTTTCCGGATTTTTAGAGTCACCAAATTTTTGGCGTCGAAATCCTCCCGGCGCCTCATTCAGATTATCCCAAATAATTAAATGGCTTACATTGAAACTTATCGAAAATCCGCCTCAGGTTCATAAACCACCAAAGCCACGAACACCGGGTACCGACCGGTCCCGATGTTCATGGCTTTTATGGCGCCCCGGCCAAGTTGAGGAAAATCGGCCGGCGGCCCGCGGTCGGCTCAATCCGCCGGCCGGCCGGCTCCTGCGGGCGGGGTCAGACCGAAACGGATGATTTTGCGCCGCAGGGTATTCTTGTCTATCCCCAGCTCCCGGGCGGTGGCCAGGCGGCGCCAGCCGTGGCGCTCCAGGGCCTCCAGCAGCAGGTGTTTCTCCAGCTCTTTCAAGCTCCGGCTGGAACCGGAAAGAGAGCTGCCATCGGCAGCCCGGTATTCCGGCTGGAGGTGCTCCGGCAGATGCTCAGGCAGAATCAAGCCCTGGGGGCAAAGTATAAAGGCGTGTTCGATGGCGTTTTCCAGCTCCCGGACATTGCCGGGCCAGTCGTGGCGCATGAAAATGGCCAGGGTGTCCTGGCTCGGCCCGGCGATTTTCTTGTTCTGCAATTTATTGAAGGTCCCGATGAAATGCTCCGCCAACAGCGGAATGTCTTCCCGGCGCTCGGCCAGCCGCGGCAGCCGCAACCTGACCACGTTGATGCGGTAATACAGGTCCTTGCGGAAGCTGCCCGCCGCCACCCGCTGATCCAGGTCCACGTGGGTGGCGGTGACGATGCGGACGTCGGCCTTGACGCTCATGGAGGCCCCCAGGGGGGTGTAGGCCCGCTCCTCCAGGACCCGCAGCAGCCGCACCTGCAAGGCCGGCGAGATATCGCCGATTTCATCCAGGAAGAGGGTGCCGCCCTCGGCCATGGCGAAGCGGCCCTGGCGGTCCCGGCGGGCGTCGGTAAAGGCGCCGGCGGTGTGGCCGAAGAGCTCGGATTCCAGCAAGGTGTCGGGCAGAGCTCCGCAATTCACCGCCACAAACGGGCCCTGGGCCCGGGGACTGAGATGGTGCAAGGCCCGGGCCACCAATTCCTTGCCGGTGCCGCTTTCCCCTTGAATCAAGACGTTGCTGTCGGTGCGGGCGATGGCCGGCAGCAGATCAAACACCTTCTGCATCAGGGGCGACTTGGAGATGATGTCCCCCAGGCGGTACTGGCGCTTCACCCGGCGGCGGAGTTCCTCCTCCAGACTCAGGTCCCGAAAGGTTTGCACCCCCCCGATGACCCGCCCTTCCTTATCCCGGAGGACGGCGGTGCTGACGCTGATGGGGATCTCCTGGCCGTCCACCCGGAGAATCGCCACCGGCTGGTTGACCACCGATTCGCCGGTCTCCATGGTGCGTCCCAGGATGCAGGTCGTTTCGCAAATATTGGCTTGAAAAACGTCGCAGCAAGGCCGTCCCAGGGCCTCCGCGGCCGGGATGCCGGTGATCTCCTGGGCGGCCCGATTGATGAAGGTGATGCGCCAATCGGGGTCCACCGTGAACACCCCTTCGGCAATGCTGTCCAGGATGGTGGCGTTTTGCTCCAACAGGATGGCCGGGGAAGGAGGTCGCTGCCCCTGGCTGCGCCTTCGGCATTTGGCGCGCACCACCGATTTGGCCTTTATCGTTCCAGGCATTTGGTTTTTCCGGAGACTCCTCATTAACGTACTATATTATTATAATCTAAGATAATTTCGTCTTCAAGAGGGAGCCCCAATCTCCCGCCAACGGGCGGGTCCCTAAAGCCATTTCAAGACCCCGAACTTAACCAATTTGTCATCCTGAGCGGAGCAAGAATCTCGGCTTTTTAAATACTTGAGACCCTTCGCTTCGCTCAGGGTGACAGAAAAAAGTGGTTTTGAAATAGCTTAATGCGCTTAAGAAGGACGGACAAAGGAGGAAGGCCATTTCTTCTATCAACCCCGATAGTTGTGGCTCGGTCGGGGCGTGGCGCTATCCTCTGAGGTTTTCCTCAAAAAGCAATCAGATAAAAATTTTTCTCACTAATCATGGGTAAAATAAGTTATTGGTAGGGCAAGTATTATCGAGGTTGAGATTTTTATTGGCGGTTAATTTTTTTCGGTGGGGGGATGGGGCTATGGAAAAACCGCTAACCCTCTTTATCGGGACCTTCACAACCTTGCTGGCGGTAATTAATCCTCTGGAAGCTCTGCCGGTTTTCCTGAAACTGCTGAGCGGCAAAGATGACCGGGCACACCGCCAGGTGGCTCGCCAGGCCTGCGCCTACGTGGCGGTGTTAACCTTCTTTTTCCTGGTGTGCGGCACCTTGATGCTCAAGCTTTTTTCGGTGCCCCTCAGCATGGTGCGCATCGTGGGCGGCATCATCTTGGTGCGCATCGGCTTCAGCCTGTTTTTGCCCTCCCCGGCGGCGGGGATCAGCCTCGAAGCTAAAGAAGGCGACAATATCGCCTTCGTCCCCCTGGCCATGCCCCTCATGTTCGGTCCCGGAGTCCTGGCCACCATCGTGGGATGGAGCTCCCTGGTGCAACATCCCATTTCCCATTTTACCGAGTTGGTCAGCATCTCATTGGCCATCCTGGCGGCGACCCTGGTCACCAACCTGGTGTTGGCTTATGCCCGGCAGTTTCTCGGGCGCATCGGTCCCAAGGGGATTGACGCGGCCACCCGGATCGTGGGTTTCTTTGTCTCCGCCATCGGCATGGGACTGGTGTTCCACGGCATCCTCGAGGCCCTGCAGAATTACCAAACCATTCTCGGGAGTTGATCGGCCGGGAAGGTCTCCCCTGCCCGGAGCCGTGGCCGGCGGGATGCTTTCCGGGTCCGGCAATGGAGCCGTTGCCAAGAAGATAATGGCGGCTG
>CAZOCQ010000051.1:0-15908 GCA_964578335.1 uncultured Desulfobacca sp.
AAACCGGCCACCAACAGGAGGGCTTCCCAGGTAATCTGCGCCATGCGCGGCCTGCTCCGAAAAGTTCGTTCCGGTAGCGCAGGCTTCCAGCCTGCATTTCAGGTTTGGCGGGCACGGAAGATCGCCCTACCAACCTTTTCATAATTTTCGGGTGAGCCAAGGCTCATGAGCGACTGCCTTGCAAAGTATCTCCGGCTTACCCCACGAGCCGGGCCAGCAGGTGCTCCACCAGAAAGAGCATGGCCTCCAGGTCCAGGTAATCAGGGACGCCGGCGTCGAAGAGGAAACGGCACTGGGCCTCGAAGCCCTCCTCGGGGTCGGCGTCCCAGAAGAGCAGCAGGATGGGGACCCGGGGCAGCGGCAGAAAGACCGCCTGGAGGTCGGCGTCTTCGCCGCCCACGGACACCAGTTCCGCCCCCAGAGCGGCCGCCTGCTCCTTTAAGGCCGCCGCCCGGCCGCTGAAGTGAGCCGCCACCTCCCGTTCCAGCCGGGCCAGGGTCTTGGCCTTGGACACCGAGTTGGGCAGGCTGTTGTAGGCGATCCAGTTCCCGGTGGGCGGCCGGCTGCCCTTGGAAGCAATGTAGTTATAAAGCAAAATGGCGTCCCAGGGGTCGGCCAGGGCCCCCGGAGGATAGCGCAGCTCATCCTTGAAGACCTGGAGGCAATAGCCGAAATAAGGGATGGCCAGATAGGGCCGGCCGCCCTCTTCGCCATAGTCGGCCCCCAGCCCGGCGGCCAGGGCGGCGAAATCGAGGGGCGCCACCTTGGCCTGCAAGACCTCCAGGGAGATGGCCGCCGATTCCCGGCGCCGGCCGACGCCGGCCTGCTGCTGGGCGCGAATTTGCTCCTGGAACTCCCCGCCGCCCTCCAAATGCGGGCATTGCGCCAGGTCTTCCCCTTCCTTGATCACCCGGGTGGCGAAGGCCAGACAGGTGGGTTGGCCGCAGTCGCCGCAGTTGGTGCGGGGCAGGCGTTTAAGCACTTCCATAACCGTAAAAGCCATTGTTACCTCAAGCTGTTCCGGGCGAATTTTCACCCATTATCTGCTACTGATCTTTGGCTGAAAGGGAAAATCTTTGAACCACCAAGACACCAAGGGCGCCAAGTTAACACCAAGAAAAACCTTGGTGAATCCTTGGTGTTCTTGGTGACTTGGTGGTGGAAAAAGGTTCCCAAATTTCATAACAACCTATAATCGGGGAAAAATTTATGTCCTGGGGACTTTTTACAATCTCATCTTTATTGCTATTTAACTGCCTGGATGAAAGCCCCGCTGGTACGCAAATCATCATCCGAAAGGTCTCGGAACCGTTGAGCCAGCTTCTCCCGGCTGATTCCTGAGGCGTCCTGCTCCCTGAGGTCACAGATCATCTCGAAGCCGCAGCGCTTCAGCAACTCAAGATGGGTCGAAAGGGGATACCGGTTGATCAAATAAGGCTTGCGGCCTCTGATTAATCTCCACAGCAAATCCGAATAGCCCCATTGGCCGTTCCAGGCCTCGGCGGTGCCGTGGGCCTTGAAGTCAATGGTATGCGACATGAGGCCCCCCGGCTTAAGCCAGACCCGCATGGCCTCATAAGCCCGGGCGAGATCGTCAACGTGCTCCAGGACGGCCTGGGAGAGCAGCAGGTCCACTGAGCCGGGCGCCAGGGTATTGATAGCGTAAGGGGAATAATAAGCAATGGGCGCCCGGCCCCCCCCGGGCTGTAACAGCGACTGCTTAACCGCTTCCAGCCTCTTTTTATCCAGGGTCTTTTTCAAGTCGGCATCGGTCAGGATATGCTTGGGGAATTCATAGGATTCCAGGCGGGGCCGCAGGTGGGGAAATTCCTGCCCATCGGGAATAGGGGCGCGGGTGCGGAACAATTCCTCCAACTCCGCCAAAATCTTGAGGTTGGCGGCGGCCTGGAACAGGTTGACCACGTCCAGGGCTTGATATTGCTCGACGCCGGACAACAAGGCGGCCAGTCCCGTGCCCAGGGACCCTCCCGGCCCCAGTTCCGCCACTACCCGCGGCCGCGGCTGCCAGCCGTGCCGCCGGGCCAGGACCAGATGCCGCAGCCAGACGGCGTAATAATAGCGGCCGCCCCAATTCCGTTCGTGGTGCTGGGCCGGAAATAATTCGGGGACCAACCCCATAAAAATCCGGACCAAAGTTAATAATTCAGGAGGGAGCTGCTCCCTAATTTTTTCTCGAATCAACCTGATTTTCCCTCGCGTCCTTCCCCGCCCCCCGATTTGGCCTCCAACAGCCGCCCCAGGGCGGCGAGATGGGCCTTCTCTTCGTCGGCGATGGCGAACAGGACGGCCTGGGCCTCCGGTTGGGCGCAGCGGTGGGCCAGGCGCAGGTAGAGATCCAGGGCCTGGGTCTCCAGCATCATGGCCAGGTCCAGGACGTGCGCCGCCGTATCCATTAGGGCCTTATTCTGAGTCATAAACTCCTGGAAATTAAAGCCGCCCTCCATAGTCCCGCCGGCCGCCGGCCCCTGGCAGGCGGGCGCCGCCGGCGCCCCGGGCTCCACCTGCCGATAAACCTCCCGCAGCCGTTGCCGGTGTTTCTCCTCCACCCGGGCCAGTTGACCCAGCAAATCCCGGAGTTCCGGGTCCTGGGTCCGGGCCGCCAGGGTTTCATAAAAAAATTGCAGCCCCTTTTCCAGGCCGCAGGCCAGGGCGGTGATCTCCGCCGGGGTTTCGTCCCCCCGCACCAGGTCCAGATTGAGCTCCTGAGGGCCGGCGGCCTTTTCCCCTTGATAGGCCTTGATGCCGCCGGCCAGGTTATAGACCTCTTTGAAGCCCAGGCCGGACAGCATCTGGGCCGCCACCCGGCTGCGGCCGCCGATGGCGCAATGAATGATGGTGGGTTTCTCGGGGTCCAAGGTTTGATAGGAGCCGGGCAACTCCGGCAAGGGCAGCAGTTGCGCCCCGGGGATATGGGACTCCTCATATTCCCCGGGCTGGCGCACGTCCAGGATGAGATAATCGCCTTCCTTATGGGCGGCGATGTAATTCCGGGTCTCGTCGGCATCCAGGGATTTTACCGGGATGAACAGCTTGGCGAATTGGATCATGGTTTTCCTTCAATGAATTAAGATAACTACACCATAAACACCCGGGCGTCCAGCACCGCGGTCCCCCGGCCGGCCGGGAAGACCAGCAGCGGATTGATGTCCAGTTCCTTGAGCTCCGGGAACTCCAGGGCCAGTTGCGACAGGCGTTGCAGGCATTGGGCCGCGGCGGCCAGGTCGGCGGGCGGCTCCCCCCGGTAGCCGGTGAAGATCTGAAAGCCCCTCAAATCCCGGATCATCTTGTCCGCCCAATGGGCGGAAATGGGGGCGATGCGGAAGATCACGTCCTGGAAGATTTCCACCAAGGTGCCGCCCAGCCCGAACATCAGCAGGGGCCCGAACCGGGGGTCCCGGCTCATGCCCAGGATGGTTTCCCGGCCTTTGCCGACCATCTGCTGGACCAGCACCCCCATGAGAGTGGCGTCGGGCTTGGCGGCCAACACCGCGGCCATGATCTCCCGGTAGGCCGCCTCCACCTCTGGCGAACTCGTCAGATTCAGCCGGACCCCGCCCACGTCGAACTTATGGATGACGTCGGGGGAGACGATCTTCAGGACCACCGGATAGCCCAAGGATTCGGCGGCCCCCACCGCTTCGGCGGCGCTTTGGGCCCAGTGAAAGGGGACCACCACAAAGCCGTAATCCCGGAATAATTCGTGGGCCTCGGGTTCCAGGAGGTGGCGCCGGCCCGCGGCCCGCACCCGGTCCAGCAAGGCCCGCACCGCCTCCCGGTCCACGTCGGCAAAGGTCTGCACCTCCTGGTTGGCGGGCTGGAGGCCGGCGGCGTAGCGGGCCATGGACCCCATGGAGCGGGCCGCCTCTTCCGGGAAATGATAATGAGGCAGCCTGGCCTTGGTCCAGATGGCCAGAGTCTCTTCGATTTCCCCCAGGGCCATCTGGCACACCAGGGTGGGTTTGCCGTACTGCGGGGTCACCTCCGCCACCGTGGCGGCGATGGCCGGCAGATTGGTCATCAGTTGGGGGGTGGAGATGACGATGGCCCCGTCCACCTGCTCATCCTGCAAGACTGCTTCCAGGGCCAGGCGGTAGCGGTCCTCGTTGCCGTCCCCCAGGACGTCCACCGGGTTGTGGATGTTGGCCGCGGGGGGCAGCCCCTGGCGCAGTTTCTCGGTAGTGGGTTCCTGAAAGGCGGCGATCTCCAGGCCGTGGCGCACCGCGGCGTCCACCGTCATGATGCCCAGGCCGCCGGCGTTGGTGACGATGGCCACCCGGTTGCCCTTGGGGAGCGGCTGATTGGCGAAGGCCTGGGCGTGGTCGAAAAGCTCCTCCAGGGTTTCCACCCGCAGGACGCCGCATTGGGCGAAGAGGGCGTCGTAGGCCGCATCGGAGCCGGCCAGGGCCCCGGTGTGGCTGGAGGCGGCCTTGGCCCCGGCGGCGGTGCGCCCGGATTTGATGGCCAGGATGGGCTTGGGGCGGGGGCCGGAGGTGATCTCCTGGGCCAGTTGGAAGAAGCGCTGGGGTTCGCTCAGGTCTTCCAGGTAAAAGAGGATGACGTCCGTCTGGGGATCGTCTTTCAGATAGGCGAGGCAGTCGTTTTCATTGAGGTCGGCCTTGTTGCCCACCGAGACGAACTTGGAGAGGCCGACTTCTTCGCCCTGGGCGTATTCCAGAGCCGCCACTCCCACCGCGCCGCTCTGGGAGACCAGGGCGATGTTGCCGAGCCGGGGCATCAGGCGGGCGAAGGAGCCGTTCAAGGAGACTCGGGGCTCGGTGTTGATGATGCCCAGGCAGTTGGGCCCCAAAAGGCGGAGGCCGCGCTCCCGGGCCACTTGTAAGACTCGTTTTTCCAGATCTACCCCGGCGCCCCCCAGCTCCTTGAAACCGGCGGTGATGACGATGGCCGCCTTGACGCCCTTGTCGCCGCACTCCGCCAGGACCTGGGGGACCAGTTCCCGGGGCACGATGATGATGCCCAGGTCCACGGCGTCGGGGATGTCCGCCACCTTCGCAAAGGCCTTGACGCTCATGACGCTGGCGGCCCGGGGATTGACCGGATAGACCACCCCGGCGTAGCGGTGCTGCAGGACGTTGGCGAAGACCGCCTGGCCGACGCTGCCGGGCCGGCCGGTGGCGCCGATGACCGCCACGGCCCGGGGGGCGAAGAGGGCGCTGAGATTCAGGTCCGGGGAAGTCGAGCTCATTTGTCACCTTTCCTTGGAGAAATCGGACTGGCTTTTAAGATAAATCAAGATTCGGCTTTTTCGAGAGGAAATCCGGATAAATCCGGGCAAAATTGAGAATAAATTTTGTGGTGGCGCAGGCTTTCCAGCCTGGCTGAACAGCCGAGGCGGCTGTTGCCCATTTTCAGGATGGTCCTAATCGTTTAGGGATTATTCGCCTGAACTGCCGGATATTGCTCTAGCTCGCGGCTGATCCGCCTGGCTGCTTCCGGAACTGCCTCGGCCACCGTGGGCGAGAGCTCCTGCCCCAGGCCGAAATTTACGCCTTCGAGGCCGTAAACCACCAGGTAAGGCGGCAATTGCCCCAGGACCCGGCCCAGGGCCACGGCCTGGGCCACCCCCCAGGCATGGCTGGAGGCGGCGGGAAAAAGCTCCGCAGGCAGGGGCCGCTCGTGCACCGGGAAGCGATAAATCTCCCCCGGCCGGCCGCCGCCCCGAACCGCGTCTACCAGAATAACGGCGTCAGCCCCCTGCCAGGCCTCCAGCAGGTTGTGGGCGGCCCCGGAGTTTTCCAAGATGGCCACTCCAGGCCCCATAATTTGCCGCAATCGCCGGGCCACCAGCAGCCCGGCGGCGTCGTCGCCCCGCCATTCCTGGCCCACGCCGATGACTAACAGTTTTTCATTACGAGCCATTCAAGTTCTTTCGGGATACCATAAGAGCCTCTTGCAAAGTTCATTTAAAGGCTGCGGTTTATTTTTGGAGTCATAAATTAATTCACGGTGGCACAGGCTTTCCAGCCTGTGCAAGCGCAGGCTGAAGCCTGCGGCTACATTTTGCAAGAGGCTCATAAACCATGAAAAAATAGCTCTCCCTCGCCCAGTCCCGGTGGGATTCCTTTACCGTGAAAGTCCTCTGGGCAGCATCGGTGAAACGGCAGTGAGGTAGGACAGCCGCCCCCGGCTGTCCCTGGACAGGCGAGGGCGCCTGTCCTACATTTTTCTTCCACGAAGGTCATTGTGGGGGCGGTTCTCGAACCGCCCAGCGTACGGCTGTCCTTCTCAGTAAGTCCAAAATCGCGCCTGAATGTTTCGAAACAGAAAGGGACATGCGCCCGAACCCTAGCGGCGCTCCAGGCGAATCTTCAGGAAATGGGTGGCGCAGGAGATGCAGGGGTCGTAGTTGCGCACCATCTGTTCGCACTGCCAGGTAAGTTTTTCGTCAGAGAGATCGAGACGTTTTTCCACAAACCGGCGCAAATCCTGCTCGATGATCTTCTGGTTCTGGGCCGTGGGGGGCACGATCTTGGCCTCCAGGATGGCCCCCTGCTCATCCAGGCGGTAGCGATGGTAGAGCAGGCCCCGGGGCGCTTCGGTGGCGGCAAAACCCACTCCGGCCCGGACCTCGATCTTCTGGGCCGGTTGCTCCGGCCGTTCATAAACCTCGATGAGCCGTAGGGCCTCATCCACGGCATAGAGGGTTTCCACCGCCCGGACGATGATGCTCTGGAAGGGGTTGCGGCACACCGGACCCAGCCCGGCCTCCTGCGCCGCTTGCCGGGCCAGGGGCGACAGGCGGTCAAAGTTCAGGTTGTAGCGGGCCAAGGGCCCGGCAAAAAAGGGGCCGCCATCCTGCCGCCGCGAGTGCAGGGCATGGGAATAGGCCACGTGCTCTTCGGTAAAGTGGGCGTCATAATCCCGGACCGCGATATCCAGCCCCTGATTGGACACCACCCGGCCTTCGTTGAAGGGATATTCCTCCTGGTGGCGCAATGCGACAAATTCGTAATCGGCCTGGAATTCCGGCATGGGCAGGGCCGCCACCCAGTGCACCGTCTTCAAGGCTGCGTCCCGGGCCCATTTCAGTTCTTCGGCCAGGGGCGCCAGTTCCACCTGGGCGGGGGCCCGGTAGAACCCGCCCACCCGGACGTTGATGGGATGGATCTCCCGGCCGCCCACCAGGGTGACCAGGGCGTTGCCGATCTTCTTCAGCCGCAGGCCCATCTTGACCACGTCGGGATGGTCCCGGGCCATTTGGATGGCGTCCTGGTAGCCCAGAAAATCCGGGGCGTGGAGCATGAAGACGTGCAGGGCGTGGGATTCGATCCATTCGCCGCAGTAGAGCAGGCGGCGCAAATCCCGCAGGGGCCCGGTCACCTTGACCCCGAGGGCGCCTTCCAGGGCGTGCACCGCGCTCATCTGGTAGGCCACCGGGCAGATGCCGCAGATGCGCGAAGTGATGTCCGGGGCCTCGGAGTATTGCCGGCCGCGCAGGAAAGCCTCGAAAAAGCGGGGCGGCTCGAAGATCTTCAGCCTGACCTCGGCCACGCCGCCGTCTTGCAGACGGATATGGAGGCCGCCTTCGCCCTCCACCCGGGCCAGATATTTGACCTTGATGGACCTAGTTTTCATGGGCTTCGCTCTCCCGGCGGAACTCCGGGGCGTTGGCGTAAAACTTGCGGAAGGCCCGCACCAGGCCGGCCTCATCCACCCCCAGGCGGCGGCTGAACCAGTCGGCCAGCGAGGCGGTGTTGGGGGTCTCCTTGGGTCCGTAGCAGCCGTAGCAACCCCGGTGATAGGTGGGGCACAGGGCGCCGCAGCCGCCGTGAGTCACCGGCCCCAGGCAGGGGGCGCCCAGGACCATCACGCAGATATTGCCCCTGAGCTTGCATTCCAGGCAGACGCTGTGGGGCCGCACCTGGGGGGCGCGGCCGGCAAGATAGGCGCTGATCACCTCCAGGAGTTGGCGCTTGTTGATGGGACAGCCGTTAAGCTGGTAGTCCACCTTGACGTGGGCCGCCAGGGGGGTGGATTGCTCCAGGGTCTGGATATATTCCGGGTGCTCGTAAACCGCCTTGACGTAGTCGCGGACGTCGGTGAAGTTGCGCAGGGCCTGGATGCCGCCGGAGCAGGCGCAGGTGCCGAGGGCCACCAGGAATTTGGAGGCCCGGCGCACCTTTTTAATCAATTCGGCGTCATGGGCGGTGGTGATGGAGCCGTCCACCAGGGTGAGGTCATAGGGGCCTTTCACCATGTTGCGTGAGGCCTCGACGAAATAGGCTATGTCCACGGCCCCGGCCACTGCCAGGAGTTCGTCTTCACAGTCCAGCAGGGATAACTGGCAGCCGTCGCAGGAGGCGAATTTCCAGACGGAGAGTTTGGGTTTTTTGCCCATGTCACACCTCCCGCCGTTCGAACCAGTCCTTGACCAGGTCGTAACGAAAGACCGGACCGTCCTTGCAGACGAAAAACGGCCCCCACTGGCAGTGGCCGCACAGCCCCAGGCCGCATTTCATGTGGCGCTCCATGGAGATGAAGATTTGCTCGGGCGCCAGGCCGTGGCTCAAAAACTCCAGGATGGTGTAGCGCATCATGACCCCGGGGCCGCAGATCAGGGCGGTGGTGTGGGCCGGATCAAAGCGGGCCCGGGAAATGATGGTGGTCACCACCCCGACGCCGCCGCGCCACTCTGGCCCGGCGGTATCCACGGTGACGTGCACCCGGAGGTCGAAGCGGCCCCGCCAGCGCTCCAGTTCCCGGCGGTAGAGCAGGTCCGCCGGGGTGCGGGCCCCGTAAATCAGCTCCAGGTTGCCGTAGTCCTGGCGGTGTTGGAGCAGGTGATAAAGGGCGGGGCGCAGCGGCGCCAGGCCCAGTCCCCCGGCCACCAGGACCACGTCGTTGCCCGCGGCGGCGGCCACCGGCCAGGCCGCGCCGAAGGGACCCCGGATGCCCAGTTGGGCGCCGGGGCGGGCCTGGCAGATGGCCCGGGTGACGCTGCCGACGTTGCGCACCGTGTGGGTCAGGATTTCCGGCCGGGCCGGGTCGCCGCTGATGGAGATGGGCGACTCCCCCCGGCCGAAGGCGTAGAGCATGTTGAACTGCCCCGGCGCAAAGGGGAAATCCGCCCCGCCGCCGGGCCGGGCCAGGTCCAGGGTAAAGGTGTCGGCGGTTTCGCGGCGCACCTTTTGGACCACGAAGATTTCCGGCAGCATGGGGGCCAGATCGGAGGATCTGTGTTCCGGATTTGGAGTCATCAACTTGCCCCTAAAGCCTCGCCAATGAAGTCAGCAGATTGAAATAAGCATGAGCCACAGGACGTTAGCCCGGGACCTGTACAGGCTGTAGCCGCAGCAGCAAGAACCCCCTCTCCCCCATTGGGGGAGAGGGTAAAAACCAAGGAACTCCATATGTTATAGAGATTAGCAGATTTGGCTGGCATCTTGTCTTTCCTTATTGCCACAACCTTAGAATCTGGTTCCCAAGTTTAACTTGGGAACCAGATTCGCCCCAAATCCGGTTTACGCCTGAAACATATCGGTGAGCTGCAAGGCGCTCACCCGGAAGCGCACCGCCAGGGAATGGGCGTAGCGCTTCAACAGTTCAAAGCCGAAATCATGGTCGGTTTCGCACTTCCGCCGCAGACAGTCGACCTCCAGGCTGAGAATCCGGGTGAGGCTGTCGGCCCTGGCGTCCAGATGCCAATGATACGGCTGTTCCTGAAACCAAAGCCAGCCCAGGACGTCTCCGGCCTCCAGGGTTTGCAGGGTCAGGGGACCGCGCCGGGCGCTGAAGATCTCCACCGTAACCCGTCCGTGGAGAATCAGGAAGAACTGGGTGGCCTCATCTCCGGCCCGGCAGAGGAACTGCCCGGCATTAAGGTTGAGCCGGGAGGCGCAGGCGGCCAATTCCTTGAGGTGCCGCGGGTCCAGCCCCCGGCAAAAAGGTTGGGCCGCCAGGATGGGCTCAATGGTCTCCATGCTCCGTCTCCTTCGCAGGATTGGGCGGTTCCGGAACCGCCCCTACAGTTTCCCGGATGGCCCGGACCTCCTCGGTGAGGTCAATGCCCACCGGACACCAGGTGATACAGCGGCCGCAGCCGACGCAGCCGGAGCAGCCGAATTGGTCGATCCAGGTGGCCAGTTTGTGGGTCAGCCATTGGCGGTAACGGGAACGGGGTGAAGTCCGGATGCTGCCGCCGTGGATATAGGAGTAGTCCACGGTGAAACAGACATCCTGCCGCCGCCACCTTTCGGCCAGCGTGCCGGTCAGATCGGTGACGTCCTCGATGGTGTGGCAAAAACAGGTGGGACAGACCCAGGCGCAGTTGCCGCAGGTGAGGCAGCGGGCCGCCACTTCGTCCCAGCGGGGGTGCTCATGGTTGCGGTAAAGGAGTTCTTTGATGCCCCGGGTGTCCAGTTCCCGGCCCATGACGGCGGCCTGGGCGGCCACTGCGGCGGCGGCCGCCTGGAGTTCGGCGGGTTCGGCCTCCCGATGGGGCGCGGCCGCCAGGATTTCGCCGCCCCGAGTGGTGCCCACCTCCACCAGGAAGTAGTGTTTACCTTCCTGTAAAACTTCGGTCAGGGCCAGGTCGAAGCCGCCCGCGGCCCGGGGACCGGTCCCCATGGAGACGCAGAAGCAGGCGCCGCAGCCCTTGTTCCCGCAGTTGACCGCCAGGATAAAGGCCGCCTGCCGGCGGGCGCGGTAGATGGGGTCCTGATGCGGCCCTTGGAGGAAAACCCGGTCCTGGACCTCGATGGCCGCCAGGTCGCAGGCATGTACCCCGATGAAGGCGTAGCGCGGGACTTCCTCGACCGGGTGCGCCGTCCGGAAGCCGTCGGCCTCCCGCGTCGCCTGCCACAAACGGTAATGGGGCGGAAACAGGAACTGCTTCCAGGACTGCTGGCCCACCCCGTAGCCGAATAAGGCTCGGTCTTCCCGCCTTTGCAGGCGGAAGCCGCCGGCCTCCGTTTCAAAAGTCCAGCCCACCGGCAGGTCGGCCACGCCGGTGAGGTCGCCGTAAATCAAGTGGCCGTCCCGCAGGGTCGGACCCACCGATTGATAACCCTGACGCTTTAAGGCTTCCAGGAGGGCCGGGAAATCCGCGGCGGCCATTACCAGATTGGCCCCGACAGATACAGCAGAGGCGGACATCTGAGCGTGATTCTCCATCCAGGGGTCTGGCTTAATAAGCGTGACAATTCGATAATTCTTTAAGGGCAGACTATCAGAATATAGGGCCTGGGAGGGCTAGCGTCAAGAAAAACGTCCGGGGTTGCCCCAGCCAGGAGGAGGGGAAAAAATGGGCCGCCAGCCCGGAGGTGGGGCTGACGGCCCGGAAGGAAGCGCGGTCGCTTGTGGTTGTGGTTAAAGTTAAGGCCTTAGCTGGGCCCCTTGGGGGCCAAAACGGGGCAGGAACCCGGATTTATGCGGCCGGTCAACCTGATGGCCCCCCGGCGGCAACTGCCCGGGACCTCCCGGAAGCGGCCCTCTGACCTATCAGCCGGTTCGGCGGGCACCCGTCTCCATACCTTCTCTTCAGGACCTAAAAGGCAAAGGTCACATTCAACCCGCCATAGATGTGGTTGTGCATGCCGTCCCAGGAGGCCCCCAAATAATTCTGATTGCCGCCCAGCAGAGCGGTGGAGTCCCCGCCCAGGGCGTACCAGAAACCGACTTTGGGGGTGACGGTCACATACTTGTGCACCGGGAAATTGAAGTTGACATAAAACTGGCCGGCCAGGGGCCCGGAAAAAGGAGTGGTCAAGTTGGGGTTGCTGGGATCCGGGTAGGCCGCCGCGTCATTGGAGAACAAAAATACGAAGTTATTGCCCACTTCGATATTAATATTATTGTTATCCTTGATTTTATAAGGCAGCTCAAAGACCCGGGAAATCCCCAAGGTCAGCCACCAGCCCGGATAATGGAAGACCTCTTTATTGACCGTGGCGGCCAGCTTGAACCAATTGACATCCATGGCCAGGCCCCAGTAGATTTCCAGGGAGTCGCCCTGGGGATTGAAGGTCTTATCCAGGGCATAATAGATCATCCCCACATTGGCGGTAATGGCCTTGATCTTGGTGCCGGTGTAGAGGTCCCGGCTGTAGCCGAAGGTGAAATCGGTCTCATTCCAATGCATCCCCTGATAGTTGGGAGGGGCTATGAAAGGATTGCTCTGGTTGGTGTCCAGGTTGCCCCAGACGTTCAAAGAGAAGCCCTTGTAACCCACGGTCACCGACGGCTGGATCACCGCGGAACGGCGGCTCAGGGCGATGCCCCGCCAGATGTACTGGCTCAAGATATCCACCGACACGCTGGCGGTGGGTTTGTCCTCCGCGGGCGGCGCCGCTTCCTTCTTCTCTTCCGCGGGGGCCGCCGGCTGGTCCTCGGCCAGGACCGGCGGCGCCGGAGCCAGGGTTACCCAAAAACACCCCAGAACGAGCAAAACCAGAATTTTTCTCAGGCAGCTCCCCTTTTTCCCTTTGTGCCGTTTCATCATACCAATCTTCCCCTTTTTCCTTTTATTCTCCGCCGCAGCGGTTGTTCCCGACATTAAATGGATAATTTAAAATGCAAGTAAACTTCATCAGGCCGAAGACTCCGTGGGGGGAAGGAAGGAGAGGGCCGGCCCTCTCCTCCCCCGTCGAGCTTACACCGCCTGTTCCCCGGTTTCCCCGGTGCGGATGCGCATGGCGCCCTGCACCGGATAGATGAAGATTTTGCCATCGCCGATGCCGCCGGTTTTGGCATTTTCCGCGATGGTGTTCACCAGTTTTTCCACTTCCGCATCGGCGCAGACGATGTCCAGGCGCGCCTTGGGCAAGAGGTCCACCTTGAACTCCCGGCCCCGGAACTGTTCCACCAGACCGGTCTGGCGGCCATGGCCCTCGATTCTCTCCACCGATACTCCCGGATGGCCGGCGTTTTCCAGGGCGTCCAGGACCTCCCGCAACTTTTCAATCCGGATGATGGCCCGAATCTCTTTCATGGTCTTCTCCTCAATGACTAGCCAAAGATGACTGTCTGGCTTCTGGTTTACATCCTGGGGATATAAAACTCGGGATAACCCGGAGTGCCGTGTTCCACGATGTCCAGCCCCTGCAATTCTTCGTGGGGGTCAACCCGGATGCCGATTACCGCATCCAACACCTTGAACAGGATGAGGCCGCAGCCGAAGGCCCAGGCAATCACCACCACGGCCCCGATGAGTTGGGCCATGAATTGACCGGCGCCGGCGCCGCCATAAAGCAGGCCGGTGACAAAGGGGGCGGTGGTGGCGTAGTTGCCGTAGGTGCCGTCGGCAAAGATGCCCACCGCCAGCAAGCCCCAGACCCCGTTGAAACCGTGCACCGGCACCGCGCCCACCGGGTCATCGATCTTCAGGGCCTCCAGCAGGTAAACGCCGCCCACCACCAGGAAGCCGCCCACAATGCCGATAATCACCGCGGCCCAGGAAGGGATCCAGGCGCAGGGGGCGGTGACCGCCACCAGGCCCGCCAGGGCGCCGTTCAAGGCCATGCCCAGGTCATACTTTCCGGTTTTGCCCAGGACAAGGAGCATGGCAGTTAAGGAAGCCGCCGAAGCCGCCAAAGTGGTGTTGACCGCAATCACCGCAATCCTCAAATGATGTCCGTTAAAGGTGGAGCCGGGGTTGAAACCGAACCAGCCGAACCAGAGAATAAAGGTGCCCAGGGCGGCCAGGGAGATGCTGTGGCCCGGAATAGCCCGGGGCTTGCCATTCTTGTCGAACTTGCCGTAGCGGGGTCCCAGGACGATGGCCCCGGCCAGGCCGACGAAACCGCCCACCGCGTGGACCACGCCGGAGCCGGCGAAGTCCAGGTGTCCCAGGCCGAAGGGCAGCTTGGAGAGCCAGCCGCTGCCCCAGACCCAGTGGGCGTAGATGGGATAAATAAACAGGGAGATAATGACCGAATAGATCAGATAAGACTGGAACTTGAGGCGCTCGGCCACGGCCCCGGAGACGATGGTGGCGGCGGTGGCGGCGAAGACCATCTGCCAGAAGAAGCTCAAATAAGTCTCCACGTCGTAGCTGTCCCCGGCCAGGAAAAATTTGGAGGTGCCCAGGAGCCCGTTCCAGTCAGCCCCCAAGAGGATGCCGTAACCGATGGCCCAAAAGGCCAGGGAACCGGCCACAAAATCCAGCAGATTTTTGGTCATGAGATTGGTGACGTTCTTGGCCCGGCAGAAGCCCGATTCTACGCAGGCGAAGCCGGCCTGCATGAACATTACCAGGAAACCGCACAGCAGCACCCAGACGTAATCCAGGGCCTTGCCGGGGTTGGCCTTCAGGGTCGCCTCGCCGTTGGGGTCGGGGGGGGCGGGGGCCGCCTCGGCCGCCGCCACCGAGGGCGCCGCCTCTTCCGCGGCCCAGCCGGCCAGCGGAGCCATAACCAAAACCGCGACGAATGCCAGGAGAAAAATTGCCGCCCATCGTTTCGTCAACACTTGCTTATCCTCCCTCAGGGATTTAGATTATTAATTGTGATGAAATATGCCTTTCACCTGAGGTAACTTAAAGCAATTGCCGTGCCATCTTAAATTAAATGTAATTACAAATAGTTATCTTTTGCCCGACTGATCCTGGTATTACCATTTTGTTAATTTTGTAATTGCATATATGCATTATTGTATTTTTACTCTAATTGCCATTCTCTAATTGCCGTTTTTTTCATTAATTTATAATTAGTTATTATTTAACAATATTGTAGGTAAACAAAAATGACTACGCTTCACATGGGGAGAGGCGGAAACCCCCGGGGGTCCCGCCTCCCGCTCAATACGATGGTTGCTCCAGGCCTGCAGGCTAAACCGCACTCTCTCCGGTCTCCCCGGTGCGGATGCGGATCACTTCGGCCACCGGATAGACAAAGATCTTGCCGTCCCCGATGCGGCCGGTGCGGGCCTTGGCGATGATGGTGTCAATGATGGTCTGGGCCTTGTCGTCCGGCGCCACCACTTCTAGCTTGACTTTGGGCAGAAAATCCACCTGGTATTCCATGCCCCGGTAGACCTCCCGGATGCCCTTCTGACGGCCGAAGCCCTTGACTTCGCTCACCGTCATCCCCTGGACGCTGAGGGCGTGCAGGGCCTCCTTGACCGGTTCCAGCTTGTAGGGCTGGATGATCGCTTCAATCTTTTTCATGGTCGCCTCCTATTCCTACAGGCTGTAGCCCGTTTCCTGGTGTTCGCTGATATCCAACCCGGCCACTTCCTCATCCGTGCTGACCCTGAGCCCCATGGTCTTGTCCAGGATCCAGAAGAGCAGGTAGCTGATGACGAAGGAGTAAATCAGGGTGGCCCCCACTGCAATAATCTGGTTGACCAACTGACCGGGGTTGCCGAAAAAGAGGCCGTCGCCGCCCGCGCTGTTGACCAGTTTGGAGGCGAAGAGCCCGGTGCACAGGGCGCCCACGATGCCGCCGACGCAGTGCACTCCCACCACGTCCAGGGAATCGTCATAGCCCAGCTTAGGCTTGGCCAGGACCGCCAGGTAACACACTACCCCGGCGATGAGGCCGATGAGGATGGCCGACATGGGGCCTACATATCCGGCGGCGGGGGTGATGGCCACCAGGCCGGCCACGGCTCCGGAAGCGGCGCCCAGGGTGGTGGGCTTGCCCCGGTGAATCCACTCCGCCCCGATCCACGATAAGGTGGCGGCGCAGGTGGCCAGGTGGGTGGCGGTGAAGGCCGAGCTGGCCAGGGCCCCGGCGGCCAAAGCGCTGCCGGCGTTGAAGCCGAACCAGCCGAACCACAGCAGACCGGCCCCCAGGATGGTCATGGGCAGGTTATGGGGGATAAAGGCTTCCACGCCGTTGCCATAGCCGGCGTAGCCTTTCCTCGGTCCCATCACCAGGGCCGCGGCCAGGGCGGCGATGCCGGCGTTGATGTGCACCACGGTGCCG
>CAZOCQ010000052.1:0-15829 GCA_964578335.1 uncultured Desulfobacca sp.
CTAAAAACTCGAAACTAAAAACTCGAAACTCAAAACTCACTTCGACAGCCACTTCAGGCTTTGGCGCAGCAACTCTTCCAGGGTGCCGGCCCCCTGGCCCCGGGCCGCGTCCAGGGCCTTTTCCGCCACGTTCTTGGGGTAGCCCAGGTTGATCAGAGCGGAGAGGGCGTCCTGCACGAAACCCTCGCCGGGGGCCGCGGCGCGGCGGGGCGCGGCCAGGGCGATCTTTTTGTCCTTGAGTTCCACGATGATGCGTTCGGCGGACTTCTTGCCGATGCCGGGGATGCCGGCCAGGCGCCGGATGTCCCGTTGGGCCAGGGCCTCGGAGAACTCGCCGGGATTGATGCCGGAGAGGATATTCAGGGCCATGCGGGCCCCGATGCGGGGGATGCCGAGCAGTTGCAGGAACAGGTCTTTCTCTTCGGGGGTGGAAAAGCCGTAGAGATTGAGGGCTTCTTCCTGGATGCGGGTGTGGATCAGCAGGGAGACCTGGGCCGGAGGTTCGGGCAGGGCGTAAAAGGTGGACAGCGGAATGAAGACCAGGTAGCCTACCCCGCCCACCTTGAGGGTGACTTGGCCGGGGCTTTTGTCGAGGAGTTCTCCTTCCAGGAAGCCGATCATATTTTGGGGTTTTCGGTTTTCGGTTTTCGGTTTTCGGTTTGCATCACTGCCAAGGGCTCATCAGCATTCAGGGCGGGCTGTGCCGGCCGAATTGTGGCGGCCACAGGCCGCCCTAGGTCTAATACTAAAAACTCGAAACTCGGAACTCGGAACTCATTCACGCCCCGCTCCCCGGCCAGCGGCTGTGGAAGAAATGGCACAGGCCCACCGCCAGGGCGTCGGCGGCGTGTTCGTCGCTCACCTTTTGGCCCAGCAGGTGTTCAACCATGAGCTGTACCTGGCTTTTGGAAGCCCGGCCGTAGCCCACCACCGACTTTTTCACCAGCACCGGGGTGTAATGGAAGACGGGCAGCTCGGTTTGGGCCGCCAGCAGCAACACCACCCCCCGCACCTGGCCCAGGGTGAAGGCGCTCTTGACGTTGGCGGCCAGGAAGATCTCCTCCAGGGCCAGGGCCTGGGGCCGGTGCTCCCGGACCACCGCGGCCAGGCTGTCATAAATTCGACAGAGGCGCTGGGCCAGGGGGTTTTGGACGCCGGGATTGATGCTGCCGGAGGCCAGATGGCGCAGCCGCTGGCCCTCCCCCAGGAGGACCCCATAACCGGTATGCCGGGAACCGGGGTCCACTCCCAGAATGACCGCGCTCACATCAGGGCCTCGAGCAGTTGGTCCGGGATGTCGAAATTGGCGAAGACGTCGTTGACGTCGTCGTGTTCTTCCAGTAATTCCACCAGCTTCAGCACTTGCTGGGCCGATTTTTCCTCGTCGATCTTGACCACCGTCTTGGGACGCATCTGCACTTCGGCCAGGGAGGGCTGAAAGCCTTTGGCCTCCAGGGATTCCTTCACTTCCAGAAAATTGGCGGGGTTGGTGAGCACTTCGAACTGGCTCTCGTCGCTCTGCAGGTCTTCGGCGCCGCAATCCAGGGCGGCCTCCAGGAGTTCGTCTTCATTGACGCCGGTCCGCTCAAAGACGATGACCCCTTTCTTGTCGAACATCCAGGCGACGCAGCCGGGCTCCCCCAGGTTGCCGCCGTATTTGGTGATGAGGTGGCGCACGTCGGAGACGGTGCGGTTCTTGTTGTCGGTGAGGGTCTCCACCATCAGGGCCACCCCGGCCGGGCCGTAGCCTTCCAGGAAGAATTCCTCCAAGGCCGCGCCGCCGCCCTCACCGCTGCCCCGGCGGATGGCCCGGTTGATGTTGTCGCCCGGCATATTTTCGGCCTTGGCCGCGGCGATGGCGGCCCGGAGGCGCGGATTGCCGGTGGGGTCGCCGCCGCCCAGACGGGCCGCCACGGTGATCTCCTTGGCCAGGCGGCCGAAGATCTTGCCCCGCTTGGCGTCCGCCGCCCCTTTCTTGCGCTTGATGGTGCTCCACTTGGAATGGCCGGACATCTAAACTCCTCCTTAACCTTGGGCCCCGCCGGGTCCACGGCGGCGGTTGAGCCCCAGCAAATAAAGCTCCCGGCTGGCGGCCCGGGAGCCGGCGGGCTTCACCTGCCGGCAATGCTGAAATTCCGCCTTGAGGGCCGCGGCCAGCTCCGGGAGGTCAGGCCCGGCAAAAACCTTGACCAGGAAATGGCCTCCGGCCTTCAGGAGCTGCCGGGCCAACTCCAGGGCCCGCCAAGCCAACTCCAGGGAGCGCTGCTGGTCCACCTCCCGCACCCCGGTGGTCTTGGGGGCCAGGTCGCTCACCACCACGTCAAACCGGGGACTCAGGGCCTTAATGGCCGCCAAGTCTAGACTTCCTACGTCGCCCTGCAGGAAGTATAGGGGCGGAGCTGCCGGGATGGCCAGGGGGACGGCGTCCACCCCCAACACCAGGCCGCCGGGCCCCACCCGAGCCGCGAGGTATTGCAGCCAGGAACCCGGCGCGCAGCCTAAATCCAGCACCCGCTGGCCTGGCCGGAACAGGCGGTATTTCTCATCAATTTCCTTCAGTTTGTACACCGCCCGGGCCACGTAGCCTTCGGCGCGGGCCCGGGTCCGGAAGCTGTCCGGCAGGCCGGGGCGGGGCATGGCGCAAAGCCTATCTTAGCAAATTAACTCAATTTCTTTTACCATAGCGCCCTCTCTTTGGCAATGAAAAACCGGTGAACGTCAAAATTCTGACGATTATTAGGCCGTCTTGACGGCTGCCCTGACCGTCCCCCAGACTTTCCGGGCGCCCTCCGGCTTTTCTGGGTGTGGTGGAGCTACACCGAACACCCCAAAGGGAATCGGAGCGCGCCCTTTATGCTGCTAAAACCGTTAATTTTCAATGGCTTATGCGAGCGGCGCCCCCGCCTCAGTCCTGGCCCCCCCGGAACCGCGGCCTTCTGGCACAATCATTGCTGTTCACCTGCTAAAGGTAATGAGGGGGCCGTCTCCGGCCGGAGTCCCCCAGGAGGCTCAGAGTGAAGCAGGTCCTGTCCCGGGAAGAAGTGCTCGCCTTGCTCCAGGGTATGGCGGCCGCAGAGCCGGAAGACAGACCTGGCCGGGTCCGGCTGGGGCGGAAACGGAGAGGGCCGCAGGGTCCCCCGGGGGGCAAGGGCCCCCGGGTGCGTTTCCGCAAGCATTTGGTGGTCTCCCTCCGGTGAAGGAATTTTGACAAAGGAAATATCCCCACCAGGAGCAGCGTTGATGGCGCCGACGACCTGTCCTGCCCCCGAGAAGCCGCTTCTCCCGGAACTGGCCGGCTCCCTTAATCTGGGGACCCGGATGCAGTTTCGGGTCATCGCGGTGACCTCGGGCAAAGGCGGGGTGGGCAAGTCCAACATTGTGGTCAATCTGGGCCTTGCCCTGGCGCGCCTGGGTTGCCGGGTCCTGCTCATTGACGCCGACTTGGGCCTGGCCAATCTGGATATCCTGCTGGGCCTGACGCCCATCCACACCATCCAGGAGGTCCTGGCCCTGGAGCAGGACTTGTCCGAAATCATGGTCACCGGGCCGGCCGGCCTGAAGATCCTGCCGGCCAGTTCCGGGTTTCCGGAATTGGCCGAGCTGAACGAGTTCCAGAAACTATTTCTGCTGAGCGAACTGGATCACTGCCCGGAAGAATTTGACGTGGTCCTGATCGACACCGGGGCCGGCATCTCCGGCAATGTCCTGTTTTTCAATGCCGCGGCCCAGGAGCTGATCCTGGTGGCTAATAACCAGCCCACTTCCCTGACCGACGTCTACGCCTTGATGAAAGTCATGGCGCGGCAACATCGCCAGACGCGCTTCAAACTGCTGGTCAACGGCGTGGCCCGGCCCCAGGAGGGGGAGTCGGTCCACCGCACCCTGCTGCAAGTGGCGGAACGCTTCCTGGAGCGCCAGGTCTCCCTGGAGTACCTGGGCTTCATTCCGTCTGACCAAGCCGTGCCCCGGGCGGTCATGCGCCGGCAACCGGTGTTGACCCTGTATCCCGAGGCTCCGGCCAGCCGGGCCATTACCCGAATCGCCCTTCGGCTGCGGGCTGCCCCCCCACCGAAAGGAGTGGACGGCAATATCAAGTTTTTCTGGCGCCGTTTGCTCGGTTATCAATCTTAGCGGAACATGGAGATCGGGCCGTTATGGAAGAACAGTCGCTGGTCCAAGAAACCGCCGCCTCCCTGGACGCCGGCGGGCCCCGGAAGGTTGATCCGGCCTGGCAGGAACAGATGGTGTTGCGTTATGCCCCTTTGATCAGGTATATCGCGGCCCGCCTGGCGTTGCGACTGCCTGCCCATATCTCTCAGGAAGATTTGATCAGCTCCGGCATCATCGGCCTCATTGACGCCATCCACAAGTTTGATCTCAGCAAAAATATCAATTTTAAGACCTACGCCGAGTTTCGCATCAGGGGGGCCATGTTGGATGAACTGCGCAGCCTGGATTGGACCCCGCGCTCGGTGCGGAAAAAGTCCCAGCTCATCGAAAACGCCTACGCCCAATTGCAGCGGGTCATGGGGCGGCCCGCCGAAGCCGAAGAGGTCGCCAACCTGCTGGGGATGACCGTGGATGACTTTTATCAGTTGCTGGACGAGACCAAGTCGGTCTCCCTGGTGGCCCTGGATGCCGGTGAGGCCAAAGGCAACGGCAACCCGGGGAGCCGGCTGGAGCTCTCGGAAGACCTGGCCGATGAGGGTTTGCGGGACGCCTTGCAGTCGGTCCACCTGTCCGAGTTGCAGGAGGTGGTCCTCCGGGCCATCGAGGCCCTGCCTGACAAGGAGAAGCTGCTGGTCTCCCTGTATTATTACGAAGAACTCACCATGAAGGAAATCGGCCTGATCATGGGGTACACCGAGTCCCGCATCTCGCAATTGCACACCCAGGCGCTTTACCGCCTGCGCCATAAGCTGCGGGAATTTGGTCAGATCTGGGGTAATTAATTGATTCCCAAGAATTTTCGAAACTTCCGGCCGCCGCGGCTGCGGCTGGCGCCGGCCAAACCCATATTCCCACCTTTGCCCCACCGGAGATGAAAGTATTTCCTTGGATGGTTCCAGAACCGCCGATCATCCGTAAAAAATCCTGCGCCAACCAACTCTTCATTGCACCGCGCCCGGATTTTCACTAAACTGGGGCTTACTCCCGGCCGCGGCGGGCTGACGGCCGCCGGCCCCAGTGCCGGTCCGGGAGCAGCGATGGCGCGGGACCATTTTACCGAAAACGGGGAAAGGCACCAGGTATGTCTGAAGAAAGGCTGCAACAGCGCCTGCGGGTGGCCCGGGGGGAGGCCCCGGCCGATCTGGTTTTGGCGGGGGGGCGGGTGGCCGACGTCTTCACCGGCCACTGGCAAAAGATTGATGTGGCCCTGTTCGACGGGATTATCGTCGGGCTGGGGGATTACGACGGCCCCCGCCTGGAGGTCCGGGAGGGCTTGATCATTCCCGGTCTCATTGACGGCCACCTGCACCTGGAGAGCAGCATGCTCACTCCCCGGGAACTGGCCCGGGCCTTGCTGCCCCTGGGCACCACCACGGTGGTGGCGGACCCCCACGAAATCGCCAACGTCTGGGGTGCGGCCGGACTGGACTATATGCTGGCTGCCAGCGCCGGGTTACCCCTGGATTTTTTCTTCATGCTCCCTTCCTGCGTCCCCGCCTCCCCCCTGGAGACCGCCGGCGCCGCACTGACGGCCGCCGACCTGGCCGGCTATCGAGGCCATCCCCGGGTTTTGGGACTGGCCGAGGTCATGAATTTTCCGGGGGTGGTGGGCGGCGCCCCCGAGCTGCTGGACAAGATCGCCCTGTTTCCCCAGGGGCCGGTGGACGGCCACGCCCCCCTGTTGTCCGGGAAAGCGCTCAACGCTTACCGGCTGGCGGGGATCGGCTCCGACCACGAATGCACCCAATTGGCGGAGGCCCGGGAGAAGCTGAGTCTGGGCTTTTACCTGATGCTGCGGGAGGGCAGCCTGGCCAAAAACCTGGCCGACCTGCTGCCCGCGGTGACCCCGGCCAGCCTGCGCCGCGCCCTGCTGGTCACCGATGACTGCCACCCGGAGGACTTGCTGGAGTCCGGCCATTTGAACGCCCGGCTGCAAAAGGCGGTGGCCTTGGGGCTCACTCCCATCCAGGCCGTCACCCTGGCCACCCTGAACCCGGCGGAGTGTTTCCGCCTCCGGGACCGGGGGGCGGTGGCCCCCGGGTTGAAGGCCGACCTGGTGGTGGTCAAGGACCTCAAGGAATTCCAAGTTGATAAAGTCTTTAAAGAGGGGCGGCTCCTGGCGGAGGGCGGCCGGCTGCTGGCGGAGCCGGAGGCGCCGGCCGCGGCGCCCCCGGCCCGGCCCTTCCGGGTCAAGGAGTTTCCCCTGGAAGCCCTGTCCCCGGCGGCGGCCGGAGACCTGGTCAAGGTCATCGGCCTCATTTCCGGGCAATTGCTCACCGAGAAGCGCATCTTACCGGCCCCGGTCATAGAGGGCCGCCTGGCCGCGGACCCCGTCCGCGGCCTCCTGAAGCTGGCGGTGGTGGAGCGCCACCACGGCACCGGCCTCCTGGGGCTGGGGCTGGTGCAGGGCTTCGGCCTTAAACGGGGCGCCCTGGCGTCTTCGGTGGCCCATGATTCCCACAATATCGTGGCGGTGGGGGCGGACGAAGGCGACCTGCTGGCCGCGGTGCGGCACCTGGCGGACCTGGGGGGCGGCCTGGCGGTGGTGGCGGATGGCCGGGTGCTGGCGGATTTGCCCCTGCCCATCGCCGGCCTGATGAGCCCCCGGCCCCTGGAGGAGGTGGCCGCGGCTTATGGGAGGCTTAAGTCCGCCTACCGTGACCTGGGCGGCATCCTGCCGGACCCCTTCATGGCCCTGTCTTTTTTGGCCCTGCCGGTGATTCCGGAACTGAAGCTCACCGACCTGGGTCTGGTGGACGTGGGGCGCTTTCAGGTGGTGCCGCTTTGGGGCCCAGAATGATTTAACCGCCGATGAACACCGATGAAGGTTTGTTTATCGGCGTCCATCGGCGTTTATCTGCGGTTAAAATTACGGAGGTCTTATGAGTCTAGTACTGACCGGTTCCGAAGTTATGCAGGTCCTGGACATGGACCTGGCCCTGACGGCGATGGAGGCGGCCTTCCGGGCCTACGGCGAAGGCCGGGTGAACATGCCGCCCAAGTCCTACCTGACCCTGGCCCAGGGCGACTTCCGGGCCATGTACGGGGAGATCTTTCTGCCCCAAGATCACATCTGCGGCCTCAAATGGGTCAACGTGCATCCAGGGAATCCGGCCAGGGGGCTGCTCACGGTGATGGCCAAGATTTTGCTCAACGATCCGGACACCGGGCTGGAGTTCGCCGACCTGGACGGCACCCGCGTCACTGATTTTCGCACCGGCGCCGCCGGGGGCCTGGCGGCCAAGTGCCTGGCCCGCCCCGAAGCCTCCAGGGTGGGAGTCATCGGAGCCGGAGTCCAGGCCCGCACCCAGGTGGCCGCGGTGCTGAAAGTGCGGCCCATCAAGGAGATCGTGGTCTATGACCGGCATCTGACCTGCTCCCGGCCCTTTGCCGAACAGGCGGCGGCCACTTACGGCATCGCGGCCCGGGCGGTGGAGCAGGCTGCCGAAGCGGTGACCGGCCTGGACCTCGTGATTACCACCACCCCCAGCGCCAGTCCGGTGGTGAGGCGGGAGTGGGTCTCGCCGGGCACCCATATCAACGCCATCGGCGCCGACGCCGCCGGCAAGCAGGAACTGGACCCGGCCATCCTTCAGGCGGCCAAGGTGGTGGTGGATGACTGGGCTCAGGCGTCCCACTCCGGAGAAATCAACGTGCCTCTGAGTAAAGGCGAGATCACCCCTGAGATGATTTACGGCTCCCTGGGGGAGATCGTGGCGGGCAAAAAGCCGGGGCGCCAGACGCCGGAGGAGATCACCGTGTTCGACTCCACCGGCCTGATTATCCAGGATTTGGCCCTGGGGCTGGCGGTTTATCAGCGGGCCAAGGAACGGGGTCTGGGGGTGGAGAAAGATTTTTTGAAGTGATTATGGATGATTTAATGATATGAAGCAAAACATGAATCTAAAGGTGAAATTCTAAGTGCATTTTGAGATAATTTGGCGAAATAGAGGAAGTTGAAACGATAGCCATCGGCGGCAGCATCCGTGATATTATGCGTCTTCAGAAACAGTTCGGCCGCAGCCGATGGCGAAAACTTAAAGGCTTTGCGGAGGTGAGGCTGCAAAACGGTCATATTCGTAAAGCTGAATTACATTGGTATGAAGCCCACGGTATCGGCAAAAGGAAGATGAAAATCAAAAGCTTTTTGGATTAAAAATATGGCCAGACTACAAGAAAATTATAGCTTTGCTCTTTGCGTTGAGAATAAGGACTGCGAGGACTTGGAAAAACGCAAAATTTATCAGGTCCTCCCAGATGAGGAGGCAGAAAAGGAGGGATATATAAGGGTTATTGACGAATCAGGTGAAGATTATCTTTATCCTAAGCCCTATTTCATTGTTATCCCGTTGCCCCGCGAAGCCAAAGAAGCGCTGCAATTATCAGAATAACCTATGCAATCGTTCATAAAGCGCCACGAAAACATAACCACCTGAAATATCAGGTGGTTATGTTTTCGTGGCAAAGCTATTCCGAGGCGGTCATCGGCGAACCCGCCGATGTTAAAAGCGCTGAAACCCTGGCCGACGTCAACCGCCACCAGTTCGCGTGGTGGGCCTTGGGTCTGGTGGAGGCGGCCCCGGCCCAGGATAAAAAGGAGGGGGCGGACCGGGGCGTGGACGGGGTCCCCTATTTCCAGGAAATGGAAGATGGGCCGGACTAATCGGATAGATTAAATCCTGTTTCAAGTTTCGGCTTGGGAACTATACATAGCGACATAACTTTTAAGCGACTTAGTTAACCGCGCTTAGCATTCTCTGCGGCCTCTGCGCCTCGGCGAGAAACCTTTTTATCTCGCCGAGGCGCAGAGAGCGCAGAGATGAACAAGGCGCAATTATTTATGTCGCTAGGTATAAAAGTTTAGATGTCGGGTGCGCACTGCGCACCATTATGGTGCGTGGAACACACCCTACGGAAACTTTCCCAAGCTGAGCTGGGAATGAGAAAAGGTGAATAAGGCTGCACTGTGCGCACCCGACATAATGACCCCCCCTGACCGCAAATTGGAAACCGCAAACCGAAAACCTTTTTTTCCGGACTGGCCTTATCTGTTGGGTCTGGGCCTTATGGGGCTGGCGCTTTTTGGTTACCGCCTGGGCGCGCCGGGGTTGATGGACCCGGACGAGGGCCGCTACGCCGAAATCGCCCGGGAGATGTTTGTCCTTCAAGACTGGCTTATCCCCCATCTGAACCTGTTCCCCTATTTGGAAAAGCCGCCCCTAATTTACTGGCTGACGGCCCTGAGCTTTAAGACCCTGGGTTACACCGAACTGGCGGCCCGGCTGCCGTCGGCGGCCGCGGCCCTGGGCGGCCTGTTGACCGCCTATTGGCTGGCCCGGACCCTGTGGGGCACGGGCACGGCCCTGGTGAGCGCCACCGTCCTGGCCACCTGCTCCGGCTACGTGATCCTGGGCCGCCTCCTCACTTTGGACATGGCCTTCAGCTTCCTGCTCAATCTCGGCATCGCCCTGGGCTACGTAGCCCTGAGCCGGGCGCGGCCGCGGCTGTGGCCCTGGGCCTATGCGGTCTTGGGGCTGGCGGTGCTCACCAAGGGGCCGGCGGCCCTGGTGCTGGCCGGGCTCGTTTGGGGGCTTTGGGCCATATTTCACCCCCTCCCCAGCCCTCACCCCTTCAAGAGCGAGCGGGAAGAAGAGTTGTTTTCACCCCCTCCCCGACCCTCCCCCCTCAAGGGGGAGGGAGTCAAGAGCAGGCTGTATGCGAGGCTCCAGCCGTTAATCCAGCCCTGGAGCTGGCTGCTATTGGCGGTGCTGGCGCTCCCCTGGTTTATGGCGGCGCAGTGGCGCCAACCGGAATTTTTCCGCTATTTCATCGGCGAGCAGCACCTGGGCCGTTTCCTGACCCCGGCCATCCACCCCGAGCCGGTCTATTATTATCTGCCGGTGCTGCTGGGCCTGCTGCTGCCCTGGACCTTTCTGCTGCCCTGGGCCGTCGGTCGCCGCCGGGATGGGGACCCGGACCGGGCCTTTCTGCTGATTTGGGCGGGAGTGGTGCTGGTCTTCTTTTCCCTGTCCCGGGGCAAGCTGGCCCCCTACATCCTGCCGGCGCTGCTGCCTTTGGCCCTGCTTCTGGGGCAACGACTGGCCGGCGCCGACGAGTCCGGGAGCGGCCGGGACGGCCTGCGGCTCAGCCTCTGCATATGGGGCCTATTGGGAATCGGTATCACCAGCCTGCTCCTCTGGCCGCCCGCCGGTTTGAGCCGGGTCCTGGCCCGGACCAACCTGGACCTGGCTTATCTGCGCCTGGCCGCGGCGGTTTTCGTGCTGACGCCCCTGCTGGCCCTGGCGGTCCGGCGCCGGGGCCTCCTCTTTTTGGGGCTCGGGGCCTTGATCCTCAGCACCCTCTTGCCCCTGGGTCTGGAGCGCCTGAGCCGGCAGCGCTCCCCCCGGGAAATGGGCCGGATAGTGCACTCCCTTTGGGGGCCGGGCGACGCCCTGGTGGGAGTGTACCTCTATTCCCAGGGCCTGTCCTTTTACAGCCGCCAGATTTTTCACCTGATGGAGTCCAAGACGGAGCTGGATTTCGGCCGCCGGGTGGCGCCGGAACGGGAGCGGCAGCTCTACTTTGCCAAGGTGGGGGACATGGCGAAGTTTGTCCGGTCGCGGCCCCGGGTCTTTTTCTATCTGAAGGAGGACGACCTGGCCGGCCTGAAGCCTGAGTTGCCGGGGAAAATCGAGGTCCTGGCCCGGCAGGGGGATTGTCTTTTACTGAGCTATGAGGCAAAATGAGCAAATAGCTTAAAGAAACTACCAACGCCCGCCCATGCCTGCCATCCTTTACCGCTACCTTCTCCTGGAAATCCTGCCGCCCTTCGGGGTGAGCCTGCTGGCCTTTACCTGCATCGTCTTTCTGGGCCGGCTGATGAAGATCACCCAAATGATCGTGGTCAAAGGGGTGGGTCTGCTGGAGGTCTTGCAGACCTGTCTATACCTGCTCCCCTATTTGTTGGTCTTCACCCTGCCCATGGCGGCCACGGTGGGCATCCTGCTGTCCCTCACCCGCCTCACGGTGGATCACGAAGTGGTGGCCATGAAGACCGCGGGCCTGAGCTATACCCAATTGCTGCCCCCCATCCTGGGATTTTCCCTGGCCGCGGCGGGCCTCACCCTGCTGCTCACGGTCTTCGCCAGCCCCTGGGGCCAGCAGGCCACCCGGGACCTCTTGCGCAACGTCGCCAAGAAGCGGGCCGATCTGGGCATCCAGGAGCAGGTGTTCAATACCGATTTCCACGGCCTGATGCTCTTCGTCAACCAGGTCTCCCCGCAGGCCGGCAAGCTGGAAGGCATCTTTGTTTACGACTTTCGGGACGAAGACAACCCCAACACGATTTATGCCGAGTCCGGGCAGTTGAGTTACGATGCGGGCCAGGAGGCCATGCTGATGCAGCTCCATGACGGTCGGGTGTTCCGTTGGGGCAAGGAGCAAAAAGACCCGAACCGCTGGCAGATGGTGGAGTTTAAGAGTTACCAACTGCCCTTGCAGGTGTTCAGCTTTGCCCTGAAAGGCGGAAAGTCGGAGACGGAGATGTCGCTGCGGGATTTGTGGTCCAACATGGGCAAGGGCCCCAAAGGGTCGGACCCTTATAACCGGGCGGCGGTGGAGTTGAATCAGCGTTTCGCCATGCCTGTGGGGGCGCTGCTCCTCTGTCTGATCGCCATGCCTTTGGGGTTGTGCCACCGGCAGCAGGGGCGCACCTGGGGCCTGATCATGGGGCTGGCCCTCTTCCTGGTGTACTATATCGTCTTCACCGCGTCCTGGCGCCTGGCTCTCAACTTCAAAATGGACGCCGCCCTCGCCCCCTGGATCTCCGATATTCTCTTTATTTGGGTGGCCCTCTTTTTATGGTACCGCCTGGTGCGGGAGCAGCCGCTGCTGCCGGACTTTCTCAACTGGCGACGATTTTTAAAGGCAGGGGGAAAAGGGGAAAAGGGGAAAAGGATCAGGGATTAGGCCTAATCCCTGAGCCCTTATATCAGCATGGTCAAAATCTCGTCGGTCTTTTCCTTAAGCAAAACCGCATCCGCCCGAGTTTCCACATTAAGGCGCAGCACCGGCTCGGTGTTGGAGGGGCGCAGATTGAAGCGCCACTCGGGAAACTCCAAGCTGAGGCCGTCGGTGCGGTCCAGTTTAAGGGCGGCGGCTGAGTAGAAATCTTCTACCCGCCGCAGCGCCGATTCGGGGTCAGCCAGCCGCCGGTTGATCTCGCCGCTCACCGGGAACAGGGCTTGGCGCTCGGCCACCAGGTCCGAAAGTTGCCGCCCGCTCTGGCTCATCACCTCCAGCACCAGCAGCCAAGGGATCATGCCGCTGTCGCAGTAGGCGAAATCCCGGAAGTAGTGGTGCCCGGACATCTCTCCGCCGTAGAGGGCGTTTTCCGCCCGCATGCGCTCTTTGATGAAGGCATGGCCGGTCTTGCTCATGATGGGGACTCCGCCGGCGGCCCGGACCATCTCGATGGTGTTCCAGGTGAGGCGGGGGTCGTGAATAATGGCGGCGCCGGGGTGGTGCGCCAACAGCGCCTGGGCCAGGAAGCCGACGAGGTAATAGCCCTCGATGAAGCCGCCCTGCTTATCAAAGAAGAAGCAGCGGTCGAAGTCGCCGTCCCAGGCCAGGCCCACGTCGGCGCCATGGCTGACTACCGCCGCGGCGGTGGCCCGGCGGTTTTCCGGCAAGAGTGGGTTGGGGACGCCGTGGGGGAAGGCGGGGTCCGGTTCGTGGCGCACCTTGATGAAACGGAAGGGCAGGTGGGGCTCCAGCCGGTCCAGCACCGGACCGGCGCAGCCGTTGCCGGCGTTGACCACTACCTTAAGGGGCTGCAAGGCCGCCAAATCCACGTAACTGAGCAAATGTCCGACATAGGCGTCAAAGGCGTCGGCAGGGATAACCCCTCCCCGGGTGCGGGCCGGCGGCGGGAACTGCGCCGCCGCCGCCAGGGCCTCGAGCTCCCGGAGGCCGGTGTCGCCGCTGATGGGGCGGGATTCCCGGCGCACTAATTTCAGGCCGTTGTAGTCCGGCGGGTTGTGGCTGGCGGTGACCATGAGGCCGCCGTCGAGCTGCAAGTGGGAGGTATAGAAATAGACCTGCTCGGTGCCGCAGAGGCCCAGGTCCCGGACCTCCACGCCGCTGTCGTTGAGGCCGGCGCTCAAGGCCTGGGCCAGAGGCAGGCTGGAGGTACGGATGTCCCGGCCCACGCAGACCGCGGCCGGATGCAGCAGGGCGGCATAGGCCCGGCCGATGTGGTAGGCCAGGTCTTCGTTAAGTTCTTCCGGGACCCGGCCGCGGATATCATAGGCCTTGAAGCAGACTAGTTTTTCCATGACTTTTCCCTTAAAAGTCTTTCGTAGGGGCGGCTCGAGAGCCGCCCCTACGAGGCTCAGCGGCGGGTCTGGCTCAATCCGCCGCCACCAGGCGGTCGCGGCCCTCGGCCTTGGCCCGGTAAAGGGCGGCATCGGCGGCGCGGATGAGTTCCTTCAGGGTAACGCCGTGCTGCGGATAAAAAGCCACCCCGGCGGAGATGGTCAGGGGGCGCAAAGACGGAGCCCGGCGGTGAAGTTGTCTGACGTCGGCCACCAGGGCGGCGACCCGCTCCAGGACGGCCTCGGGAGGGGCTCCCACCAACGCCAGGAGAAACTCTTCGCCGCCGTAGCGGCAGGCGATGTCTCCTTTGCGGATCTGGCTCTGGAGATAGTCGGCCAGGGTGCGCAGCAATTCATCGCCGGCCTCGTGGCCGAAGGTGTCGTTGTATTCCTTAAAATGATCCAGGTCCAGCATGATGATGCCGATGTGGGTTCCCTGCCGCTGGCTCCGGCTCAACTCCCGTTCCAGGGTTTCTTCCAGATAACGGCGGTTGAACAGGCCGGTGAGGCCGTCCCGGATAGCCTGCTGGCGCAGGGTCTCCCGGAGCTGCAGGTTGGCCAGGGACAGGGCCAGGGCCTCGGCCACGGTCAGGGCGTATTGCTCGAGGTCCGCCAACTGCTCCCATAGGGCCAGGGTCGGTTTTTGCAGGTGGAGCACTCCCATGGCCTTGCCTTCGGCCATCATGGGCAGGCAGAGATAGGCGCCCGGCAGGCGGGAGGAGACGTGGGCGCAGTTCAACCCGGTCAGGGAGTCATCGACCCCAAAGGCCCGGCTGCGCCGCAAGGCCCAACAATCCTGGGGACCGAAGACCGATTCCAGGGCCGAGGTTTCGCCCCAGTTGGCGCCCATTTCATAGAGGTTTTCGGTGGCGTTGAAAAGATAAAGCGCGCCGGTGAAGTCCGGGAAGAACTTGGGTCCGAAGTGGGCCACGGCTTCAAAGGTTTCGCTGATGGTTTGGCAGGCCTGGAGGATATCGCCCATTTCCTGGAGGAGGCTCATCTGCTGGTTGCGGCGATCGGCCTCGGCCACCAGGGTTTGGAGTTGCTTATTGGCCGCTTCCAGATTGGCCAGATTTTTCTTGGCTTCGGTGAGGTCCCGGGCCATGGTGACGCTGCCGAGGATTTCCCGGTTCTCTTTGAGAATGCGGATGGAGAGACTGCAGGGAAAAACGCCGCCGTCATTTTTTCTCATGTTGATTTCGTAATTTTTGACGTAGCCTTCCCGGCGCAACTGGCTCATCATCCGGGCCAGTTCCTCTTTGTCGGCATACAGGTCGAAGATCGGTTTCCCCTGCAGTTCTTTAAAGGTATAGCCGTACAACTCTTCGGCCGCCTTGTTCCATTTGGTCAAGACGCCGCGCCGGTCCACGATGCCGATGGCGTCGGCGGAGTTCTCGAAAATATTCTCCAGAAAATTTTTGGCCTGGGACAGTTCGGCGGTATGCTCCCGGATGCGTTCTTCCAACTCCTCGTGGGACTTCTTGACCAGGAGAGACTGCTCCGCCAAGCCGGAAATAAACTGCACCAAGGCCTTGTCGAAGGCCATGATATAATTAACTTTTTCTTGGCTGAAGACCGGCACTCGATCCAGGGCGGCCAGGTAAGCCTCAAGGTCATAGCCGAATTTTTCCGCCTGGAGCCGGTAAAAATGGCGCTCCGGGACCTCGCCCTCGGTGCAAAACTGGGTCATGAACATGGTGGCCAGGTGTTGTCCGGCCACCATGATGGGGATGGCGATGTGCCAGAGGCCGAACTGGCATTGATATTGGTGGGCCTCCCCTTCGGCCAGATGTTGCCGGACCGCGGCGTCGCTGGCCAGGCAAATCTGCCGGGAAGCCGGGTGGGCGCGATGAAAATTCATGCAGAAATCGGTCCAGCCGGCCCGGACCAGGAAGGACCGGTCCAGGGCGTCTACGATGCTCATGGGCAGGCCGGTGGCCTGGTAATTGGATTCGGCCAGGGTCTGGAGGAGGCTCAGGTCCAGGAGGTCGGCGAGTCGGTAAGTGCTCAAGGCTTTCCTCCCGGAGAAACAGCGGCCTCGTCTGAGGTCCGATCCAGGGGGACTGCCCGGGAAAATAGGGTGGAAAAGCAGCGGTAAACCGGTTTCCGGGAGAAACGTTGCAGGTCAGCTCGGTTAGGCATAATTTTAGAGATTAACATAGAGGCGGTTAAATTCAAGGGTGGAGAGCGGCTGCTTGTGGAGCGGCTGGAGTTTTGATAGTATGCCGGCTTATGAAATCACAGTGGCAGGACGGCGTTATTCTGGTGACCGGCAGCGCCGGGTT
>CAZOCQ010000053.1:0-15825 GCA_964578335.1 uncultured Desulfobacca sp.
GCAGGCCGCGCATGGCGCAGATTACCTGGGAAGCCCTCCTGTTGGTGGCCGGTTTATTCCTGATTCCGTTTTTCTTTTCGGAAGAGTTCCTCCATGTCTGGCAACGCCTTCAGGCCGTTCTGCAACAACACCCCCACCTGAGATATTTCGCCTATCCCCTGGGGGCCTTGCTAATTCTCGGGGCCGCGGCCCTGATTATCTATGCCTTAGTGGCCCTGGCCAGCAGCCGTTTCTCTTATGATTGAGCAAAGCCCCGGCTGCTTTGAGGGCACGGCAAGCTGCGCCCACCACTGTTTACTGCTCACTGCTTACTGCTCACTACTAAGGGGCTTGCGCGCCCGGCAAAAATAGGTTGAAATAATGGGACATTTTTCGAAGAGGTAAGCTCATGTCTCAAGGTAAACCGACCGGTGAAAAGATCACCCTGACCGCCGCCGGGGAACTGAGCGTTCCCCAGTATCCCATAATATTGTTCATTGAAGGCGACGGCACCGGCCCCGATATCTGGGCCGCCAGCCGTCCGGTGCTGGACGCCGCGGTGGCCAAGGCCTACGGCGGGCAAAGGCAGATCGTCTGGCAGGAAGTCCTGGCCGGGGAAAAGGCCTTCAAGCAGACCCGCAGCTATCTGCCGGTGGAGTCCCTCACCGCCCTGCGGGAGTTCCGGGTGGCCCTCAAGGGGCCGCTCACCACCCCCATCGGCGGCGGCTTCCGCTCCCTGAACGTCACCCTGCGCCAGGTCCTGGACCTCTACGCCTGCATCCGGCCGGTGCGTTATTACGCCGGGGTGCCCAGTCCCCTGAAGCAGCCGCAGCTCATCGACATGGTGATCTTCCGGGAAAACACCGAAGACGTCTATGCCGGGGTGGAATGGCCGGCCACCAGCCCTGAGGCCCAAAAGCTCATCGCCTTCCTTAATAGCGAACTGGGCTGCACCATTGACCCCACCGCAGCCATCGGCATCAAGCCCATGACCGAGCGCTGCAGCAAGCGCCTGATCCGCATGGCCCTGAAATACGCCCTGGAGCACCGGCGGACCTCGGTCACCCTGATGCACAAGGGCAACATCATGAAATACACCGAAGGGGCCTTCCAGAACTGGGGTTACGAGGTGGCGGCGGAATTCGGCGAGAAGGTGACCAATGAAGCCGAACTGGCCACCCGCTATCACGGGCGCATGCCGGAGGGCGCGGTGCTTCTCAAAGACCGGCTGGCGGACAACCTCTTCCAGCAGGTCTTGCTGCGCCCGGCGGAATACCAGGTCATCGCCACGCCGAATCTGAACGGCGACTATATCTCCGACGCCCTGGCGGCCCAGGTGGGCGGCCTGGGGATGGCTCCCGGGGCCAACGTGGGCGACAACTGCGCCATCTTCGAAGCCACCCACGGCAGCGCCCCCAAATACGCCGGCCAGGACAAGGTCAATCCATGTTCCGTTATCCTTTCGGGGGCCATGCTGCTGGAATACCTGGGTTGGGGCGAGGCCGCGGCCCTCATCCACCAGGCCCTGCCCCAGGCCCTGGCCTCCGGGGTCGCCACCTACGACCTGGCCCGGCTGCTGCCCGGCAGCAAAGAAGTCTCCTGCTCCGCCTTCGGGCAGGCGTTGATCGGGCAGATGTAAAAAGTTTCACCACCAAGACACCAAGAAATCACCAAGGGAAAAAATAGAGGCAGGGTTGATCGGCTAAGCCAACCAACCCTGCCTTTATTATTTTTTTTAAAACTCGGCGGCCTTGGTGTCTTGGTGGTTATGGTTTTCTACTACGCCCCGGTCTTTTCCCGGATTACGTAAATGAGTTCGAAGCGTCCGGCCAACTCCTTCTCAATCTCCGCCACCCCCTCCGGGGAGAGGCCCTTCACCCGGATATAGACGTCGCGCTGGTTGTCCTCCGGAGCACGATAGTAGGTCAGCAGACTCACCAGACGGCCGCCCAAGGCCCGCATCCGGTCCGCCACCTCCTTTAAGATGCCGGGACGGTCTTCCAGGCGCAGACCGAACTGGACCCCGCCCTGGAGTACTCCGGCAATGTGCATGAAGGCCCGGAAGACGTCCGACTGGGTGATGATGCCCGTGAGTTTACCGGCGCCGTCCACCACCGGCAGCCCCGAAATGGTGCGTTCCAGCATGACTTGGGCGGCGTGCTCCACCGTGTCGTCCTGGGAGACGCTGACGGGATTGCGGCTCATGATTTCGCTGACCTGGAGTTCGGCCAGCAGATAGTAGAGCTCGTGCACGTCCAGGGTGGTGGCCTTGGAAGGCGAGGCCTCCTTCAGGTCCCGGTCGGTGACCATGCCCACCAGCATGCCCTGGCTCACCACCGGCAGGCGCCGGAAGCGGTGCTCGTTCATGATGTGAATGGCCTTGATCATGGAGGTGTCGTCACTGATGGTGATGGGGTCCCTGGTCATCCAGTCCTTGATCAGCATGGTTGCTCTCCGGTGTTTGTTTAGCTGCAATCCAGGTTTAACACAGATTCGGGGTAACGATAAAGAAAAATGATAGGGTTCAGGGATTAGGGATTAGGGGCCAGGAAATACCTCTTTTTCTGACTCCTGGCCCCTAATCCCTACCCCCTGTCATTGATGCGCGGCTCTTCGCCGCGGAAAAAGCGGGCCAGGTTTTCCCGATGGCAATAGAGGATCAGTCCCGATAAAGCCCCGGCCAGCACCAGATAGCTCTTGGAGGCGGAGAACAACCCCAGGGCCAAGGGAGCCAGCCAGGCGGCGGTCAGGGCGCTCACGGAAAAGATGCGGGTCAGGTAAAGGGCCGCCGCATAAACGAAGATTAGACTGAGCCCGGCCAGGGGACAGAGCGCGGTCACCACCCCGAAGGCGGTGGCCACGCCTTTGCCGCCTTTGAAACCCAGGTAAATGGGGAAGACGTGCCCCAGCACCGCGGCCGCCCCCACCAGGGCCACGGCCGCCTCCTGCCAGGCCCCGAGAGGCGTCAGCCAAAGGCGGGCCAGCGCCACCGGCAGGGCGCCCTTGAGGACGTCGCCCGCCAGGGTGAGGCCGCCGCCCTTAAGCCCCAGCAGGCGGTAGAGGTTGGCGGCCCCCAGGTTGCCGCTCCCCTGGGCGCGGGGGTCCGGCGCCCCCAGGGCCTTGGCGGTCAGCAGCCCGAAAGGCGTGGAGCCCAGCAGATATGACAGCAGTAAGAGTTCCAGAAAAGTGGTCATCGGGTTTTCCTCGAGTGGCGCTTTACCAGCAGTATGACATTAAATCAAGAAAAATCTAAACCTGCCGATTAATCTCAGGACGAATCGGGGAAGTGTAGCGCCTGGGAATTTCTCCCGCCAGCCGGCCCAAAAACTTACCCCATTGAACGGGTTGGGGGGGCGCCGGCAATTTTGGCCAATGATAAAGTTTACAGTTCAGACCTGTCTATGCTATAATTCTGCTTAAACATTACGGTTGCCATCACTAAGGATCGGGAGATGGTGTGAAACGAATCCTTTACCTCACCAATAATTTCAGTTTTTATCGGGAGATCGGCTCCGGCCCGGCGGCCCGGCATCTTTTTCATGTGCGCCTGTTGGCCAGTCATGGTTATCAGGTGGACGCGGTGGCCCCTTACGTCAACAACCTCACCCGCCAGGCGCCGGAAGCCTACGCCGATCAGAAGGTGGTCATCGAACGGCATCCCGGCTTCACCCTGCACCGCACCCCAGCCCTGACCAATTTCCAGGGCAATCTGCTGAGCCGCCTGATCAACTCCTTGTCGGTGGCCTATTTTCTGGGGCTGTCGGCCAGGCGCATCCCCGCCCCGGATGTCGTCTTTGCTTCAACGCCCACTATCTTCGTGGCCCTGGTGGGCTGGTGGCTCAGCAATATCCACCAATGCCCTTTCGTCCTGGAAGTCCGGGACCTATGGACCGACTCTCTGGCCCATACGGGCTATCTCGGTTCGGGTCCGCTGCGCCGCCTCTCCCATCGTCTGGAACACGGTCTTTATGACCGCGCCAACCGGATCATCACCTTGACTCCCGGCATCCAGGAGGCCGTCGGCAACCGGGTGCATTGCCGGCCGGATAAGGTGACTCTGGTTCCCAACGGCATCGACCGGGATTTGCTGGAAACCGTGGAGTCGGCGCCATCCGCCGCGCTCCCCGGCCTGGAGAAAGGTCCGGATGACTTCATCTGCATGTTTGCCGGCAAACATGCCCGCTACAACGGCCTGGAAAACGTTTTGGCCGCGGCTCACCTGCTGCGGGCGGAGAAACGTCTCCGCTTCGTGTTCATCGGTGACGGCTACCACAAGCCCGTCCTGATGCGCCTGGCCCAGGAGGGCAATCTGGATAATGTGGAGTTTCTCGACGCCGTCCCGAAGCAGCAGATCTACGCCTATCTGCGTCTGGCCGACTTGTTCATTCTGCCTTACAGCAACCAGGAACTGTGGCGGGTGGCGCTGCCCAATAAGCTCTTCGACTATCTGGCCTGCAGCCGGCCCATCATCGCCGTCCTGCCCCCGGGAGACACCAGCCGGGTGCTGGCGGAAAGCGGCTGCGGCGTCACCGTGGCGCCGGATCAGCCCTTCCTCCTGGCCCAAGCCATTCAAACCTTTTTCAGCGATCCCGAACTCTGCCGCCGCCTGGGGTCCCGGGGCAAGGATTATGTCTTGAGCCGCTTCTGCCGGGAAACCCTGGGCCGCGACTTTCTCGCGGTTATTGACGGGGTGGCGGGAAAAGCCCCGGATTCCCCTCCCGGGGACCTCCAATTCCCTCGCCTATGTCCTCATCCGTTCTCCTGAGCCGCCCCCGGCCTGCGACCAGCCGGCTGTCTGCGCTTGAAGGGCAAATTCATGGCCTATGATCATTCCATTAACTATCGTCGGCGGACTCTGAAGACCTTGCCGCACCGCCTGCGGCTGCAAACCATCCTGGCCATTTTGGCCAGGGAGGGTGGGGGGTGCCGCTCGTATGCCGACGTGGGCTGCAGTAACGGCTATATTACCGCGCTGGTGCGAAACCTCCTCAAACCGACGGTTTGCGCCGGTTTTGATCATGCCGCGGCCAACCTGGAGCAGGCCGGGAAGAATTATCCGGATATCGAATTTGCTTTCTATGACCTCAACGTCGAAACGCGGCAGGTTCCCCAATACGATGTGGTCACCTGCTTCGAGACCCTGGAACACGTGGGACACTTGCCCGCCGCTTTGGCCAACCTTCTCCATTTAACCCGCCGCGGCGGTTTGCTCTTCATCGTGGCGCCGGTGGAAATCGGGTTTCAGGGGCTTCTCCGCTTTCTAGCCAAGACCGTGCTTTGGCGCTACAAGCTGGATGAGCTTTCCCAGGATCCCCAGATCTATCTCAAATACCTGGGGACCCTGCTCAGCTCCCGCCGCATCTCGGCTTTCCGGGATCAGCGGGCCGGCTGGGGGACTCACTTCGGCTTTGATTACCGGGATGTGGATGACTGCCTGCAACGCCTGGGAGCAAAGTACACCGCCTTCAACAAATGGGGCAGCAGATATTACCTGGTCAAGAAATAGCGCCAACCGCAGCCCCCCGCACCAAGCCCTTAAAAATCCCCGTGATAACGAATCGCATTTAAAAAAAATCGCAAGGGGCGATCCTTGTGTCCGCCCTTTTATTTAGAGGCGAACACAAGATTCGCCCTTCGAAAAATGGTCGTTTGAGGGCAAATTAATATAAAAACCATCGCGGAACAATCGTTACAGAGAATCTGGGGCTCATCCCAGGCCCGTTCCCCCAAATCATGTTCACCTGATCTTTTCGCTTCCCCAAGAGCTAAAAGTTAATTGTAGGTATTTTTCCTACCATTAAATGAGTATTTTTATCTATTGATTACTTCGTTTGAATGTATTACTATGACTACCAAGGATAAGAAGAGGAGGTTGTATGATATCTTTTTGGGTTGGGATTTTAGTCGGCACTCTCTTATGCCTGATACTTATGGCCCTGCTTTCGATCGCCGGCCATCAGAAAGATTGAGAAGTGCCAGGTATAGGCTTGGACTGAAGAGATCGAAGGTAGTTGTTTCCTCCGGATTGTTTCTCCCCCAATTTTTTCCTCTCATCATAATATCCGCCAAAGTTTAACTCCTGCTGAGAACCTTAGCTTCGTACCTGCAAATTATCGTGAATGCCGAAAGGGTTTCCTTAGGCCCCCTCCGCCCCAGGCCCGCCAACTGATGAGGCTGGAGAGAATGCCCTGCCGACCTGGATCGGTGTTTATCGGTGGTTTTTTCAGCCGGGGAAGAAGCGGCTGGACAGTTGCGGCCAGAGGCGGGAGGCGCGGCAGCGGGCGGCGGTGACGATGGCCCGGAGCTCCTCGGCGGCGGTCTCCAGGTCGTCGTTGACCACCAGGTAGTCGTACCAGGCGGCTTCTTTGACTTCATCCCGGCCCTGTTGCAGGCGCCGGGCCATCTCCGCCGGGTCCATCTTGCCCCGGACTTGCAGGCGGCGCTCCAGTTGCTCCCAACTGGGGGGCAGGATAAAGATGAAGGTGGCGTGGGGGAAGACCTGTTTCAAGGCCCGGGCGCCCCGGGGTTCGATGTCGAAGACCACGTCGGCCCCGGCGGCCAGGTTTTCTTCCACCCACTGGCGGGAGGTGCCGTAGGCGTAGCCGAACTGCTCCACCCATTCGGCCAGGGCGCCCCGGTCCCGGAGGTGGGCGAACTCTTCGGGTGAGACGAAGAAATAGTCCCGGCCGTGGACCTCGCCGGCCCGGGCCGGCCGGGTGGTGAAGGAAATGGAGAAGCGCAGCCGGTTATCGCCGCCCATCAGGCGCTTCAGCAGGGTGGTCTTCCCCGTCCCGGAAGGGGCGGTGATGACAAAGACTTCACCGGGCACTTAAGGGGCCTTGTCGGCCTCCGACCGCACCGCGCCGCCATGGCCGTTGAGGCGGACGGACAGGGTGTCGGCGTGGACCGCCGAGAGGATGACATGGTTGCTGTCGGTGATGATGATGGAGCGGGTCTTGCGCCCGTGGGTGGCGTCAATGAGGCGGTCGGCCTGGGTCGCCTTCTCCCGCAGGCGCTTCATGGGCGCCGACCCCGGCATCACCACCGCCACCACCCGGTGAGAAATGACGGTATTGCCAAAACCGATATTAATCAGCCTGCCTTCCATAACCATTCCCCCCTCTGGCTGTCACTCGATATTTTGCACCTGCTCCCGGAGCCGCTCCAGGTAGCCTTTGATTTCCAGCACGGCCTGGGAAATGGTCAGGTCGCCGGCCTTGGAGCCGATGGTGTTGGCCTCCCGGAGCATTTCCTGGAGTAAGAATTCCTGTTTGCGGCCCACCGGCTCCGGACTCTCCAGGGTTTCCCGGAATTGGGCCAGATGGCTGTCCAGGCGGGCCAGTTCCTCGGACAGGTCCCGGCGTTCGGCCAGGAAAGCCACTTCCTGGGCCAGGCGGGTTTCATCCACCCCGGTTTCCCCCACCAGTTCGGCCAGGCGGGCCGAGACCTTGTCCCGCCAGAGCTGCGGCAGCCGTGGAGCCTGTTCCTGGATGCGGTCCGCCTCCCGGCGGATGCCGTCCAAATTTACTTTAAGGTCGGCGGCCAGGGCGGCGCCCTCGGTGAGCCGCATGGCCTCCAGCACCTCCAGGGCCCGGGTCACCGCCTGGGAAACGGCCTCCCAGGTTGCCTCCAGGTCCAGTTCCTGGTTCTCCTTGGCGATGAACAGGTCGGAGAAGTGCAGGAGGTTTTCCAGGCGCAGAGGTTCGCTGAGCCCGCCCGCGGCTTGAATTTCCCCCAGCAGGGCCGCGGTTTGCCGCACCAGGGCCGGGTCCGCGGTCAGGGTCAGGACCTTGTCGCCGGCGCTCTCCCAGGTAAGCTGCATCTCCAGCCGGCCCCGGTGGATGCGGCTCTTGATGAGCTTGCGGAGGCGGTCCTCCAGTCCCCAGAGGCGCTTGGGGAGATTCAGGGAGAGTTCCAGGAAGCGGTGGTTGAGGCTGCGCAACTCCACCACCCACTTCTGCTCCGGCCCTTCGGCCTCCCCCCGCCCGTAGGCGGTCATGCTTTTAATCATGAGCCGGCCACCTTAAGTTGCCACAAATATTTCTGCCGCACCAGGAGCAGCAACTCCGGCAGCGGGCCCCGGGCATAGTCCGGAAAGGTCCAGGGCAGGGTCTGAAAGCCCTCCCGACCGAAGAGGAGCGTCAGATCGGCAAAGATGCCGTGATCCAGGTATATTCGGTGAGAAAAATTTTTCCCGGTGGCCAACACCAGCCGTTCCCGGCTCACGAAGCCCGGGTCCAGGTTGACCACCCGGCGGCCAGCCAGGCTAAGCTTTGCTTCGAGGCGATTGGTGAAAACCTTCCAGTGGGCCAGTTGGGCCGGATCGGCCAGATGGAGAAAGGAAACCAGCAGCCGCCCCAGGCCCGGTCCCATCTCCGGGGTGTAATAATCGGTGGCGGTGAAGGGCCACCACGGCCCCACCAGGTCCGGCGGCCCCAGGTGCCCGCTCAGGGTCTCGACCACCGCCGGGGCCAGCTCCCGCCGGGCCAACAGCATGCTGACCACCGGTTTGACCGGCAGCGGCGGGCCCGGTTGACTCATTCCCCCTCCCTCGAAAACGGATATATTTTAAGTCCGGGGGGAGGAGAACGCAACGGAAAAATTATGTGAATATTCGCACAATTAGAGGCTTGCCGGAGGGTAGAAGAGAGCAAGGGGAGAGCATGGGCCGCGACCCGGTGGGACCCCACCGCGAGGTTGCCGGAGGGTTCCGTGACGGTTTTACCTGTTGCCTAAATCATCCCCAAGGCGGATAATTAATGAAAAGCTCACAACTTTTCAATTCTGGCGGCTATGACACTTCAGGTCTGCGAAACCTTTTACAGCCTCATGGGCGAATCCACCCGGGTGGGCCTGCCGGCCTTTTTCATCCGGCTGACGGGCTGCAATCTGCGCTGCCGTTACTGCGACACCACCTATGCTTATGAGGGCGGGCGGGTGATGGCAGTGGCGGACCTGGTGGCCGCCGCCGCTGCCTGCCCCAGCCGGCTGGCGCTGGTGACCGGAGGCGAACCCCTGCTGCAGGAAGCGACCCTGCCGCTGTTGACGGCCTTGGCCGAGGTCGGTTTGGAGGTCTGTTTGGAGACCAACGGCTCCCGGCCCATCGCCGGGGTGGATGGCCGGGTGCGCCGCATCGTGGACCTGAAGTGCCCGGGCAGCGGCATGGCGGCGGAGAATTACTGGCCCAACCTGGAGCGCCTCACCGTCCAAGATGAGGTCAAATTCGTCATCAGCAGCCGGGACGATTTCCGCTGGGCCGCAAAGGTGGTGCAGGATTACGGCCTGGCCGGGCGCCTGCCGCTGCTCATTTCCCCGGTCTTCGGCCAGGTGCCGCCGGCGGCCGCCGCGGCTTGGATCCTGGAGAGCGGCCTGCCTTTGCGGCTCAACCTGCAACTGCACAAATATTTGTGGGGCGCGGAGGCGCGGGGGAAGTAAGGATGGTTTTTGGTTTTTCGTTTTTCGTTTTTGGTTTTTGGTTTTTCGTAAAAAACCTATTCTGAACGCGGTTGTTAAAATATGAATCATTTCCTTTCGCTAATATCCTGAGCCTCAGAGAAGTAAGGATTTTAATGTGATTTCTGTCAGTTCACCAAAAACGGAAAACGAAAAACGAAAAACCCTCGCAGTTGTTCTGATGAGCGGCGGGCTGGACAGTTGCGTGGCCGCGGCCGCGGCCCGGCGGGATTTTGAGCTGGCCTGTTTTCACGCCAATTACGGCCAGCGCACCGTGCACCGGGAGCTGAAAGCCTTTCGGGAGCAGGCCGCCTTTTTCCGGGCCGCCCATACCCTGGAGGCGGCCCTGCATTATCTGGGGGGCATCGGCGGCTCCAGCCTCACTGACCTGCATCTGGCGGTGCCCACCGACGAAACCGAGCCGCCGGGGATTCCCTCCACCTACGTGCCCTTCCGCAACAGCAACCTGCTGGCGGCCGCGGTAGCCTGGGCCGAAGTGCTGGGGGCCGCGGCGATTTTTATCGGGGCCAATTACCTGGATGGCCCCGGCTACCCCGACTGCCGGCCGGAGTATTTCGAGGCTTTTAACCGACTGATTGAGCTGGGCACGCGTCCGGAAACCCAGATCCGCCTCCACACCCCCCTGATTAACCTGGACAAGGCCGGCATCATCCGCCTGGGGCTGGAACTGAAGGCCCCACTGGAACTCACCTGGTCCTGCTATACCGATGAAGAGGCGGCCTGCGGCCGCTGCTCCTCCTGCCGGCTGCGCCTCAAGGGCTTCGCGGCCGCGGGCCTGTCCGACCCCATCCCCTATCAAAGATAGTTTTAAGTTTTTAGTTTTTGGTAAGCCCTGGGCAACGGGTCCCTCCGCGGCAACGGTCGTTTACTAATCGAAACTAAAAACTGAAAAATGAAAACTGCCTTTTACCCTCCCTTGCATTGTCGATAATCGAAATTATTTTTTAAGAATGCGGGCGGCGCCTTGGGCGTTCAGCCCGAACCGGCGGTCCAGGCCGGACCAACCCAAAGGGAGGAACAATCATGTCTGCAGGTACCAATGTCGCCAGGGTAACCCACATCATTGCGGAATCTCCCAAGAGTTTTGAGGACGCGGTGCAGGTCGGCTTCAACCGGGCCGCCAGCACCCTGCGGGGGATCACCGGCCTGCGCATCGTGGAGCAGCGGGTCTCCGTCAAAGAGAACAAAATCAATACCTACCGGGTAAAACTGGAGGTCATCTTCATCCTGGATTAACGACAGTCGAGGTGGACGGCGGGGAGGCGGCCCGCAAGGGCCACCACCCTGAGCCTATAAGGAGGAAAGCCCATGTCTGAGCAGGTCGCCAGGGTTACCCAGGCCATCGCCGAATCCCCCGTCAGCTTCGCAGATGCTCTCCAGGTCGGCTTCCAGCGAGCCACTGAGACCTTGAGGGGGATCACCGGACTGCGCCTCTTGGAGCAACGAATTTCGGTCAAGGATAATAAAATCGCCACCTACCGGGTCAAGTTTGAGGTGATCTTCATCTTAGAGTAATGCTGCACTTGGACGGTTCTTACGGGGAGGGGGGCGGCCAGATTCTGCGCACCTCTCTGTCCCTGGCCGCCAGGTTGGGGGCGCCGATCCGGATCGAGCGCCTCCGGGCCGGCCGCCCCAAGCCCGGGTTGAGGCCCCAGCACCTCACCGCGGTGCGGGCCTTGGCCCGGATCACCAGGGCCGAGGTCAGCGGCGACGAGCTGCACAGCCAGAAACTCACCTTCAAGCCCCGGGACCCCCTGCCGGGGTCGTACCTTTTCGACGTGGCGGAAAAAACCGGCAGCGCCGGGTCCGTCACTCTCATAGCCCAGGCTTTGCTGCCGCCGCTGCTGCACAGCCGCGGGCCTTCCAGCCTGGTACTCCGGGGCGGCACCCACGTGCCCTGGAGCCCTACGGCCCATTATCTGATGCACGTCTTCGGGCCGGCCCTGGCCCAATTGGGGGCCCGGGTGACCATGAGCCTGGAACGCTGGGGCTGGTACCCCCGGGGCGGCGGCGAGCTACGGCTGACCATCAATCCCGCCCCCGAGCTCACCGGGACAACCTGGCAAACCCCGCCCGACCCCGCCGGCTTTCGGGCTTTGTCGGCCGCCAACCGCCTGCCGGAGCACGTGGCCCGGCGCCAGGCAAGCCGCCTGCGGGAGCGCCTGGGCCCAAAGTTGCCGGTGGAGCTGGTCAGCGCCGACGGCAAGGACCCCGGCAGCCTGGTCTTTCTCTGGGGCCCCCGGGCCGGCTTCGACGTCCTCGGGGCCCGGGGCAAACCCGCGGAAACGGTGGCGGACGAAGCGGCGGACGCCTACCTCACCTTCAGGCAGCGCCAGGCCGCGGTGGACCCTCACCTGGCGGACCAGATCGTCTTGTACCTGGCCCAGGCCCGGGGGCCCTCGTCTCTGGTCACGGCCGAGATCACCTCGCATCTGCTCACCAATATCTGGGTCATCGAGCAGTTTTTGGGGCCGACCTTTCGGGTGCAGGGAAATTTGGGGGAGCGGGGAGAGATTTCGATAGTGAGCAGTAAGCCGTGAGCCGTTCAATAGGGCGGGCCGTGCCCGCCAAATTCCGGTGATGAAAAATGATTTGCCACAGAGACACGGAGACCACAGAGTAAAAGGAGGGGGAAAAGGCGAAAAGGATAAAAGGGGAAAAGGAAAAAGATGTGCCTCAGGTATGGTGTTATCCTTTTTCCCCTTTCCCCTTTTTCCCTTTTGCCCCTCCATAAGCCCTCTGTGCCTCTGTGGTTAACTCTTCCTCAACCAGCCGTAGGGCTGTCTTGGTAAGGAGAAGGCTAATGACCAGGATGACAGGCTTGATCAGTCTTATGTTGATTGGGTTATTATTGCTACCCGGTTATCTTGAATTCGGGGGCACCGCCTGCGCCCAAAGCGGTTCAGGTGACATGACTGAACAGCAACGCCGCCAAATGGAGCAGAAGTATCAGGAACAGTGGGAAACCCGGGAGCAGTTGCAAAAACGCCAGCAGGATATCGGCGCAAAGCGTCAAGACGCCGAAAAGCGCCGGCGGGACGCGGAAAAGCGCCAGCGGGAGGCGGAACGGCTGCTGCAGGAGAGCCGGTAGCTCCAAAGCCATAAGGCCACGGCTACTCAGGCCATTGACCTTTTCTACCCCAAGCTCCTTTTCATCTGGGCAGCGCCCGCTAATAATGGTAGTATATATTTAAGTCTATACCAGCTTGGGTGTAAGGAAAAGTGGAAGCAGCTCAGCAATCCATTATCTGCACCGGGTGCGGCTGTCTGTGTGACGACCTGGACGTGGCCCTGGCCGGAGGGGAACTCCAGGAGGTGGCCAACGTCTGCCTCTGGGGGCTGAGCCGGTTCTTTCCTTACCAGCGATTCCATCCGAAAAAAGAGCGCCGCCGCCTCCTGGAACCCCTGGCGCGGCTCAATGGCCGGCTTCAGGGGGTGACGTACGCCGCCGCCCTGGAACAGGCCGCCGCAATCCTCAGCCAAGCCCGGCGCCCTTTAATTTACGGCCTCACCAACACCGGTTCCTGGGCCCAGGAAGCGGCCCTGCAACTGGCCCGGAAACTCAAGGCCCGGCTGGAGCCGGCCGACCTGGCCTTTAAAGCCCCCTATTATCGCAGCCTGCAAAAGCACGGCCTTTACTGGGCGCCCCTGGAAGTGATCCGGGATGAGGCCGACGCGGTGCTCTTCTGGGGGGCCAACCCCCTCCACTCCTGCCCCCGCCACCTGGTGCGTTACAGCGTCTTTGCCCGGGGGCGCTTCACCGAACGGGGGGTGGAAGACCGGCAGGTGGCGGCGGTGGATCTCTACCGGACCGAACTGGCCAAATCCTGCCAAGTATTCGTCCAGATCGAACCCGGCCAGGAGTTGCAGCTTCTGCAAGACCTCCGGGAACATCTGCAAGGCCGTCCGGGGCCGGGGCGGGCGGTCAAAGGGACCAGAAAACTGACCAAATTTCTCTCCCAGGCGGAATTCGGGGTCATCTTCTTCGGACGGGGGGCTGCTTATCACCAGGGCTTTGCGGTGCTCGGAGAATTGGGCAAACTGGCGGCCCAACTGGGCGAGCAGCGGCCCTTCGTGCTCTTTCCCCTGTCCGGCGATTTCAACTCCGGCGGGCTTTACCAGTTACTACTCAACGAGGTGGGCGCCCCGGAAGCCCCGGATTTCGGCCGGGAGGGCGGGGTGCTGACCTCTGCGGAGCCGGTGGATGTTGAGGAATTTGACGCCATCCTGGTGGTCGGGGCCGACCTGTTTTGGTTTCTGCCGGAGGAGCACAGCCTGGCCCTGCAGCAGCGCCGGGTGCCGGTGGTCTCACTGAGCCCCTTTGCCAACCGCACCACCGCCTGCTCCCGAGTGGTGTTCCCCACCGCGCTGGCCGGCCTGGAGGCCGCCGAAGTGGCTTATCGGATGGACGGGCTGCCCCTGGTCTTGAAGCAACTGCTGCCTACGGCCTTGCCCCCCGACCGGGAGGTGCTCCTGGACCTGATGAAGGCGATTTGAATGAAGCTCAAGATCACCGGCGGCCGCTTGTACGATCCGGCCCAGGGGATGGACGGGGCCCGGCAGGATCTTTTTATCCAGGGGGACCGCATCGTCGCCCACCTGGCCAGGCCGGACCGGGTCATCGAGGCCCGGGGCCAAATCGTCATCCCGGCCGGCCTCGATCTGCGCGGCCAAGCGGCGACCTATGGCCTCAATTTCCTCCGTCTGTGGCGCCGGTTTCCTTCTCTCCGGGAACTGGGATATTTATATGCGTCTTTAGGTTACACCCATGTCCATGAGCCTTTCCTGACGCTCTACACCGCCGGTTACGTGCATCGCCAGTTGGCCGCCCTCCCGGTGGTGGACACCTCGGCCTCCCTGGTCTTGAATCTGCGGGACCTGGACGACTACCTGAAGTCCCCCGGCTCCCTGGAGGAACTGGGCCGGACCATCAGGTCTTTGCAGGAAAAGACCCGCGCCCTGGACTTGCGGCTGGTGGAACCCTTTGTGCGCTACCGTCAGGAATTTTACTCCCACCGCACCCTGGATATGGCCCGGACCCTGGAGACCCTGACCCGGCTGGCCCTGGAGTGCGATTTGCGCTTTCACCTGGAGGCCGCCCCGGAGGTCCTGGAGGCGCCCTTGCCGGAACCGCGGGTCTTTCATCTGGCCGCCCTGGGCCGGGCGGTAACCGATGAACGCCGGCTGGAGGCGGCCCTGGCCCACCTGGCCCAGGGCGGCACCGCCGACCTGGGATTCCCGGCCCCCGCGGTTCCCGGTCCGCCCGCCGGGATGCCGGTGAAAATCGACCTGGGCTGGTATCACCCCCTGGACCTTAACCCGGAGGCCCAGGGCAACGGCGCGCTTGACGCGCTGCGCCTGGTCCTGCAATATCAGGGGGAGGGGCTGGCGTTTTCCCTGAACGGCCCGATGGGGAACCCGGCTATGGCCTTTCCCCGGTATTTTTCCATGCTTTGCGACCGGGCCGCCCGTCCGGAGGGGAATCTGCCGGACCGGGAATTTTCCCTCTCCGATTGGGTCCGGGCCACCCGCACCCTGCCGGCCCGGATTCTGGGCCTGGCGGACCGGGGGCACCTAAGGCCCGGGGCCCGGGCCGACGTGGCCCTGTTCGACCTGGACCCGGAGGCCGCTGCCGGCCAATGGGCCGCGAGCCTGAGCCGCTGCCGCACCCTGATAAAAGCCGGGGAAGTGGTCATCGAGGATTTTGAATTGGCGCAGCCGGAGGTCCCCAAGGCCACCTATTACCGGCGGGCCGGGGCGGCGGAGACGCCGCGGCTGGCGGAAATTTGCCGGTATCGCAGTATCCGCCCGGAGAATCTCTGGGTGGCCGATGCACTGGGCGGGGCCTGGGTGGGGCTGGATTGAGAGTTTAAAGTTCAACGTTCAAAGTTTAAAGTTAAGGGCAGGTGGCATGGGAGTCCCGCCTGTGTGGGCCAAAACGGCGCTGTTCTTTTAGCGAAAAACCAAAAACGAAAAACGAAAAACCTAATGGCAACGGTGGAGGAACTCCTGGAATTTTTGCCCGGCAGCGATTGCGGCCAGTGCGGCCTGACCTGCGGGGAGTTCGCCGCGGCGCTGGGGCGCTTTGAACTGGCTGCGGAAGACTGCCCGGTGTTGCACGAGCCGGATTTCGCCGGCTTCATCGAGGCCTTGCAGGAACTGCTGGGCGCCGCCCCGGCGGCGGCCCCGGGCATGAGCATCGACGCGGAAAAGTGCAACGGTTGCGGCATCTGCGTCACCATGTGCGAGTACCACCTGGGCAACTGCGACGAGGCCCGGCTGGGGCGGGGGCCCCGCCCGGCCGACGCGGTGGTCTTCCAGGTGGTGAACGGCACGGTGGTGGTGCGCCGCCAGGAGTTTTGCACCCGGCTG